>JAFQBE010000032.1 GCA_017416765.1 Clostridia bacterium
CGCATCGTTCTTTCTGTGCAAGGAGCTGAAAAACGGTTATCTTGACGGCATCAGCGGTGAATATACTCCGCCGAAAGGATATTTTGTTGATGAGGCTCAAGCCGAAGAATTCGACAAACAATTCCCGCCGAAAGAAAAGCTAAAACTCCCCTCACAACTGTTTTAATCTGACCGAACAAAAAGAGCCGTCCGAGCAATCGGGCGGCTTGATGTTTAAAAATCGGTTGACTTAATGTATAATTTATGATATATTGATACAAACTGATACTAATTACTATCAATTTGGAGTTTGTTATGGATATAAAGCTTTTTTCAAAAATGCTCAAAGACAAGCATTTTTGTAATCTTGAGAAAATGAAATACAAATACAGTGGGGATTTTGCAGAGTTTCTGCAGACTCTATCTGAGCTTTATTACAAAGATTTGCCCATTTTGGATTTCAACGGAAACAACCTTGTTTTCATCGAAAATCATGCGGCGGTCAGTCAGAATGCGGTCAAATTGCTTTTGAAAAACCAGAACAATTATTACGGTGTCAAAACAGCCGAAGATGAAATTGTGGCTACTTCTGCTATTGAAAACATTGATTTCAGCCGTGACAGCGTGCGTAATATTCTTAAAGGCTATGCACCAAAAAACGATCAGGAAAGCAGGATTCTCGGTATCAAAAAGGGCTTGGAATTTATTGCCGATACTTCCAACAGAATCACGGAAGAAAATTTGCACAAGATCTATATGATGACAGTCGGCGATTTCCTTGAAGGCGATGACAGGCTGAATGACGGTGAATTCTACCGTCACGATACCGTTTCTATTGTAGGAAGTCAAATTGAGCATATGGGTGTTAACTACAAAAAGATACCAGGGCTTATGAAGGTTCTGATTGAGTTTATAAATACAGATGACGGCATTAATGACCTTGTTAAAGCAGCTATAGTTCATTTTTATTTTGCCTATGTTCATCCGTATTTTGACGGCAACGGCAGAACGGCAAGGTTAATGCATCTTTGGTTTCTCATTCAAAAGGGTTATCAGTCAGCTCTCTTCATTCCGTTTTCGGGTTTGATTGAAAAAAGCCGCAAGGCATATTATGATGCGTTTTCGTCGGTTGAAGATAACCAAATATTCAGCGGTGTAATCGATGTAACACCGTTTGTGCTTTATTTTATTGAAAACGTTTACAACAAGATGAACAACTCAACGGATACCCTTTCAGCTTATGATGAAGCAGTGAAATCGGGAGAGCTTACCAAAAAGGAAGTTGCATTGTGGCAGTTTGTTATTTCGTGTTACTCAACGGAGGAGTTTTCGACCAAACAGCTCGAAAAAGATTTCGGTAATGCCGCCTATGCAACAATCCGCAGTTTTGTACTCAAACTCGAAAAACTCGGTTTTCTCACATCAGTAAGGTACGGAACAAGAACTAAATACAAGGTTGCAGAATAAAGCAATAGCCGTCCGATTGATCGGACGGCTTTAATGTTTATACATATATAAGTTCTACGTTTACGATTTCGGTGGCACGGTGGCGGATGTTATTCATTCGCTGTACCCATTCGAGTTGGTTTTGCTCTTTGAGGTGTTCGGTGATGCCTTCGGCTGTTGTCATTTGTTCAACCAGCCGGGAGAACATTTCCTCTGCCTGACTGTCGATTTCAGCAAGATGAGAAAACAGAGTGCCGGTCATCAGCATTATATTGAACTGCACGCTTTTGTTATGCAGAAGATAATCACGGTGAGCAATGCCCCATCTACCGAGGGGTTTGCTGTCTTCGGGTGAAATAGTGATGTTCGGGATTTTGTAATCACCTACTGTGCGGTAAGTTATATTCATTTCGTTCATCCTTTCTTCTTTTCAACAAACGTATCGTATGTAAATCTTGCACCGAGACGGAAGCCTGCTATAAAGCTGTCGGCATTGCTTACACAAAGAAACTCGCTTGACTGACTGGCATACTTTATAAACAGCTCTTTTCCTTCATCTGTCAGCTTGGATGTAAGCTGTTCTTCAGCTTGTGAAAGCGAGTCCAATTTTCTTTTAAGTTCGGTGCTGAATGTTGTGCTGATTTCCTGTGGCTCGATGTTTCCGTAGTAAAAATCCTCAATAAAATCTGACACGGTATCACCCCTTATTGCTCGGATTTGCTGATGATTTTCAGGAGCAGTTCGTCAACATCCGCTGTTGTTATACCCTCTGCGAGAAGCATATTGCGAAACTCGTTCATTCCATTGATTAAAAGGTTACACTCAAAGTCCGTGAGCTTCAGTTTAGTTTTCTTGTTAAACATAAAAATGACCTCCTTGTATTTGGTAACACCATTTTACAAGGCGGTCTGTGTTTTGTCGAATGTGCGGAATAATGCCTGTCAAAATATTAGTATATAATTTTTAATCAATCATACCAATAATCTTTTCATTTTAAAACAGTTTATATTTGCATATAAAAATGCTTATTGTAAATTGCTCCACCCATGTTTTATACATTTGTTAGTTTTTCTTTCTGTCAGTCATAACTAATTGACGATATCATATCGATCATTCTTTTTTAAAAAATCTATAACAAATTCCTCTGTACAATAACGAGTATATTCTGTTGTCTCTTTTGAAAAAATAACATTCCATTCTAGTTCATCTTTTTTGGGGTTATATTGAGGATCAAATACCGATATAATGTGTCTGTGCGGTTCCGGATGGCTTTCTTCGCCCCAAATCATTTGTGTTCTAACTAACAGAACTCCTCCGTTGTATTCAATATAAAAATCATTATCATCATAAGTTCCATATTCTAAGTTAAAACGCTCGTTTTCATTATAAAGATTATACTGACTGGCATTTTTAGAGTGTAATATTGTCGGAGCCGGCGTATTCCAATAATATATCCCATTATCCTGATTAAGGTCATATCCATCTACGGGTGGATATGTACCAACCAAATAATATGCTTGCTTTTCAAAAGAATATGAAAATATTCCAATTTGATAGTAGCCAGATGTTCCGGGAGGAATTGCCATAAACATAACAACCAATTCTTTAGATGTATCACCTGTTAACTCAACTACATCCAACAATTCAAGTGCATATCCAAACGGCTTAAATCCCTCATTTTCTGAGACAAGACTAAACATATATGAAAGTTTATAATTGCTACCATATCCTGCAAAATTATAAATCTGGTTAAGCACTCCGTTATCTACTTTGTCGAATATAAGTAGTTGATTTGCAGAACTTTCATCTTCAGCATTTGCGTCTGCGGCTAAAACAACAAGGCTATCATTACCAAAACCATGTATATCTTGAGTCGTAATACTCGAGATTTCAAGATTGTCAGGGATTTGTTTTTTTATATTTTGCATAATTAAATCATCATCACAAGACGATTCTAATCCTAGTTGTCCTACTGCAAACAATAAAACAGCAGAAAATATTGTAAGGGTAGAAATAACGGAAATAATCATATATAGCTTCTTTGTCATTTTCCAAGCTGATGAAATAAATTTTTGAATCCAGCTTTTAAGCATATTATAACAATCTCTATAAAGCAATGTGATTATTTTCTTGCTATCCTTTTTGTTTTTTAAATTCATATTTATATACCTCATTTCTGCAGCTTTTAAACGAGTGTATCTCATAAAAGAATTCCTAAAATTGAACCATTATGTGAATATTTTACCATATTTCTACAGTCTTTGCAATTTATATCAACACTGTGAGTACGGAGCACCCAAAATCAAACATTCCTTAATAAATTTGTTGAATTCTCGTAGAAGGAAATGTGATTCTACAAACGCAAAAAACTCCTCACCGATTGCTCGGTAAACGGAGTTCGTTTTTTGTTATAGATTTTTATATCTTATTTTTCAATTTTTCTTCTGACTTTTTCCGCATCTTTTTCTGCCATATCTGCTTCAACATCGTAACCTCTTTGGCGGAGGGTGTCGGCAATCTTCATATACATTTCAACAGATTTTTCATATTCGCCTAAATCTTCGTACAAGCTTGCCTTACAATAAAGCTCATCGCAGAAATATGAACCTATTTCACCTGCTTTGTTGTAATGCTGCATAGCTTCATCATATTTCCCGAGCTTCTTGGCAATATCGCCACCGTGAATATATAGCTCCCATTCTTCGGGGAATTTAGCGACTGCTTTTTTAAATTCTTCGTGTGCTTCCTCATAACGTCCGGCATACATATATGCGGCAAGCAAAAGGCTCCACTCATTCACATTGTCGGGGTTGTTCTCAACGATTTTTTGTTGTTCATTGATGTTTTCTTCGTCTTTGCCAAGCTGCGAGCAAAGCTTCATTTTCTGTGTGCGGGTTTTCCAATAAGCAAATTCATCGGCACTTTCGCCTTGTTCTAAAACTTTTTCAAACCAATGGAAAGTATTTTCTTTTCCATAGTGCATCAAGAAATAATGAATTATTCCGTATTCCCACATATCTCGTGTTGTTAATGAATTGCTTTTTATCAGCTTTTTAAACTCTGCATCTGCACGCATAAAATCTTCAATATCATGTGTATCTTCAAAAACCGAAGCCAAACGCTGTGCGTAGTTATCATAAGCAACAGTATTCTTTTTGTAAAAATCATCAACAGTTACTTCGTAAAGTCTTGCGAGTTCGGGCAGGGTCAGAACATCAGGTAATGTTGTACCGCATTCCCATCGAGAAACAGTCTGAGAATTAACATTCAGTTTTTCTGCAACCTGCTCTTGGGTCAAGCCTTTTGCAAGACGGAATTCCTTGAGATTGTCGCTGAATATATTGTTCATCGTTTTCACCTTTTCATTTTTTCTCGAAGCTTCTGATATGATTATATCATTCAAGTCCTAATTTGATAAGGTCTTATTTTGTGAACAGACTCTTGATTTATGTGTAGTCGAATGCAAAAACTCCGCTTACCGATTGCTCGGTAAACGGAGTTGATTTTCAGACAATCTGCTTGCACGATAATATTTTCGAACCTGAGCAGGAAAGCTCAACGGTATCGCCTGCTTCAAGCAGCAGCATATTTTCATGCTCTGATGCTTTTGCTTTGAAAATGTTGTTTTCTGTGTCAATCAGATAAATATAGGTGTTTCCGTCAATATCAATATATTTTACGGAAGCGATTGTAACGGTTACATTCTTCGCTTCATCGGTCGGAGTCTGAACTTCGCTTATGCCGAGCATAGCTTTGTATTTTGCGATACATTCCGCCTGCGTTGCGGCAGTTGTAACGATGTTGTACTGCTCAACATTGACTGCAGCATAAAGCTTCACAAGTCCGCCCGAATCCTTAAGCACCATAATATAGGTGGGATTGCCCTCAACATTAATCAAAGAGGGGAACGAAGCCTGATAGCCCTTTTCCTGAACTTCGCCCTCTGCGGCAGCCATTGCGGATTTTTCATCGGCACCTGCAATCGCATAGTAGCGGCTTTCGCCCGTTCTTTCGTTCGCAAGAAGGAAGCCGATGTTTGAGCTGTCGCCGTTAACGGAAGTTACGCCCGTGTATATCCATATATCGCCGTCTTTGGCAACATAACCGTAATCGGAAACGGGAGTTTCGTCAGATGAGTCATCTTCTGAACTGTAGGTTGTAACCTGCTTGCAGCCCTTTTTGGCAAACAGACTGTTCATAAATCCGTTCTGATACATTCCGTACCAGTTATACTGCTCGCAGATAAGGTCGCCGTGGAAAACAACGTCAATCCATCTCGGAATATCCGCAACATCATATTTAACAATTTCGCCCGACACGGGGTCAAGCACGATGCAACCGCTGACGGTTTTTCCGCCGAAGAGAGAAATTGTTTTATCAACGATTGATGCAACATAATAAGGCTTTCCGCTTTCATCGATTTCAAAATGAAGATTCTCTGTCATCAATGTTGGATATTCCAGCCAGATGTGTCTTTTTGCATCTTCAAGAAAATAGGCGGAGGGAATATATTTCATTCCCTCGGATTTTTCAAACGAAGCTGACATTGAAACGGGGTCAACGGTAACATAGCCTTTGACACCCTCTTTGTTGTTCATCCATTTGAAAAAACCTGCATATTCAAGAGCAGAAACCTTTACAGGTTTTCCGTTGTAGTCAATCTGTATGTAATCGTTTGAAACATCAAACTGGCTGACGACATCCGAAAGAGCACCTATTTCACGGTCACCGAGCATTCGTGCAGAGGCGGTATCCATAAGAGCAATGGAATCTGTTTCAACGGACTCCGACAAATCGGCGGTGAAATCAGAGTCATTAACCTTCAGAATTTTCGCATAAGAGGTTGCGTTGAACATAGTGCTGCCGACAATGCCCGCTCCGATAATGATAACAGTCAAGGCGATGGGCAGGATGTAAGGCACTATTGAAAATCTGAATTCGCTGTATTTCTTTGTACGACCCTTTGAACCTGTCTTTTTTGAAACGGTTACCCAGCCGAAATCTTTGCATCCTTTTGCAAGTCTGCCTGCAAGGATTGCCGCAAACAGGGCGAGGATAACAATAACCCAAAAACCGGGATTATGGATATTGATTGCGGTGCTTGAAATAAAAAATCCCGCCGCTGATACAATCAGACCCGTAACCAAGCCCGTAATCAAGCCTGTAATAACAGGTACTATACCTGATTTTTTCATGTTTTTCACTCCTTTATTTGATTTTAACACGAATAATACTTCAAATCAAGATTCTTCATTTATAGCATCCGTTAACTCTTTTAAAACTGGCTCATAGATATGAGGCGCGTCAAAAAATGTAATTCTGGTACTTACAAAGACTCTATATTTGTCTTTCACTTTAAAATAACCTTCAATTTGTTTCTTTTTTAATTGACCGTCCTTTGCTAAATCCATTATAACATTTTCGTTGGCAAATGGAGCTTCTTGCAAGTTAGTGATAACCTTATTGGTAGTGCTGTTAAAATCAACTTTGGGAAGTATATATTTTTCAACCGTTTCAGGAGTAAATAGTTTCAAGTATTCTTGACATTCTTTATAACAAGATGCTATCAATAAATTTGCAATTTCTTCTTTATTGTCTTCCCTTTTCAAATTGCGTTTGTCAATTTTCTTATATGTAATCAAATACAGCAAAACTACAACCCAAAAATTGAGTAAACCTAAGAATAAATCCCAATTTACAGTTGTTGTATCAATTCCCATCAAGGTTGGCAAATTGAAAAAGTCGAAAGCAAGATAAACGATAAAAAATAAAGCTGAAATGAAAATGATCGTTTTAACGGATAGTTTTTTCAAAATTAAATCTCCAATCTGATTTTTATTTTATGTGCAAGCTTTTAACAACCCCACCGCACCGGCGATTAATGCAACGGGTAAGAGCAGGATAAATCCGCCCACGAAAATTGCGAGCAGGATGAATGCGGGGACTGCGATTACGAGTAATATAGTTGCAACAATTTTGGCTGCACCCCATGTTATCTTGAACGCTAGTCCGATGGCTTTAAAGAAAAGCCATACTGCAAGAATTGAAAATAATATTTCAATCATAAAAATCACTCCTTGATACATTATATGGTTTTTCGTAAGGTTCTTCTTTTTCGTTTTGTGTAACTTTGATTTCTATACCCATTTGCTTTGCATAGTCAGGATGTTTTTTCTGCATTTCTAAAAGTTTCAAAGCAAGTATTCTTGATTTAACTCCCATACATATTCTCCTTTGAATTTGGGGTTGCTTTTTGTTATGTCTACATTATACTGCCGTTTATTTGAAAAGTAATTAACCGTGTAGGCAAAAACAATGCTTTGAATTTACCTTTTTCAGCAAAATAAAAAAACCGCTTCAGTTTTAAACTGAAACGGTAAGAATTGTTATTTATTTGTTTTTGTTAAGCTTCATTTTTTCACACCACAATTGCAGTGCTTCAATTGTCATAGAAATATGTTCAAGTTCTTCGCAGATTTTTTCGTAATCTTCTATTTCATCGTTATCAACTCTACCGTCCTCGAGAATCTCCATAAGACGGATTTTTTCGTGATTTACATTTTTAAGTGAAACAGCCATATTGACAAGAATTTCATGCACTCCGCCTGTATATGTAACTTCCGGTGCATCAATTTTGCCGATAGGACACTCATTGCAACAGTAATAATTGCGAAGTTCAGGTTTGTTATATCTTTTCGCCATTGCAACAACATCTTCAGGCTGAATTGCTACATCGCCATGTTCAAGTTTAACAAGTCTGCTTTCCGTAACTCCGTCCATGCCGGGGAAATCATCGTTTCCGGGAATTTTTGTTGTTGCATCTGCTCTTGTAAGATGCAATTCTTCTCTTGCAAGCTGATATATTGATTTATTTTCTTTTGTGGATGCTTTTCCCATAACGAATACCTCTGATGTTACATATTGAAATTATTATAGCACATACAGAAAATATTCTCAACAACAATATTACAGACACAAAAACTCCCCACCGATTGCTCGATGGGGAGTTCATTTTAAATATAGAGGTTAACTTCAATATCTCGCCAGTTTCTTACACGCTTTGTCGGGGATATGGAATACGCATATTCCTGTGCATCCTCGAGTGTCAGAGTAAACTGAGCGAACTTGAAGAAGTTCTCCATTAGTCCTTTATAGCTGCCTGAGCTGCTGCAAGGCGTGCAATCGGAACACGGAAGGGTGAGCAGGATACATAGTCGAGGCCAATCTTGTGGCAGAACTCAACAGATGTCGGGTCGCCGCCGTGCTCGCCGCAGATACCGTAGTGGAGGTTCTTGCCGCTTGCCTTGCCCTTTGCAACTGCCATTTCCATGAGAGCGCCAACGCCTGTCTGATCAAGCTTTGCGAAGGGATCGAACTCGAAGATCTTTGTATCGTAGTAAGCGTTGAGGAACTTACCGGCGTCATCACGGCTGAAGCCGAATGTCATCTGAGTAAGGTCGTTTGTACCGAAGCAGAAGAACTCAGCTTCCTTAGCGATTTCATCTGCTGTGATGCAAGCTCTGGGAATTTCGATCATTGTACCGACTTCGTACTTGAGTTCTACGCCTGCTGCTGCGATTTCAGCGTCAGCTGTCTTAACAACAACATCCTTAACGAACTTGAGTTCCTTAACTTCGCCAACAAGGGGAATCATGATTTCGGGAACGAGGTTCCAGTCTGCATGTGCCTTCTTAACGTTGATAGCTGCACGGATAACAGCCTTTGTCTGCATTGCTGCGATTTCGGGATAAGTTACTGCAAGACGGCAGCCACGGTGACCCATCATGGGGTTGAACTCGTGGAGAGAAGCGATGATAGCCTTGATGTCTTCAACAGACTTGCCCTGAGCTTCTGCAAGAGCTGCGATGTCAGCTTCCTCTGTGGGAACAAACTCATGGAGGGGCGGATCAAGGAAACGGATTGTTACGGGGTTGCCTTCAAGTGCTTCGTAGAGAGCCTCGAAGTCGCCCTGCTGATAGGGAAGAATCTTATCAAGAGCTGCTTCGCGTTCTGCAACTGTGTCAGCGCAGATCATTTCACGGAATGCAGCAATTCTGTCTGCTTCGAAGAACATGTGCTCTGTACGGCAGAGACCGATGCCTTCTGCACCGAGTTCACGAGCCTTCTTAGCGTCTGCAGGTGTATCAGCGTTTGTACGAACCTTGAGAGTTCTGTACTTGTCAGCCCATGCCATGATGCGGCCGAACTCGCCTGCGATTTCAGCATCAACTGTGGGAATGATGCCGTCATAGATGTTACCTGTTGAACCGTCGATGGAGATGAAGTCACCCTCGTGGTATGTCTTACCTGCAAGTGTGAACTGCTTGTTTTCTTCATCCATAACGATGTCGCCGCAACCGGATACACAGCAAGTACCCATACCGCGGGCAACAACAGCTGCGTGAGAAGTCATACCGCCACGAACTGTGAGGATACCCTGAGCAGCCTTCATACCTGTGATATCTTCGGGAGATGTTTCAAGACGGACAAGAACAACCTTTTCGCCCTTTTCGTTCCATTCAACAGCATCTTCAGCTGTGAATACAACCTTACCGCAAGCAGCACCGGGAGATGCGCCAAGACCCTTACCTGCAGGTGTAGATGCCTTGAGAACCTTAGCATCGAACTGCGGGTGAAGGAGTGTATCGAGGTTTCTGGGGTCGATCATTGCAACAGCCTTCTTCTCGTCGATCATGCCCTCGTCTACAAGGTCACAAGCGATTTTGAGAGCAGCCTTTGCAGTTCTCTTACCGTTTCTTGTCTGGAGCATATAGAGCTTACCGTCTTCAACTGTGAACTCCATATCCTGCATATCTCTGTAGTGGTCTTCAAGAATACCGCAAACCTTGTTGAATTCTTCGAAAGCTGCGGGGAACTTTTCAGCCATTTCAGCAATCGGCATGGGAGTACGAACGCCGGCAACAACGTCTTCGCCCTGTGCGTTTGTAAGGAATTCGCCCATGAGACCCTTTTCGCCTGTAGCAGGGTCACGTGTGAAAGCAACACCTGTACCGCAGTTGTCGCCCATGTTACCGAAAGCCATCATCTGAACGTTAACTGCTGTACCCCATGAGTAGGGAATATCGTTGTCGCGGCGGTAAACGTTTGCACGGGGGTTGTCCCATGAACGGAAAACAGCCTCAACAGCGCCCATAAGCTGTTCTTTGGGATCGGAGGGGAAATCCTTACCGATCTTGTTCTTGTATTCAGCCTTAAACTGACCTGCAAGTGTCTTGAGGTCTTCAGCTGTAAGATCGACGTCCTGAGTTACGCCCTTTTCTTCCTTCATTTCGTCGATGAGTTCTTCGAAGTACTTCTTACCGACTTCCATAACAACGTCGGAGTACATCTGAATGAATCTTCTGTAGCAGTCCCAAGCCCAACGGGGGTTGCCGGACTTTGCGGAGATTGCTTCAACAACCTCTTCGTTAAGACCGAGGTTGAGGATAGTATCCATCATACCGGGCATGGATGCGCGTGCGCCGGAACGAACGGAAACGAGAAGGGGATTTTCCTTATCGCCGAACTTCTTGCCGGTGATGCCTTCCATCTTCTCGATGTATTCCATGATCTGTGCCTGGATTTCATCGTTAATCTTCTTGCCATCTTCGTAGTACTTTGTGCAAGCCTCTGTAGAAATTGTGAAGCCCTGAGGAACAGGAAGACCGATCTTGGTCATTTCTGCAAGGTTTGCGCCCTTACCGCCGAGGGTATTACGCATTGAAGCGTCACCTTCGGAGAACAGGTAAACATACTTGTAAGCCATTGGTTTATACCTCCATAAATAAATAATAAACAAGTTTAATAGTTACAGCGCACAGGGGTTTACCCACACGCGCAATGTACCATCGCATATTATAGCACACACCTTATTAAAATGTAAATGCATTTTTACCATAAATTCCAATAGTTGCTTAAAATATATTTTGGTGATAATCCCGACAAACGGTGTTTTATCAATACAACAAGAACCGCCGCCGGAAATTAATCGGGCAGCGGTTAAAATTTTAGTAAATTATTCTGTTTATACCAAACAGGTTTTTGAAGAATGAAACTAATTTCTGCCAGAAGCCTGCTCTTGAAGTAATGGTAATTAAATCGTTTATTTCATTGCCATTTTCATCGGTTACAGCTTCACCGTTTTCATCAACAAGCACAGCAGCAAATGTTGCACTGCCATTTGCAACAGATGTAACCCTGCACTCTGTACCTGTTTCGTTTTTATATGCAGAAACACCTGAGCCTAATAAAATGTACCATTCAATAGAATAGCCTTCCGGTATTTCTACATTTTCAAGAGTCAAAACAAGTGTTTCGCCATAGTTGATAACAGTTGTAGATGGCGTTGCAATTGACAAAACTTCGACTATAAACACAGCTTTTAAGCTCACATCTTTTTTAGCTACAAAACTGTATTCCGCATCAGTACTTACTGTTTCACCTGTTTTTTCGTCTATCCATTTAACAAACTTCAACGATGAGCTTTCAATAAAAGCTGTTACAGTAACATAATCACCGCAAGTAACTGTCATATTACCGTTTGTTGCACCGTAGCCATTTGTTGAAGTTGTAATGGTTACTGTATTACTGTTTCCATCAATATACTGTGTAGGTTTGAGAATTTTGCCAGATTCATAAGCAAGAGCATAATTCTCTAAATTTAAATTGCTATCAATCTCACCTGTCATTTCCAGTTCATCTGCGATATTAACATCAAAGAAATTGACTCTTGCTTGTTCTGAACTATCAGGATTGATTTCTGCAACGGTATAATCCATTGTTCCTGTATCGTTTCCTGTCAACTTAACTTCATAATCGCCATCAGCAGGAAGCCAAAATGATTTTGAATCGCCGTCAACACTCATAACTATCGCATTTTCTTTGTTAGCTATAGATTCATCAACAACATTATTGGTAATTCTTCCGACTACTTCACCAGTAGCATTATTGATAACCTCAATATCGACAGGGCAATTTACCGTATTTTCATAGCCTATCTTGTATGACCATAAATCAGCTGATGACATAGTCATCATATATGCGCAATAGGTTTCTGCCAAATGTGCATCTTCAAAATATGGTTTGCCCGAATCCAAAGTCAAATCAAGTATTGCCAAAGCCGGATGTATAGCAGGAAGTACCAATTCAAGCTCTGAAGGAATCATTGAATTAAGCCTATAAAGAACCGCATTATTTAGAAAGAATCTACTAAAATCATCATATGGAGATGAAGTACTTCCGGGTATGGCTGAAGTGGCTAATAATCCCAGCGGCACGACTTGATTTGCAACCTCTTTTTCACCAACAAGAGGACATATTACCTTTTGAAAATATTCATACGGTGATGTCTGAACACCATCAAGAAATCTCCATTTAGTACTATAAAAATCATTAACATCTGATACTGTACCTGTAAACTTTTTAACAATATCGTACGTTGCTTTCTCGCCATTGGCAAAGGGCTGATATGTATCGCCTGCTGCTATTGTACCAAAATACTGCCTCATTTTATTAAGATGAGTTTTGTATCCGCTTGTGTTAGTTTTACTGGGAAGTACAAGCGTAATACCGTATCTGCCAAATTCCCATGCGTTAGGCATAACTTTTGTAACAAAATCTTCCGGATTTACGATATTGAAAATTCTGTTGTATTTTGAGTTGGTTCTTGAGCTTTCAGAAGTGGGATTAGGTGTAGCAAAAGTATAAGCATAAACATTATCTGCATATGCAAATTCTTCCGTATCAATCAGCTTTGCGGCGACAAGATTTGCCGTAGCTGCACCTCGACTATGCCCTGTAACAAGAATTTTATTATTTCCCTTACTGAAATTTAGATTATGTGTAGCAATATAATTTCTCAATTTGCCGTAGACAAAATCTCTTGCGCCTGCAAATCCCTGATGTGTGGCACCAGTACCGGGCATAAAATTGTTATACCACTGTCCGTAATGAGAACCAATAAAACCTGTAAAAATCAGATTATATATTTCGCCGTCAATATTAATTTTATGACGCGCTATAAAATAGTTAACCTGGGTTGATGATGTATTAAGATTCACCTCAACATCTTTAAAGCCTAACTTTTCAAGCGCTGTTCTGAAAACTGTTTCATTATCTTTCTCTTTATTTGTATACCCTAAAACAATTGCCTGCGAACAGAACGCCGCCAAATTATGGTCATAAACCAAAGAAGAATTAGCGAAGTTTGTACATGCAATAGCCATATCCATGCTTGCAGCTTTGCCGTTACCGCTACTATAATAATTTACGGTTTCGTTTATAGAAATAAAGGCAGTTTCTTCATCAGGTTTATCAGTAACATCAGGATTTTCCGGTAAAGTAATTTCAATATCTGTTTTTACTTTCAAGGCGGGGCGAATGCCAAAACTGCGACCTACATAAATACTGTAGACATTGCCTTCATCAACATGACACGCTTGAGCAGAATTTTCAGGAGTGCGAAGCCACCAACAAGTATTACTATTATTATGTGTGCAACCGCCCTGACATTGGGCATATTCAGTAAGCTTGGCATCTCTTGTTGAACTATTAACAAAACCGTATGAGCTATTTAAGGATTCGGAATATGAAAGGAGAAAAATTTTATCGTTGGTCGTGTTACTGTCATACTCAGGATAAGATGAAGAATAACCAGAATTATCAAGGGTTGTTGTGCCTATAAAGGCTTTTTCGGAGGAAGAAAAGGCCGTGTTATAAAAATCGTCATTTAGCCACTCGCGTATCGAGCTTGTTTCATAGTCACTTGCGTAGCTTGTGCAGGCTGTGCTGTTGAAGCTGCGATAGCGCGAACTGTTATAATAAACCACATTACTGTAGGCTTGGGAATCAATTACGCTTTCGCACATTATAAAGCCTTCCGCCGGGTCAAGTACACGCCACTCAAGCGGCTCATATTTAAACCAATAAATACTGCCGGTTATATAGCCGTTATCGTCCTGATATGATCTACTTGCAGAACAGGTGTATTCGGTAATATATGGACGATATTGTGTAAATTTAACAGCACGATACTTTTCATCACCATATGTAATATCAGCATACTTCATAAAGTCTCCTGGCTTCATCTGTCCATCACTTATATCTCCTGTACCACTATAATAATCATATGAAATCCAATTAAGAGATAATTTGTTTAAAGACTCAAGCAACACAGAATCTGTAACCTCACTTTGTGGGTAAGTACCAAACTCAATTATATCACCAACAGCATATTCAGAAATTGATTTTGCCTGTACTTCAGGCATCAAAAAACCAATAAGCGGCGTAGCGGTAAGAGTCAAAGCCACAACCATAATGAATGCCAAGGATTTTCTAAACAGTTTTTTCATAAAGATTTCCCCTTTCGGAAATGTAATTTATATCTACATAAATCATGTACTTGTGTAGGGGCAATTCACGAATTGCCCGAAATTTACCGTCATATCGTTTTTACGGCGGGCGATTCATGAATCGCCCCTACTATGAGAAATGATAAAGTAAAAAGTGCGCAGCCGAAGCTACGCACGAAAAATGCATACCTCCGATTGCTGCGACACAACTTCTGACAAACTATAAGAGAAAGCCAAAATAGAGAATGCATTTTTGCCAAAGCAAAAACACTTCTCATATAGTTTGCTTTATTCAGTTGTGTCGCACAGTTAGTATAGCACAGCAGAAAGCAGATTTCAAGAAGGACTTATATACCGTTTTAGAAATTTTTACAATTTAAATTTACATTTTTAAAAAAACAGCAGACAGAAATCTACTCTGTCTGCTGTACGGTTTTATTTTATTTTCGTTATCTTATTGCCCTTTACGAAATAGACATTATCGGAAATATCCATAAGGGGTTTATCGTGCATTGAATCTGTATAGAGGTTTTCTATCCTGCCGTCGGGATACCGCTCGAAAAAAACTTCAATTTTCTTTTCGCGGAAGCAGACTCTGCCGAGCTTACCCGTTTCTCTGTCAAACTGCGAGCCGATATAGTTTTTTATGCCTATACGACGACAGATTTCGGCAATTACAATTTCGGGTGAAGCGGAAATAACCAAATCATCTTCCGTTCTTACATCATCATAAAAAGGCTTGATTTTACGGATGTGCTTATCCCAGAATTCTGTAACCAAGCCGTCAAGGTCATCAATCGTTGAAACATAATCCTCAAATATTTTTGAATACTTTTCAAAAACATTTTCCATCCGCAGCGTTCCAGCTTTATACTGCACAACACCGTTGACCATATACGGAACATTTTTAAGCAGCGACGGGTCACGCTTCAAAACCATTATAAAAATATCAACAAAGCTTTCGCCGCGGTAAATAGTGTTATCAAAATCGAATACGTTCATCAGGGCTTATTTCTCCGAATTGATAGATGCGTTGATACCTGCTACATCGTAATCGGCTACGCTGATTTTAACATCGCAGTTGCGGTAGGGTGCTTTATCGGTATTGTATGTGATACCGACATACAGACCGTTTGCAATTGAATAGTAGATATAGCTTTCGCCGTTTTCTTCCTTTTCGGGCAGGTCGTGGCCGTAGGTCTGTTCAAAGCCTGCTGCCTTGCATTTTTCGATATACTTGAGGTAATCGGCATAGCTTACATCGTTGAAATAGAGAATTGCTATGTTACCTTCTTCTGTTGCTGAAGAGTTGATATCATCAACATTTTCGCTGAGGACGGGCAGCTTTTTCATAAATTCATCCTTGGGCCACTTTTTGCCTGTAGGTGCCATTGTGTTGCCTGGTGCGACGGTCGGAGCCTGCGTTGCGCCGGGATAGGTTTCAACATCGACAACAACTGTTGTTACGGGCATAACATATTCGGAGCCCTTTTCGTCTGTTACCTTTTCTGTTTTGACTTCGCCGTTGGCCTCGGTAATTATGTAGGGCTTTGTTACAAGCAGCACTTCACCGTTTGCGTCTGTTACGAAATCGCCGGGTCTGCCTGTTGTAGCTTCTTCTGTTGTGCTTTCGCCGTTATCTTTAACAGAATCCTTACACGCTGCAAGGCAAAAAATCATTGCAAAAGCCATAAGCAGAGCAAGTATTTTTTTCATTCTCATTCTCTCCCTTTTATTTTATTCGGTTAATTCTAACACAATTGTTATGATTAGTCAACAAAGAGTGTGTTTGTGCCTGCATTATAGCTGAACGGTACAAAGCCTGCCTCAAGCGCGGGGCTGTTTGTTGCAAGCGTAAAATCGCGGTTTGCGGCATCCTTAAACAGCGGGTCAGCAAAAACAGCATTGTTGTAATAGCCGCGGGCAACCATAATAACCATGCTCTTTCTTTCAAAAAGGCTCATTGAATCGCCCGAATAAACATTACCGCCGTTGGTATAATCCCAATAAAGGTTGGAATCGTCAATAAACCAATCTCTGTCGGTAGTCAGGGCATACATTGTTGCGTTATCCGTTACAAGGATATTGTTTGAAAGGGTCAGGGAATTGTGTTCCTCATTACGGGTGATACGGAATGCGCCGTCACCGCCAAAGGCAAAAATATTGTTTTTAATAATATTATCCTTACCGTAGTGCTGGTGGAAGGTCTGCGATGAGCAATCGTAAACCAGGTTGTTTTCAACAAGGATTTCGCTTGAACCCTCGTCAAGGTAAATTCCCCAGCCGCCGTAGCCGTATCTGCCTTCATCACAGCCTACATTGTAAATAACATTGCCGCGGATTACCGTATCCGGCTGAATGCCAAGGGTATAAATTGCGCCCATATCAGAAAGCCAGCCGTTGCCGATATCGTAAATAAGGTTGTCGCTGATATTTATTCCGTTTGTGGAATTAGGTGAGTAGCCCCAGTTCCAGCCGACGGAAATACCGGTATACCAACCGTCATGAATTTCGTTGTTTGTAAGGTTACAGTCAATCGCATGGGTAAGAAGAATACCGATAGCGTTGTTGAAAATTCTGCCGTAGCTGCTGATATGGCAATCGGTTACATCAATACGCTGTGTAGATGCAGGAACAACAAAATCGCCATGAATAAACACTGCGTTGCCGCCTATTTCATTAAAGCGGCAGCTTGTGATTTTACAGTCGGTTGCTGCCTTATCAAACTTAACCGCTGTGTAGGAAATGTTTTCAAAGCGGCAATCCGTAAAATTAATGTTGCTTGATGCAACAATATTAATTGCGGCGGGTGTTTCAAAGGCTGCCTGCGGATGCGTTGCACCGTACTTTATATTCTTGTAAAGCGGATGGGATTCGTCAAAGCATTTGCCGGAAAAGCTGCCGTCTTTACCTACGTGCTCCCAATCGGTTTTTTCAAAGTTGATTCCTTGGAAAGTAATGTTTTGCGCGCCGTTAATTGAAATAAACTGTTCGGCAGCACCAGCATACAGCACGGTGTTTTCGGGTGTATCACCTGCTTCGGGAATATAGTAAAGCTTGCCTTCCGCACGGTCAAGATACCATTCACCGGGGAGTGTAAGAGCTTCCTTTACATTTTCAAAAACAAAATTATCATCAACTCTGATTGTCATTGCGGTGGGCTTTGCAGTTTCAATTCTGCCTGTTGCTGCATCAACCGAATGAACAGGCATAAGGTCATCCACCCAGAAATGCATAACCCTTACATCAATATCACTTGCATTTGCAAAATCAAGCATATCGCTTGTGTGCGCATAAAAAGCTGCGGAATGAGTAAAGAACTGTGCTTCATTTTCAGGAACAACCGCTTCGTCGGTTTTGGGGTCAGCGACCTTTAAAAGCCCCTCCTTGGGATAATTCGGGCGTGAAAGCCTCTTGTTGCCTTTGAAAAGCGAACGGAAATAATCCGCATCGCTTTCAACGGGCATATCGGTTACAAAAGCGTCAACACCGTTTATTTCGGTTTCGCTCCAGCTGCCGCTTATCGGCTTCGCACCGGAAAAGCTGACTTCTTCACCGGGGTATGAACGGTAAACAACATCGCCCGCATCTTCAGCCGTAAACTCAACCGTTTTATCAATAAAATATGTACCTTCTCTGAACCATACGGTAACTGTGCCGCAATCAGAAATTTTAAGCGATTTAAGCTTTTCCTTTGCAGCTTCAAAGGTTTTTAACGGATTTTCAAGCGTACCTTCATTTGCATCATCACCTGAGGGTGAAACAACTATATCATATTCGCCCATACTGAATTCCCCTTCATCAAAAGCGGTCTGCACCTTTTTTTCGGTTTCGCCGTAAACGCCCTGCTCAGGCTCTGCGGGAAAAAGGGTTACATTTATCATAGTAAAAAATGCTGTAATAATTGCCATAAGCTTTTGCCAAAAAAGTTCCATAAAAACACCTCTGAATTATTGATGGTTTTATTATATCATTCTTTTAAAGAGTTTTCAATTAATATATTTACCGCAGTAAAAATTTGTGATAAAATTATGGAACATATTAATCATTCAACGGTGGTAATCAAATTGAATAAGGCTAAAACTTTTTTAAAAGAAGAAATTGTGCTTATAATTTCAGCGGTGCTTGCCGCAGTATCGGCATTTTTTGTAAAGCCGACAGCAGCATATTTTGAATATATTGATTTTCGTACACTCGGGCTGCTGCTGTGTCTTATGCTTGTTATGGCAGGGCTTAACCGCATGGGCATATTCAGCCTGCTCGCGCAGAAAATGCTGGTCAAAACAAAAAATCTGCGTTCGCTCGGTTTAGTGCTGAGTCTGCTTTGCTTTTTCTCGGCAATGGTTATTACAAACGATGTTGCGCTGATAACCTTTGTACCGTTTACAGTAACGGCGCTTGAGCTTTCCGGCAAGAAGAAGGCGCTTATTCCCATAGTTGTTATCGAAACGGTTGCGGCAAACCTCGGCAGTATGCTCACACCGATAGGTAACCCGCAGAATCTCTATTTATTTTCAGCCTTCAACATGGGCTTTGGCGAATTTTTCGGTGCAGTTGCTCCGTATGCCGCGCTTTCGCTTGTGCTTACGGTAGTTGCGGCATTCATGTTCAGAAAAGAAGATATTAAAATTGAAATAGTCCACGAAAAACCACAGCCTGAAAAAGCAAAGCTTATAATTTACATAGTTTTATTTATGCTTTCGCTGCTGACAGTTTTCAGGGTTATCCCCTACCCCGTTACGCTCGGTATTACTCTGCTTTCAGTAATAATTGCTGACAGAAAAACGCTTGCCAAAGCCGACTACAGTTTGTTGCTCACCTTTATTTTTCTTTTTATATTTATAGGAAATCTCGGTAAAATTGAAGCAGTCAGCACGCTGCTCCAATCGCTTGTAAAGGGAAGAGAAGTGTTGGTAGGCATTGCGGCAAGTCAGGTGTTTTCAAATGTACCTGCAGCTATACTGCTTTCTTCGTTTACCGACAATGCTGCGGCTTTGCTTACAGGCGTAAACTTCGGCGGACTCGGCACGCTTATAGCAAGCATGGCAAGCCTTATTTCCTTTAAACTTATTGCAAAAGAAAAAATCAGCACGGGCAGATATATGCTTGTTTTCACCGCAGTAAATGTTGCTTTTCTTGCGGTAAACTTAATGCTGTGGGCTGTAATTAAATAGCAGGATGATTACCTATGATATTTTGAACATCAAAAATCCTTAATATGCCGTTAGTTTGAACGAAGCAGGCTGACAAACACAAACCTTGCTAATTAATGCGAGCGAAGTTCCGTAGGCGATGATTAAACTTTAAAAATCAGATACCTATACAATAGCCGTTACGGCAGCAGAACAAAATATTTTTTGTTCTGTCTGCTTCGCGGATTTGCCTTTGTCAGCCGTAGCGGAGTGCGCAAAACTCAAAAGTTTTTTTGGTTACTTTTGTAACGCCTGACAAAAGTAACATAACGCTTACTTTTCGGGTCGTCGAGGACGCCGACCCCTACGAATGATAAATATTTTAACCTATCAGTATTCAAAATACTATAATTTTATAAACAATAACTTATATTGCATATTAGACAAATTCAATTGCTGTTTACAAAAGTATGAATAAGTGATATAATTCTACAGTAAAAATACCGAAAGGATATGATAATAATGAAGTATGTAGGATTTGCTTTGCTTATATTGCTGGCGGTTGTTGTTATACTGCTTGCTGTTGCGGCACTGAAGGCAGTAAAAATAAAGGCAAAGCCCAACACAAACACACCTGCAATAAACCCGACAGAAAAGGAAGCGGCTGATTACGCGCAGAAGCTTTCTGACATGATAAAAGTGCCGACAATTTCTCTGCGCGGCAACACAGACCTTTCCGAATTTTACAAGCTGCACGAGGTTATGAAAAAGAATTTTCCGCTTGTATTTTCAAAGCTTGAATGTACCGAAATTCAGGGCAACCTGCTTTTCCGCTGGCCCGGCAAGGACCCGAAAAGAAACGGTCTGCTCCTCATGGGTCACCAGGACGTTGTTACGGCTGACGAGCCTAACTGGGAGCGCGACCCCTTCAGCGGCGAAATAGCCGACGGCAACATTCACGGCAGAGGCTCGATGGACTGCAAATCAACCGTATTTTCAGAATTCCAGGCTATCGAAGAACTGCTTGCAGAAGGCTATGAGCCGCCCTGCGACGTTTACCTTGCAACAGCGGTTGATGAAGAAATTTCAGGCGGCGGCGCTCCGATGCTTGTTGACTACCTTAAATCAAAGGGTGTTCACCTTGATGTTGCAATGGACGAAGGCGGCGCAATCCTTAAAGACCAGCTGCCCACAATGCAAGGCTGGTGCGCTGCAATAGGCATACTTGAAAAGGGATATATAGACCTTAAAGTTATTGCAAAGGGCAAGGGCGGTCACTCCTCCACACCCAAGAGCAATACTCCCCTTGCAAGGCTTGCAAAGTTTGTTGCCGATGTTGAAAAGGATAAGCCCTTTAAGGCTGAAATATCTGCACCTGTTTATGCAATGCTTGACCAGGCTGCTCCCTACCTCGCTTTCCCGCTGAGAATGGTGCTGGGCAATATGTGGCTTTTCAAGGGTCTGCTCACAAAGGTTCTCCCCATGGTTTCACCGATGTGTAACGCATTTGTGAAAACAACCTTCTGCTGCACAATGGCTGAAGGCTCGCACACACCAAATGTTATTCCCTCGGAAGCATATGTTGTATGCAACCTTCGCCCCTCACCGCACCAGAATGCGGAAGAATCACTTGCAGTACTCAAAAAGTACGCCGACAAGTATGACCTTGAATTTGAGGTTATCCATGCAAGAAGCGCATCAAACTGCGTTGATTTCAACGGCGAAGAATTCGGCTACCTTAAAAAGTGCCTTAACGAATGTTACCCCGATGCAAGCGTTATCCCCTACCTGATGACAGGCGGTACAGACTGCCGCCACTACGAAGAAGTTGCAGACAACTGCCTGCGCTTCTGCCCGATTAAAATGAGCAACGAACAGCTTGTAGCAATGCACGCAGCAAACGAAAGCATAGGTGTAAACGAGGTTGCACATTGCGTAAAATTCTATAAGTACTATATCAAAAATCATAAATAAACAAACTTAAAATGCAGGAAGATTTCGGGTGTAATCTTCCTGCATTTTTGTTATTTTGAAGCCATGCAGATTTTGTCGTACATCGAAACATTAAAGCTCTACTATTTTATGACGTAAAATTCCGGGCGATTCATGAATCGCCCCTACCGCAGTATTCTACAAGGTCTAATAATATTTAACGGAATAATCGAAAACCTTTCCTACAATTAAGTTTACAGATTTTCGTTATCAATTATAATTTCTCCGTTTTCTTTTTCATACTCATCAACACAAGACTGCGCTAAAAACTCAAGCTGTGCATTTAAGGAACGCTTGTTCTTCTTTGATATATACGTTATTTTGTTAAGCAGTTCTGGCTCAAAACGAATACCCGTTTGCACTTTATTTGTAGCCATAGATAACACCTCGCTAATATTCTGATAACATTATAATAAAAAACTTCTTGATTTTATACAAACAAAGTGTTATCATATTGTTATCATACGAGGTGATATCGTGAAAAAGATTAACTATTTTAATGTATTTGGTCACAATTTATATCGATTAAGAAAAGAAAATAAGCTGACACAAAAGGAAATGGCAGATAAATTGGGAATCAGTATAAGCAGCCTACGGAAATTAGAAAACGGCATTGTAACACCACGGCTTACCATAAATATAATTTTCAATGCAAGTAAAGAATTTTCTATTGAACCTTACGAGTTGTTCGAAATATAATAAACTCAAAAAGAGCAATCAATAAGACTGCTCTTTGGGATTATAAAAATGATTTTCAACAAATATAAGTATAAGTTATATTGCAAACTACAGTTTGCAGGTATATTTGACTTGCAGTCAAGTTATATGAAATCCTTGCGGATTTCGTTATATTATATTCGCCACAAAACTGTCCGAAGGACAATATAACTGTGCAAAGCACAATATAACTGCGTAGCAATATCACTCACCGTAAGGCGAATATAACTATTATTCACTTCTGAGTGCTATAACCGGGTCCTTCTTTGCGGCTACGCGTGAGGGTACAAGGCCTGCAATAACGGTAAGCACCACGCTTATTACAATAAGTGCTATTCCGCCGTAAAGCGGCATTGCTGCAAGGTTTTCAATATTTGCAATCGCATTGATAATTGCATTAATCGGTATGAGCAGCAGCAACGACACAAGTATGCCCATAACACCTGAAACAAAGCCGACAATAATGGTTTCGGAATTGAACACACGCGAAATATCCTTTTTAGATGCACCGATTGAGCGCAGAATACCTATTTCCTTTGTGCGTTCAAGCACGGAAATATATGTGATAATACCAATCATTATAGAAGAAACAACAAGCGAAATTGCAACAAAGGCAACAAGCGCATAGGTTACAATATCAATAATCTGCGTAACGGAGCTCATTACAAGGCTTACATAATCGGTATAGACTATTGCGCCTGCTTCGTTGCCGCTTTCAATCTGCTGTTGGTTATATTCTTCAATAATTTCGGCAATGCGTTCTTTAGCTTCAAAGCCTATAGGATAAATATTGATAGTTGACGGCTGTGCTATATCCGCAACACCGAGAACAGAAAGGTTTTCCTCATAGGTTGAATTCGAAAACTTTTCCTTTTCTTCTTCCTTGGGCTTTGAATTATTGGCGGAAGATGAATTGTTATTTGAGCCTGAGCTGCTGCCCGGCTTCTTCAATTCTTCTTCACCCGGTATTTCCACCTTTTCGCCGCTTTCAACCGCTGTGATTATGATTGAAAGAAGTTTCAGCTTCGTATCCTTATTCATGAGCTGAATGTAATTATATACCTGCTGCGGGTCGGACTCCGTATCTGCAAGCATTTCTTCAAGGTAAGACATAAGCTTCTTTCTGTCAGACGAAGAACGGATATCTTTAAGCATGAGCTTTACAAACTCAGCCAGCCTCTCCTTCTCGGCGGCATCCTCAATGTTTTTATTAATAAAATCGTAAATCTCGTCTTCCGACATTGTCGGAATATCCGATTGCGTCTGCATAGGGGTTGCTTCGGGCAGACCTGCTGTTTTAACGGAGAAAACAACATCGGGCATTGAAACTGCGGACGTCGCGGCAGTCTTTTTATTTTTATCGTCTGTTTTGAATTTAAGACCGGTAAACACATCAACAGTAGGCTTTGCCTTCTGCTCTTTTACAATTTTGCTGTTATTTGTAAGTTCAAGCACAGATTCGTTAAGCCCGCTCATATAGCCAATCATTCCGCCTGAAACGGGTGACTGCGTGCCGGCTTTCGGCCTCGCAATGCCGACAATTTTAAGCTCCTGACCGGAATTGACAACATTTTTCATATACGCTTCGTTTTCGCGCATATCAACCCATTTTCCATCTGCTTTGTAGTAATAAGAAACACTCGGCACAACTTTAAACGAAAGCCCGATAAACTCGGTATAGTCAAAGCCTTCAAGCTGAATTTCAGCCTGCTGCTCTTCTTCTGTTTTTTCTTTCTTTTCTTCTTCGGAATTTATCATTTCTTCAAGCTCGCCTGTATCAGCAAGACCGAGAGCGTAAAACGATAAATCACTTATTTCGTTATTCTCATCAACAAACAGTACAAGCTCCGTATGGTTTTTAGGCCATGCACCTGCAAGAATATCGTACTGTGTGCTGAGCAGCCTTTCATCACCTATAAGCTCGGTCCATATATCGCTCTGACTGCCGCCGACAGCTTCAAGCACCTCGCTCGGACGCACCTGAACAACTCCGCCGCTTGTATCAGCCTTGAAAATCTGCAAATCCACATCGTAGCCGTACTTTATATCGGTACAAAGGGTATACATTTCTTCATTGAGTGCAAGGAAGGTTTTGAACCTGCCCAAATCATTCTGCTGGGTTTTAATAGTCATATTCGCAACAGAATTTTCAAGCATCGGCTTTTTATAAATTTTATCAAGCTCGTGTTCAGCAACATTTATATCCGAAGAAGAAAGCTGACCTAAAAGCGCGGATAAATCCATGCTTTCGCTTTCAATAGTAAGCGGATAGGACGATAAAGTCCCCTGCTCAATACTGCTGATATACGCCTGCATACCGTTTGAAAGCGAGAGAATAAGCGCAATTCCTATTATACCTATACTGCCCGCAAAAGAAGTAAGCAGAGTTCTTCCCTTCTTGGTAAGCAGGTTATTAAAGCTCAATGAAAGTGCCGTACCAAAGCTCATTGAAGTGCGCGGTGCTTTTGTTTTTTTGCACTTGGCTTTTTTTATCGGTTTTCTGACAGCTTCCCTTTCAGTCCGTTCAATTTCGTAGGGGTTAGTATCCTTGCGGATTCTGCCGTCCTTAATTCTGATAAGGCGGTTTGCATATTCCTTGGCAAGCTTGGGATTATGCGTAACCATAATAACTAGCCTGTCCTTTGAAATTTCGCGGATAAGCTCCATAATCTGCACACTTGTTTTTGAATCAAGCGCACCCGTAGGCTCATCGGCAAGGAGTATGTCGGGGTCGTTTACAAGTGCACGCGCAATAGCAACGCGCTGCATCTGACCGCCCGACATCTGGTTGGGCTTTTTATTAAGCTGGTCACCCAGACCGACTTTATTCAGCACCTCAATTGACCTTTTGCGGCGTTCGGCCTTTGATACGCCCGAAAGGGTCAGCGCAAGCTCAACATTGGCAAGCACGCTTTGGTGCGGAATAAGGTTATAGCTCTGAAAAACAAAGCCAACGGAATGGTTGCGGTAGCCGTCCCAATCCTTATCCGAATATTTTTTTGTTGACCTGCCGTTGATAACAAGGTTGCCCGCATCGTAGCGGTCAAGTCCGCCGATAATATTGAGCAGAGTTGTTTTACCCGAGCCCGAAGGACCGAGAATTGCAACAAACTCATTATCGCGGAAATTGACACTTACGCCGTCGAGCGCAGAAACCTTATTTTCGCCCGACAGATATGTCTTCTTAATACTTCTCAGTTCTAACATTTTCTTCTTCCTTTTGTTCCTTTTATTTTAGCTTTAAAACTGCGTTATAATCATCAATATCATAATTGCCTGCAGTATTTTTAAGTAAATCGAAAAGGTCCGCCTTTGTGCCGTCAAAATTCTTTGCATCTATCTTATTAAGTATTGGTTTTATACGCTTTAAAAATGCAACGAACGCATCACCTTTAGGTGTACCTTCAACCATGGGCTGATTGCCTTCAAAAACATTGCGCACAAGCTCTACAGCAAAAGCTTTCAGCTTCATTTGGCGGATTGATTTATCGCACTTTACAAACAACAGCCTGCAAAGCGTGCCAAGCTTAATTGAGTTAAGCAGCTTGCCCGCCTGACGAACGGCAAACATTAAAACGGGAGTCTGTTTTACACCGAACTTACGGAGAATACGCTTTGGCTCCTCCTTCATATCAGTAAGCGTATTTGAAATCATTGCATCAAAGGTATCCTGCAGATACTGTTTGCAGGTTTTACCCTTTGTATCCCAATCAAAATCAGGTGTGGGAATTGATTTTATTTCAACGGTATTTTCATCCTTTACCGTGACAAGCCTGATAATTGCCGGGTCAGCAATTATTGAACCTGTGCAGACATCATAAAGCTTATTGCCGTTTTCCGTTACATATTCATTTATACTCTGCTGATGCATATGACCGGTAAACACAATATGTACACCCGCATCAGCAAGCAGGGTTGCCGCTTTTGCCGATTCCTTCTGCATTGTTGAACCGATAAGTCCGAATATAGGCTGGCAAGGCAAAATCGGGAAATGGTTCATCGCTATCATAGTTTGTCCGTCAGCCTTTGCCTGTGCAGCCTGCTGCTTAATCCATTCAATATGTTCTTCGTCAAAGCGTCTGCGCCCGTCATTGCTGCCATCGTTATTGAGTGCAAGCAGACGCACACCGTCACAAAGCTGCGCAACATAAGAAAGATGCTGCCGGTCAACCGCAATCGCATCGCAAAAACCAAAGCTATTATAAATATCAAAAAGCTCTTCGCGCTTTGTGCCTTCCGGTTCAATTCTGCCTGTGTCGTTAAAAGCAAAGGGATGCTCCTTAAAATCATGGTCAGCGGTAACAACATAAACCTTTTTTCCGCTTTCCTGCAGTTTATCAAGCAGCTTTACAAAGCCCTTGTGGCTTTCCTTTTCACCGTTGAAGCTCAAATCGCCCGCAATCAAAACCGTATCCGCTTCATCAACTTTTTCAAGCCATGAAAAGACGGATTCGTTTATGCTCTGCGTTTCGGCAAAGCACTTTTGCTCATAGCGCATAAACTCGTCATATTCCTTTCCGTATGCACCGAGCGAATTTTCAAAATAGTGGGTATCCGTAATAAGGTAAAAGCTGAACTCTTTCATTGCCGTACCACCCGATTATAAATAAATATAATAACCTATTATACAGAATATCACTTTTATGCGTTTTCGTCAATAAAAACACCGCAGACAGAAGCGATATGCTCAGTCTGCGGTTAATGGGTTATTTTTCAGGGCGGGATGTCGAGGACGCCGTCCCCTACTATCGGTTTAATTATAATACCTTAGAAAGGAAATCCTTGAGTCTGTCGCATTTGGGATTGGCAAAGAATTCCTCGGGAGTATTTTCTTCCTTAATAACACCTTCGTCAATAAATACAACCTTACTTGCAACCTCGCGTGCAAAGCCCATTTCGTGGGTAACAACAACCATGGTCATGCCCTCTTTGGCAAGGCTTTTCATAACCTCAAGCACTTCGCCTACCATTTCTGGGTCAAGCGCCGAAGTCGGCTCGTCGAAAAGGATAACCTCGGGATTCATTGCAAGCGCACGCACAATTGCAACGCGCTGCTTCTGCCCGCCTGAAAGCTGGCTGGGGTATGCGTCCTTACGGTCTGCAAGACCTACACGCTCAAGCAGCTCAATTGCAGTTTTTTCTGCTTCTTCCTTACTCTTTTTGAGCAGCTTCATCGGACCGATGGTCATATTTTTAAGTATGGTCATATGCGGAAAAAGGTTGAACTGCTGAAAGACCATACCCATTTTCTGGCGGTGAACATTTATGTTTACCTTGGGGTCGGTAATTTCCGTACCTTCAAAATAAATCTGACCGCCTGTAGGTTCTTCAAGCAGGTTAAGGCAGCGCAGGAATGTAGATTTACCCGAACCCGATGCACCGATAACAACGATAACATCGCCCTTTTTGATTTCGGCATCAATGCCTTTTAAAACTTCAATACTGCCAAAGGACTTCTGAAGCCCGTCAACCTTAATAAGTACATCGTTATTAGTGGTCACTGTTGCGCAGCCTCCTTTCAAGCTTTCTGACAAGTGCCGTGAATATCATAACCACAACAAGGTAGATAAGTGCTACGGCAATAAGCGGCATAAAAGCAGAGAAGGTTCTGCCGCGGATAAGGTCGCCCGCCTTTGTAAGATCAACCGTACCTACATAGCCTGCAACGGAGGTTTCTTTGAGAAGTACAATAAACTCGTTACAGAGTGTGGGAAGAACGATTTTGAACATCTGCGGAACAACAATATAAATCATGGTCTGTATATAGTTTAAGCCAAGGCTTCTGCCCGCTTCAAACTGACCCTTATCAACCGACATGATACCGCTGCGGAAAATTTCGGCAACATATGCGCCGGAGTTTATACCGAAAGCGATAACTGCAACCATAATGTCGTTTGTTGAGCTTGCAAAAATTATGAAATACATAATGAGCAGCTGAACAACTACGGGTGTGCCTCGGATAACGGTAAGGTAGATATTGCATATTGAATTAAAAAATTTCAGCAGACCGTAACCTATACCGCCGCGTTTTTTCAGGTCCGGACCCATTTTATCGTACGTCGAACGGACAATTGCAATAATTACGCCGAGTGCTATACCGATAAGACCTGCAAGCAGGGTTATTAGCAAAGTGTTGCCGAAACCTTCTACAAGCCATTCCCAACGGTCGCCCTCGATAAAGTTGAGCTTGAATTCGTCAACAAAATCCTGCCAGCTTAATTTTATCCACTCGCCGAAATCTATGAACAAGCCCTTCATAAAGTCAACATATTTGGTATAAATCCATGCAGTCATTGTATTACTCCTTTGCTGTGGGATTTACCATAAAAACAGCGGACGGTTAACGCCCGCTGTAATTCTGATGTGATAATTATTTGATGTATGTATCGATGATTTCCTGAATTTTGCCTTCTGCTTCAAGCTCTGCAAGAGCGCCGTTGACTTTTTCAAGAAGCTCTGTGTTTTCCTTTGCTATGCAGATTGCATAATCTTCTACTGCCCACTCAGCTTCAAGAATTCTGAGACCTTCATTTGCAGCAACAAAAGACTTTGCAGGCTCGTTGTCGATGATAACAGCGTCAAGCTTACCTGCCTTGAGTGCCTGAACAGCTTCTGCACCTGTCTTGTAACGGATAACGTTTTCTTCGCCGTAGCCGCCATTTTCAACAGTGTCAGATGCATAAATATCGCCTGTTGTATCCTGCTGAACGCCGTACTTCATTGAGCCGTCAGCAAGCATATCGTCAAGAGAAGTTATTGTTGAATCTTCAGCAACAATAACAACCTGAATGCCTGTTGCATATGATTCGGAGAAGTTTACGCTTTCAAGACGTTCTTCGGTAACGGTCATACCTGCCATACCCATATCGAACTTGCCGCTCTGAACGCCGCCGACGATTGAGCCGAACTCAACATCCTTGATTACAAGCTCCATGCCAAGCTTTTCTGCAATAAGTGTTGCGATATCAACGTCGATACCTGCAAATGAATCGCCTTCCTTGAATTCATAGGGAGGGAAGGCTGCGTTTGTAGCCATTATAAGCTCGGGCTTTTCATCAACCTGGGGTTCTTCGCCGCCGCATGCCCAGAGAACTGTCATGCCCAGAACAAGAGCAAGAACTACAGAAAGAACTTTAACAAGTAATTTTTTGTTCATAATATTTGCCTCCAAATTAAAATTTTAAATATTATAGCATTATTATACAATATATGCAAGTTTTTTTGAAAATTTATTCACCAATCAACCCATAAAACCTGCCGAGCCAATACGGAAGAAGGAAGCCCGTACCGTCATACATACGGTCGTAACCTGCTTCCCTGTCCGCCGTAAAATGGTTTGATGCAAAACGCTGTGCAGGGCGCTGGTCATACGGCAGGGGCTTTGTAAGCTGCGGCTCATAGCCGAATTCAACACCCGCATCAGTCCATTCAAGGTCGCTTCGCAGGCTGTTGTACGCATCGGTTTCTATCGGATAATACGGCATATCCTTCATTGTATTTATAGCCGCATCAATATCACAGCTTTCACCTGTCAACGCACCGTAAATAATATTCCATGCGGGGTTTGCTTCTATGCGCTCGTATTCCCAATGGTCCTTCATGCCGATTATGTAGCAAAGGCGCAAATCGGGGTCTGTTTCATACTCAAGCAAGGGAATTGAGGAAAGGAAAAGCAGATTATCATCAATATGACAGGTGTGAGCATCCTTACGCTTGCGGTACATGGTGTTGATTGCGTAATGCTCGGTTTTAATCAGGCGCAGATATTCATTCTGATATTTTTCATCGCCGCTCATGTGGTAAGCAATTTTAAGGAAGCAGAGCATTTCAAAGGAATTGACGGGATGCTCCCAATACCAGCGGTCGCTGCGGTTAAGGTCATCGGGATTCCAGTTTGCCCATGTTGTGGGCAGACCGTCCGCATCGCAAAGGCGGTAACCGTGTGAAAGCATATGGTCAACGATTGCACAAACAGCCTGTGCAACTTCTTCCTTTTCTGCTTTGTCAGCACAGTAATCGTAATACATTGCCGAGAAAACAAAGTGACCCACCATTTCATCGCTTGAGGTTTCGCCCTTCCATTCAAGTGCGCCCTTTTCATCACAGGTCAGATGCCATTCAGGGTTGCCGTTGCCGAAGCCGTTTTCACCCTCGCGGCGGTAAGCCCTTGCGGTAAAGCCGGGTATACCGCTGATTTTCATGAGCTTCAGCATTGCTTTCATTGACCTGCGCGCAAGCCCAAGTGCTTCCTTATCCTTGGTTGCGGCATAGCGGTAAGCCTGTGCAAGTCCGTAGCAGCCGGTCCACAGTCCGTCGTTATCGGTAATCGCAACCTTGCCCGAAGAAACATCAAATTTATCCGTCAGGTTGCGCACAGCGCAGAAGCCTTCGCGGATATTGTAAGTTTCGGTCAACTGCTGAAAATGCTCCGCCTTTTGAGCAAGAGTGACGGTCTGAGTATTAATTACAACAAGTCCGTTTTCCGTACCGACAAGCACGGTATTGCCGTCGTCCGTTTCAGCAACTGCGGTAACGGCATGGTCAGGCAGCCACCTGCCCTTGCCGTAGAAGCGCTCAATCGCACCGTCGTAAACCACAAGACCGATATCGGTGCCGACATAGCGTTTGCCCGATTTACCTATAAGTATATTTTTAACATTATAGCTTGTGAGTGCGGACACATCCTTTTTGCTTATCCAGTAACTTCCCGCATCGTATACCCACAGCCCTTCGGAAGTACCTACCCAGAGCATACCGAATTTATCGCCCGCAACTGCATTGACCGCCGCATCAGGTATGCCCGAATTTGTGCTGTTCACTTCAAACCATCTCGCACGTTTGCCGAATACTGTCTGAAGGCTTTTGCCGGAAGCTGTATAAACCTCACCGTTACCGAAGGCTGTCATATCCGACGGCACACCTTCGGTATTTATGTATTTTTTAAAATCACCGTTTTTAAAGGTGTAGAGTTCTGATTCAGTAATTATGCGCAGATTGCCGCTGTTATCTTCATCCATGGCAACAACCGCATCTGCAAAAGTATATGTATATTCGCCGTCAGCCGTTGACAGCTTTTCGCCGCAGGCAAGCCACAGCCTGCCGGAATTATCACGGTAAAGCAGCTGTACCGCACCCTTATATGCACGCTTTGCAACAAACTTACCCTTTTCAAGCACAGCCGCACCTTTATCTGTACCAACCCAGGCTTTACCGCCTTTGTCAAAGGCAACGGACAGAATTTTCATCGAGGGCAAGCCGTGCTCCGTAGTATAGTAATCTCTTGTATCCTGTTTGAAAGGTTTAACCGTAATCAAGTGAATTCCCTTTCCCGTATTTTCAAAAAAAGCAGGAACGAAAACCGCTCCTGCCTTTTTAATAAGTTTAATTATTCAGCTGCTTCTTCTGTTGCTTCTTCTGCAACTGCTTCAACAGCTTCTTCTGCTGCTTCTTCAGCAACAGGCTCGATGAGAGCGCGGATTGAAAGGCTTACACGCTTCTTGTCGAAGTCGATATCTGTAACCTTTACATCAACCTCTTCGCCTACTGTAAGTACATCATCGGGCTTGTTGATGCGGCGGTCAGCAATCTGAGAAATGTGGATAAGACCGTCGATACCGGGGATAACATTTGCGAAAGCACCGAATGTTGTCATGCCGACAACCTTAGCCTTGCAAACTGTGCCGACGGGATAATCGCGGCGCATGATTTCCCACGGGTTGTCCTCAACCTTCTTGTAACCAAGTGAAATCTTCTTGTTTTCAGCGTCAAGCTTCTTGATGTAAACTTCAACTGTATCGCCTACATTGACAACCTCTGACGGGTGCTTGATGCGCTTCCAGCTGAGCTCGGAAATGTGAACCATACCGTCAACACCGCCGATGTCAACAAATGCACCGTAGCTTGTAAGAGACTTGACTGTACCTGTGATAACCTGACCCTCTGCTGCGTTCTCCCAGAATGCCTTTGCAAGCTCCTTGCGTGCTTCGCGGGCAACAACCTTGATGGAACCGACAGCACGCTTGCGCTGCTTGTTTACGTCGATAACCTTGAACTGAACCTTCTGCTTGAGAAGCTGCTCAAGGGGTTCGTCCTTTGAAAGACCTGTGTGTGAACCGGGAACAAATACGCGGGAACCCTTGCAGGCAACGAGAACGCCGCCATTGGGGATAACCTCGAATACTGTACCTTCAAGGATTTCACCGCTTTCTTCGGCTGCGCAGATGTCAGCCCAAGCCTGTGTAGCGTCGAAACGGCGCTTGGAAAGCATCATTGTGCCTTCTGCGTCGTTAGTTTTCATGATGATAAGATCAATCTCGTCACCGATTTTGAGTTCCTTGGAAGGATCTGCCGTAGGATCGTTGCTATATTCATCGATGGGAACATAGCCGGTCTGCTTGCGGCCGATATCTACCTGAATCTCACTCGGTGAAATGCCAACAACGATACCACGAACCTTCTGGTCGGTGCTCATGCTCTTTAAGGATTCCTCGAGTGCTTCCTCGAAAGACATTTCCTCAGCAGCTTTTTCGGCAACAGCCGAATCCTGACCAGCCGCATTCTGAGCAGCTACCTGCTCGTTCTCAGCCTGAAGAGCGTCAATCTCGGGCTGAACATTTGCTTCGTTTACGTTAGACATGGTTTGTAGTACCTCCTTTATTATACCGGCAGGAGTGGAAGCCCCTGCAGTAACGCCAACATGGTTGCAGCCGCCGAAATCTATCTGGGCGACTTCCGCCGCATTTTCTACCAGATAGGTTTTGCAGTTGGGCTCGCACACAGCTTTAAGCTTTGCCGTGTTTGAACTCTGACGACCGCCGACAATAACCATTGCGTCGCAAATCAAAGACAGTTCATATGCTTCTTTCTGCCTTTCATGCGTCGCACAGCATATTGTATCAAAAATAATTGAGTTTGTATAGAGTTTTTTTATCTTTTTTTCGCACAAGTTCCATTCTTTTGTGCTGAAAGTGGTCTGAGCAACGGCAAAAATTTCCTTTTCGGACAATTCCTGCCTTTTTTCAGCCACCTTTTCCAGCTCGGCACAGCTTGAAAAAACTATGCTTTCGCATTTGCAATGCCCTACTATGCCCTGCACCTCGGGGTGAGAAGAGTCACCCGCGATAAGCACAACCGCATTTTCAACGGGCTTTTCGGAAACAATACGGTGAATTTTTTTAACAAACGGGCAGGTTGCATTGCAGAATTCAATGCCGGATTTTTCAATTTCCGCTTCAACCGCGGCTGTAACACCGTGCGCACGCACAACAAGCGTTTCATCCGAATTTGCCTGCGACGGTTCGGAAATAATGCGTGTACCCTTGCTTTCAAGGTCAGCTATAACCTGAGGATTATGAATCAGCGGACCGAGGGTACAGACCTTTCTGCCTTCGCCGAGCATCGAATAAACAAGCTCCACCGCACGGTCAACGCCAAAGCAGAAGCCGGCAGTTTTTGCAAGAGTTAATCGCAATGTCCTTCCTCCCAGAGGTCAACAATTTCGTCCATAATCTTTTTAGCTGCTTCGCGAAGCTCGCGTGTGCTTCCGTCTTCCGTAATGCCAAGCTCATCATATTCTATAAGCTCACCAAAGCGTACTGTAATCTTGCGGAAAAGACCGCCTTTCTTCTCACAGTAAACAGATGCGGGAAGAATATCCGCCTTTGTCTGGCGGGCAATAAGGGCAACGCCTGCTTTGGGTTCATGGGGCTTCAAATCCTTGGAACGTGTACCCTCGGGGAAAATACCTATAACATGACCTGTTTTGATAAGGTCAACAGCATAATCAATTGATGTTTTATCGCTTCTGCCGCGGCTTACGGGGAAAACATTGAGGTTTGTAAGGAAAAATGCAGCGAGCTTATTTTTGAAGGCTTCAACCTTTGCCATAAAGTGAATGGGTCTGTCGCACTCACAAAGAAGAAGCACCGGATCAATAAAATGAATGTGGTTACAAGCTACAATAAAAGCACCTTTTTCGGGAATATTTTCTTTACCTTCACATTTGATTTTTAAAAAAGGCTTTAAAAGAGCAATACAGGGCTTCCGGATAAAATTATAAAACTTTCTGTCACCTATTTCTGCATAATTGAATCCCATTTTATATCTTCTCCTTTACTATCGTTTCAAGTGCTTCAAGCACCTGTTCAAGGTTCATTTCAGATGTATCTAAAAGTGTTGCATCGTCTGCCTGCTTGAGCGGTGCAATAGCACGGTGCGAATCCTGATAATCGCGCTGTACCATTTCTTCAAGCACCTGATTGTAGTCTGCCTCCATGCCCTTGGCAAGCAATTCATCATATCTGCGCTTTGCACGGACTTCTGCGGAAGCTGTAAGGAAAACCTTCACCTGCGCTTCGGGCAGAACAACCGTACCGATATCTCTGCCGTCCATAATGCAATTGTTTGCTTTTGCTATATCACGCTGTAAATCGAAAAGGAATTCGCGTACAGCGGGAATCGCCGAAACATTGGAAGCCGCCATTGATGCTTCAGGTGTGCGGATTGCAAGCGAAACATCTTCTTCGCCGAGGAATACGCGCTGCTCACCCTCCACAAAGCGAAGGCTTACCTTTGCGCTTGAAAGCGTAGCCGTAACCTGCTCCGCATTTTTAGTATCAGCACCGTTTCGCATTGCGTTGACACCTACTGCGCGGTAAAGCGCACCCGTATCAACATAAATGTAGCCGAGGTTTGCGGCAAGCTTACGCGCAATAGTGCTTTTGCCTGCGCCTGCAGGACCGTCAATTGCTATGTTAATCATTATATATCACCCTACATTCTGAAAAATTACATATTAGTGCCCGCGGCATAGCCTGTTGCAAAGGCTATCTGCAGGTTGAAGCCGCCCGTATATGCATCAACATCAAGCACTTCGCCCGCAAAATAAAGTCCGTCAACAAGCTTTGATTTCATTGTTTTCGGGTCAACCTCGCTTACCTTTACACCACCCGAGGTAACAATAGCCTCATCAAGCGGACGGAAGCCCGTAACAGTAACCTTAAAATCTTTAAGCCACTCAACAAGCCCTGCACGCTGCTCACGCGTAATCTGGTTGGTCTTAGTGGAGGGCTTTATATCCGTCAGCCTTGCCGCAACGGGAATCAGCTTGCGCGGCAGCAGCAGACCGAGGGAATTTACATAATCCTTATTTGCATTTTCCGCAAAATCCTTTACTATGCGCTTATCAAGCTGTTCGTGGGTAAGTGCAGGCTTCAAATCAATATGGATAACATATTTTTCAGGTTCCATATCGCGCATATGTGAGCTTGCGCTTAAAATTATCGGGCCGGAAACGCCGAAATGAGTAAACAGCATTTCACCGAAATCCTCGTAAATTATTCTGTGTTTTTTTGTATCTTCAACCTTTATTGAAACATTGCGAAGGGACAAGCCCTGAAGCTGTGAACAAAAGCCTTCATGCGCTTCAAGCGGAACAAGTGACGGCTTGAGTTCAGTAACCGTATGCCCTGCCTTTTGTGCAAGAACATATCCGTCGCCGGTCGAGCCTGTACCCGGGTAGGATTTGCCGCCCGTTGCAATAAGCACACTTGCGGCAGGAATTGTTTCGCCGTCCTCCGTTACAACGCCCGTAACCGCACCGCTTTCAATTTTCAAATCAACGGCTCTGCCCTTTTTAAACTTTACGCCTGCTCTTTTAGCTGCGTTATAAAGTGCATCAACAATATCCTTTGAAGAATCGGATACGGGAAAAACTCTGTTGCCACGCTCAATTTTAAGCGGCACACCCTCCTCCTCAAAAAAGTCCATTGTGTCCTGCGGCATAAAGGAAGAAAACGCACTGTAAAGGAATCTTCCGTTTACGGGTACGGCGGCAATAAGCTCATTTAAAAGGCTTACCGCATTGGTTACATTGCACCTGCCCTTGCCCGTTATAATTATTTTTCTGCCGGGTCTGTCATTACGCTCAAGCAGGGTAACGCTTTTGCCAAGGCGAGCCGCCTGAACAGCAGCCATCATACCCGCAGCACCCGCGCCGATTATAACAATCTCATCTGTCATTGTCCAATCTGCCCTCCTGCTTATCGTATACATTGTATTCATCCCAGATTTTTTCAAGCTGATTGAGATTATCGTAAACCTCGCTGCGGCGGTTGAAGGTTGCCGCAACAATCAGCGCATTGATAAGGCTCAGCGGTGCTACAAGCGAATCGACAAACGAAGCCATAGTACTGCGCGCAAGCAGCAGATAATCCGCAAACTGAGCTATGGGTGAAAGCTCGCTATCCGTAATAGAAATAACCGTTGCCTTTTTATCGTGTATAAAATGCAAAGCATTAATCGTCTGATTGGAATAACGCGGGAAGCTGATAGCTATACAAACATCGCGTTCATCAATACGGAAAATCTGTTCAAAGGCTTCACTTGCACGGGCGCTGTCCACCAGAATAACATTATCGTAAACAGGGCGGAAATAGAACGCCAAAAAGTTTGCAAGCGTTGCGGCACTGCGCACACCGAGGATATAAATATTTCTCGCGTTGTTTATTGCCTCAACCGCACCGTTGAAATTTTCCTTTGATGTCTGCTCAAGCGTGTCCTTAATCATGGAAGCATCTGCTGCAAGAACAGTTTCAAGAATTTCGTCCTGTGCTATACGCACGCTTGCGCTTTCCATACGCTGAACGCTTGTAAGCTTGCTGCGTATAAGCTCCTGCAAATCGTTCTGCAACGCGGGATATCCCTCAAAGCCAAGCTCCGACGCAAAACGCACAACAGTGCTTTCGCTGACACCTACGGTTTCGCCGAGCCTTGCCGCAGTCATAAAAGCCGCCTTATCATAATTTTCCATTATATAATCGGCAAGCTTTTTGTGACCCTTTGAAAGCTTGGAATAAAGCGCATCTATTTTATTGAGGATTGATTTGGTCATTACAATCGCCTCTTAAACGCATTATATAATAGTATATTTTATAATTAATTTTGGCTTATGTCAACCGATTTGCAGGATAAACTTCATTTTGCGCAGAAATTGCAGTATTTTTGTCAATTCTTTTTTCTTGACAAAGTATAAAGATATGATAAAATAGCTATACTGAAGCTAAAAAGGAGGGATAGGCTTTGGAAACACAAAACGGAAAAACAGTAGCGCAGAATAAAAAAGCCTATCACGACTATTTTGTGATTGAAGAGGCTGAGGCTGGGCTTGAGCTTTTCGGTACGGAGGTTAAATCCATCCGTCAGGGCAGAGTCAATCTGAAGGATTCCTGGTGCTCAATAAAAGACGGCGAAATTTTCGTAAACGGTATGCACATAAGCCCCTACGAGCACGGCAATATTTTTAACCGCGACCCGATGAGAGTAAAAAAGCTGCTCATGCACAAGCGTGAAATAAACCGCCTTTTCGGTCTGACTAAACAGCAGGGCTATTCGATAATTCCGCTTTCGCTCTACTTTGTCAAGGGCAGAGCAAAGCTGAAAATCGGCTTATGCAAAGGTAAAAAGCTGTATGATAAGCGCGCAGTTGCGGCAAAAAAAGATGCGCAGAGGGATATTGAAAGAGGAATGTCCGACAAAATTAGGAATTAGGAAATCGGAATTAGGAATTATTATGAAAGAGCATAATTTAATTCTTGATAAAAGTAAAGCTTTTGCATTACGAATAATAAACCTCTATAAATATCTGATTGAAAACGGTCAGGTTTACGCTTTGGCAAACCAGATACTGCGAAGCGGAACAAGTATAGGCGCAAATGTACGTGAAGCTGTTCGTGGACAAAGCAAGCCCGATTTCTATTCCAAACTCGGCATTGCATTAAAAGAAGCAGATGAAACTGCGTATTGGTTAGAGTTGTTATATGAAAGCGATTATATAACTAAAAAACAGTATGACAGTCTTTACGCAGATTGCAACGAACTGATAAAGCTGCTTGTAGCAATAACAAAAACGCAAAAAATTCCTAATTCATAATTCCGAATTCCTAATTCAACCATCAGTTGTGCTGATTTTTTACGATATCAACCTGCGGTTTAGTAAAAAGCAAGCATTTCAACCTTTGTTCGCTTCATTTTTTCACACTTCTCCGATAGAATAAAGGCACAAATTCATTTGCCGAAAGGAGAAACAAACCATGTCATTGTTCAACAGAAAACACAGCGAAGAAATCAAAGAAGAAGAAACTATTCAGGAAGAAAAAACAGCAGAAACATTAGGCAGCAAAATAGCAAGATTAAGAAAAGAAAAGGGATATACGCAGGAAGAATTTTCACAGTTGCTTGATGTTACGGCACAGGCAGTATCAAAATGGGAAAACGATTTATCCTGCCCGGATATAATGCTGCTGCCGAAAATTTCACAGCTGCTCGGAATAAGCATTGACGAAATGCTCGGCAATGCAGCACACAAAACCGAAACAGCAGAAACGGCAAAACCTCAGGTCGATATAAACAAGCTCAGCCTTAAAATCCGTGTTACGGGTGAGGGCAGAAAACCTGTAAATATTGCTTTGCCCATGGCGATGATTAAAAAGTTCACAAAGCTCGGTACGGGTATTTCTAACATTATCAATGTAAATTCACCGTCGGTGGACAACAAAAAAATCGAGCAGATTTTTGAACTTGTTGACGAAGGTGTAACAGGCGAAGTGCTGAATGTTACAGACGAAAACGGACAAAATGTTATAATAGAAATTTCTTGAATTAACACATTTCTTGCTTTTGAGTGAAACAGGTAAACTTCTTCACTATTAATTTTACCTGTTCACTCACACGCAAGTGTGATATATGGGGATGAAAGGATTTCGACGGGGATTCAGAGTCACGATAAGCGAGTAGCAGTGCGGATACTGCTTTAAAAGCCGCAGTTTATTAAAAATAAACGACAACGAATTAACTCTTAAAGCTGCTTAACTTTAGCAGCCGTCGTTACCGGGAGTACCGCGGCCCGGATAACGGCGTCGATTAGCGGTGAACGTGTGCATCAGATTAGCCTTGTATGGTGCCACGCATTAAAGGCTACCGTAGGGTGAAGCCTGCCGTCCGGCGTCACCCGAGGGGAATCCCAAAAGAACGGATACACTCGTAGAAAGTTGTGGTAATGGGTTTTCGGACGCGGTTTCGACTACCGCCATCTCCACCATAGGTACCTTGAACATTTTATCTTATGATAAACTGTTCAGGGTATTCTTTTTTTAAGGTAGTCGAAACCGCATAGTCCATCTTTTGCTTAAAGCAAAAGGGACAACAAATCGATTTATGCCGAAGGCGTAAGCCTTCGGTTACCGCCATCTCCACCAAAATAAAGAACAGCTTTACTTAAATGTAGAGCTGTTCTTTTTTATTAAACATTAAATATTCAATTCTTACATTAAATTTATGTAACTTTTACACAAAGCGAAAAATGTTGAAACAAGGTAACATTATAAAAACTTCTATTGATTTTATTATAAAGGTATGTTAAAATAATTCACAGTTATGTAAAAATTTGTTCATAAAAGGATGTGTAGTAAATGGCAATTTCAGATTTTGGCATTCTGCTTGGCGATGTTACCCTTGCCAAGGTTGAAGCTACCACAAAAAACCCCATGAAGGCTCAGGAAAAGCTCCTGAACAAAATCATCAGAAAAAACAAAAACTGTGAGCTTGGCAAGAAATTCGGCTTTGCGGATATTCACAGCATTGACGATTTCCGCGCAAAAGTTCCGCTGACAACCTATGAGGACTATGACCCGCTGGTTGACAGAATGATACAGAACAAAGAAAACAACCTTATGTATTCCGGCTACAATTTCCGCTACTGTTCATCTTCAGGCAGTGTAGGCAAGCCGAAAATTCTGCCCAAATCAGCTTTTGACCTCTGGAATATGCAGTGCATCGGCTTTTCGTGTACTGTTGCAACCTCTGCTCACTACCTCAAAAATGTAATGGGCAAAAAAATGCCGCCCCAGATGGGTCCGCTCGTGCTTGTTCTTACAGGTCACAGGCTTGAAGATAACAAAATGTGCAATGGTGCAGGTCAGGTTCCGCTTACCTACTTAAAGCCGATTACTCCTTTTTTCTGCACTTCGCCTAACTCTCTGCTCTACCCCGAGCATGAGGACAAGCTCGACACAGCATATCTCCAGCTTCGTTTTGCACTCGAAAACGAAAAGGTTTCATACATCGGTTCACTTATCATTACCCTTGTTACAACCATGTTTGACTACCTTGAAGAAAACTGGCAGCGCCTTTGCGATGATATTGAAAAGGGCACAATAGGTGCAGATGTAAGAATCACACCCGAACTGCGCCAAGAATACGAAAAGATGTTCAAGCCCAACCCCAAGCGTGCCGCAGCACTCCGTAAGGAATTTGAAAAGGGCTTTGATACACCCATTGCTCCCAGAATCTGGCCCAGACTCACATGGGCATACGGCATGATAGGTTCAAACCTCAAAATATATGTTGAAAAGCTCCGCCGCTCAATCGGTGACGATATTCCGATTCACAACATGGGCTACGCTGCAGCAGAAGGCTTCTTTGCAATGGCTACAGAGCTTAATGTACATGACGGCGTGCTTATCCCCTACGGTATCTTCTTTGAGTTTATTCCCGTAAACGATGATGTTGAGGAAGAAGAAACCGAAAACCCGAAAACACTTCTTCTCAACGAGCTTGAAGTAGGCAAAAAATATGAAATGGTTGTCACCAACTCCTCAGGTCTTTACAGATACCGCATGGAGGACATTGTTGAAGTTACAAGAATGCACAACAACACACCCATGATTGAATTCCTGTACAGAAGAAATCTGAGCATGAATGTGGCAAACGAAAAAACAACCACACAGATGGTTGACCACAGCGCAAAGCGCACCTTTGAAAGAACAGGCTACGAATTTGTAGGCCACAGCTTCTACGCTGACTTCTCAACCACTCCGCCCCGCTACTGTATGCTTACGGAAGTAAAAGGCGATGTAAGCGAAGAAAAGCGTCAGGAAATGATAGATGTGCTTGACGAAGAGCTTAAAGAAGTTAACGAAAAGTACTACAAGTACAGACGCTGGGGTATGCTCAACCGTCCCGAAATCCTTATTCTCAAGCCCAACACATACTGGGATTATAAGGAGCAGCTGCGCAGCCAGGGCGTTGTCCTTAACCAGATTAAGCCTGTTACCGTTATCAACAGTAAGCCCAGAGAAGAATTCTTCTTTACACATGTACTTACAGAAAACTCATCTACACTTGAGTTCTGGAAAGAACACAAATAATACACTACGGCAAGATTTAAGAAAGACGAAAGAAATGAAAAACAGAATAAAAAAATATATGGCTCTGCTATTGTGCCTTTGCGTTGCAATAGGTACAATAGTAACCGCTTCAGGTGATCAGGTAGACGAAGCTGTATTCCACGGCAGCGATATCCCCGTTGTTTATGTTCAGGGTCAGGGTGCCGAGCTTGTTGTTGACAACGAAGACGGTTCAAGAACAAGAGTTTACCCCATTAACCTCGGAAGCGATAAAATTACTGCACTTGTAGAGGAAAACATAGATGTTTTTGCAAAAGCTTTTTTCACTCAGGAGTGGGACGAATTCTGCGATGTGCTTTACGAAATCATAACCGACCTTTACAAGGATGTTGCGCTTGACGAAAACGGTGAAGCCCCCAACGGTTCACATGTATACTGGGACTGGGATTCTAACCTTGGTGACAGAAAGAACACTTACGGCAAATATGATATCCAAGCCTATACCTTTGAATATGACTGGCGAAAGGACCCGTATCAGACAGCTGATGACCTTCGCCTTTATATTGAAGCTGTAAGAAAAGCCACAGGTGCAAATGAAGTTGCGCTGCTTGGCCGCTGCCTCGGCGCATGCATCACATCCGCATACATGGATAAGTACGATACCGAATATATTTCGGACTACATTATCTACGCGGGCGCACACAAGGGTGCAGCGCTCTGCAGTAAAATTTTCTGCGGCGAAATATATCTTGAATCCGACGGAATCGAAAGATTTGTTTACGATGCTAACCTTTTCGGCGGTGATGTTTACACTGACCTGCTCAACAGCTTTGTTACAATGTTCAACGATATGTACGGGCTTGAAATTGCCTGCTGGGCAGTAAACAATGTTTACAAGGATATTTACCTTAACATCATTCCCCGCGTTATGGTTGAAACCTTTGCCACCTTCCCCGGCTACTGGAGTATGGTAACCACCGAAGACTATGAAAAAGCAAAGGAAGTAGTATTCTACGGTGCAGACCCGTTAAAATACAAAAACTTCATCAGCATTATTGACAATTACCACTACAAGGTTGCCAAGGAAATGGATGACGATTATCAGCGTTACCTTGATATGGGCATAAATATTTACAATGTAACAAAGTACGGCTACCAGGCAATTCCCATTGCCGGCGAAGAAGAAAACGATACACTTTCAGACCTTACGGTTCATGTAAAGCACGCCTCAATGGGCGCAACCACAGCACGCGTTCCCGAACAGCTGCCGCAGGATTACATCGACAAGGCTGTCGCAAACGGAACAGATAAATATATTTCACTTGACCGCGAGATTGATGCTTCGACCGCACTTGTACCTGACACAACATGGTTTATAAAGCACATGAAGCATGACAATTTCCCCGATTCAATAAACCGCTTGTTTAGTGCAATGCTTAATATTGACGGCTTTGATGTAAACACGCTTGACATTTATCCGCAGTACAGCGTTTACAGCGAAGAACTCAACGACATTGTGCCGATGACCGAAGAAAACATGAACACCAACGAGGATTGGACAGTTACCTTCTTCGATGCATGTCAGACCTTCTTCAATGCATTATATGAAATAATCGTTGAGCTGATTGCACAGGCACAAGCACCCGAAGCCGAACAAAATATATAAAATTCATCATGGCTGTTTCTTTTTGAAGAAGCAGCCTTTTTATTGTTTACAAAAGTATATATTTATGATAAAATATTCCTAATTTATAAAAGGAGAAATGCGCCATGAATCTGCGTGTTCTTCAGCGCGGTTTCAACTACTCGCAGGACGGACCGGGCAACCGCCTTGTCTACCACCTGCAAGGGTGTAACCTGCATTGTCCCTGGTGCTCCAACCCCGAAAGCATGGCACTTGACGGCGGCAAAGAAACAAGCTGTGAAGCTTTGGTTCGCCAATGCGTTGCCGCCGAACCCATGTTTTTCGACGGCGGCGGTGTAACCTTTACGGGCGGTGAACCTACAGTACAGTTTGAAGCATTAAAGGCTGTTTTAGCAGGCTTAAAAGAGAATAATATTCACACAGCAATTGAAACTAACGGCACAAATCCGCGTTTGCCTGAGCTTTTTGAGCTTGTTGATTTCCTTATTATGGATTTCAAGCACTACGATAGCGACAAGCTAAAAAGCTTTACAGGTGTCGGCAATAATATTTTGAAAAAGAATATTATATCAGCGGCAGAAAAGCGGACTCAACTGCTGTTAAGAATTCCGCTGATAAAAGGGTTTAATGCCTCAACCGTTGATGCAGAGCGGTTTTGTGAATTCTTAAAGCCGATATGGCACAGCGGAATAAAACTTGAGCTGCTGCGTTACCATGAATACGGTAAAGATAAATGGCTTTACACAGGAATGGAATACAAAATGCAGGATGCCTTTGTTTCCGACGAACTTTTTGAAGAAATCTGCACTATTTTCAAATCAAATTCAATAACTTTAATCAAGACCTGACGGAGGTTAGCATAATGAAAGCAACAAATGTATATTCAAAGGGCGAAATTACAGAAAAAGCACGCAGGCTGTTTAAGGAAGAGCGTGCAAAAAAAAGACTTGACGGCTGGTTTCTGGCACGCGAGCTTGCATTCAAGGCAACAGGCTTTGAGCTTAACGGAATGAGCGAAGAACTCTGCGCGGCAAAAGAGCTTAAAATGATTCTTGAAGAGCTGCCGCTTTCAATAAGCGATAACAATGTTTTCGCAGGCACACAGAGCGATTCCTTTGCAAGAAGCTACGCACTTATCAACCCCTCTTTCCAGGTTGAAACTTTTTCGGGCTACTGCGACCCGACAGCAGTTTTCGGCGATATTGAAGCTGACGAAACAATTACGCAGGAGCGCATTGACCTCATGCGTGAACGCACAAAGAAAGGCGCATATGTCAGCGACCTTTGCGCAGTATACGACAAATATGAAAAATACACAGGCGAGGTCGCCTTCTTTATCGAACAGGTTACGGGACACCTTATCCCCGATTTCCGTAAAGCTATCAAAAACGGTATAAACAGCTTTATTGCAGACCTTGAAAACAAGATTGCAGGCGAAGCAGATGAAGAAAAGAAAGATACATTTGTATCAATAAAAACCGTACTTGAAGCTACTGTAGTGCTTGCAAACCGCTATGCAGATATTGCCGCGGCACAGCAGGCAACAGCAAGTACAGAACGCAAAGCACAGCTTGAACTTATGGAAAAGACACTTCGGAAAGTTCCCGCAAACGGTGCAGAAACACTGTACGAAGCTATTCAGTCCTTCCTCATTCTTTGGGAAGTAATGACACTTGAACAGGCTCCCAATCCCTTTGCTTTCTCCGTAGGTAATGCAGACAGAATTTTTGAACCCTACAGAGCAATGTCCGGCGAAACACGCGAAGAAGCTGCAGAGCTTTTCCGTCACTTCCTTGTTTTCTTCAATGTAGGTGACAGAAGCTGGGCAATTTCGCAGAATGTACTTATCAGCGGCAGAGATGTTGCGGGCAACGACCTTACAAATGAAATGAGCTACGCCATTATGGACGCTTATTATGATATGAACCTGCCCCAGCCTATTCTTTCCGTAAAGCTTCACAAGAATACACCCGAAAAGCTCTACCGCGAAATGGGCAAGTTTATGTTCACACCCGGTGTGCTGACCCCCTCATTCTTCAATGACGATACAGTATTTGAAGCACTAAAAAACGGCGGCGTGGAAGAAGCTGACCTTCCTGACTACTCTGTAGCAGGCTGTCAGGAGCCGCTGATTATGGGGCAAGACAACGGCAACACAACAAACAGCTGGTTCAATCTTCCCAAGGTGCTTGAGCTTACCCTCAACGGTGGTAAATCCACAATCACAGGCGAAGAAATTGACACCTTTGTAGAATATCCGGATTCAAAGGCTCTGCTTGAAAATATCCGTGAAGCATTCTACAAGAATGCAGAAAAGTTTGCAGCTCTTATGGCTGATGCCGCAAACGGTGCGAGCGTAGCACTTTCACACCTGCGCGTTCCTTTCCTGAGCGCATTTATGGGCGGCTGTGACAGCGGTATTGACCTGCGCCATCCTACAAAACAGGGCACAAAATACAACGGCAGCGGCTGCCTTATCCACGGTCTTTCCGTTATTGCCGATTCGTTCATGGCTATTGATAAGCTGCTTGCAGAGCGTCCTGAGGATTGCGACAGACTGATTGAAGCACTCAAAGCAAACTTTGTCGGCTACGAAGACCTGCGTGATTTCCTTAAATCCGCTCCCAAATTCGGCAACGGCATTGAATCAGTAGATAACGAAGCAGCAGAAATAGCAAACAGAATATCCGACATAGTACGTTCACAGAAGAACTACCTCGGCAACAGTTTCCGCGCTGACTGGTCCAGCCCGTCAACCCACCTGCTCTATGGCTATTGGGTCGGTGCAACACCCGACGGCAGATTAAGCCGCGATATGTTAGGCTACGGTGTTGACCCACTCTACGGCGAAGCAGGCAACGGACTCGGTTTCAGAACGCTTTCCGCAATGAAGCTGCCCTACGGCAAATTCAACGGCGGATATGCTTCACACCTTGGCATTGACCCCAAATACTTCAAGGGTGCAAGCTATGAAGAAAAGGGCGAAGAATTCGGCGCAAAGGTTTTAAAGCCCATATTCTTCAACGAAAAGAACAACAATCTTTCCCCGTCCTATCTCTACTTCAATATCACCACTCCCGACACCCTGCGCAAGGTGCTTGCAGAGCCTGAAAAATATGCTCCGAGCGGAGTTTACATCATGCGAATTCACGGCACATTTGTAAACTTCCTTGACCTTTCCCCCGCTATCCAGAACGATATTATTACAAGACTTGACCTTGAATCCACAACAATGTAAAGGGTGAACCCGAATGAATGTAATCGGTCTTGATATAGGCACTACAACAATATGCGGTATAGCTGTTGATGCTAAAAGCGGCGAGCTGCTCAAATCCGTTACGCTTGATAATGACAGCTTTATTGACGGCAAGCCGTTTGAAAAAATACAGTCACCCGAAAAAATTATAGAAAAGGTTACTGCGCTTGCCGCAGAGCTGACAAGTGAATTTGCGCCTGTATGCGCTATAGGTATCACAGGTCAGATGCACGGAATAGTTTATATTAATTCCGAAGGCAAAGCAGTTAGTCCGCTTTACACATGGCAGGATGGAAGCGGCAACGAACCGCTTGAAAATTCCACCTACGCAAAGGTATTGAGCAGCACATCGGGCTGCAATGTCGCAAGCGGCTTCGGCGGCACTACATACTATTACCATAGCAAAAATGCACTTGTACCCGAAGCAGCCGTTAAATTCTGCACAATCCACGATTATGCAGCTATGGTTTTAACCGGCAGAAAGCAGCCCCTTTGCCACACTTCGGATGCCGCGTCCTTCGGTCTGTTCGATTTGAAAAACAGCTGTTTTGATAAAGCGGCAATAGAAAAATGCGGGCTTGATTTTTCGCTTTTCCCCGAAGTTACGGGAGATTTTGTAAGCGTAGGCGAATATAACGGTATTCCCGTATGTGCAGCCATAGGCGACAACCAGGCAAGCTTCATCGGCTCGGTAAAGGATATGGACGGCTGTGCTTTAGTAAACATGGGCACAGGCGGACAGATTTCAATGCTGACAGACCTCAAAGAAGCACCCGAAGGTATGGAAATAAGACCGCTTTATTCGGGATATAATATACTTGTCGGCTGCACACTCTGCGGCGGCAGAGCTTTTGCAACGCTTGCGCAATTCTTCGCTCAAGTTTACCAAATGGTTGCGGGCGAAAAGCCGCAGAATATTTACAAGGCTATGGATTCTGCCCTTGCAAAAAACACGGCAGATGACACGCTTACCGTTTCCACAAAGTTCAGCGGAACAAGGCTGAACCCCGACGAGCGCGGCAGCATACAGAACATATCAACTGATAATTTTACACCCGTTCAACTGATGAACGGCTTCCTTGGCGGTATGGTTGATGAAATTATGCAGATGATAGCTCCCACAGGCTTCAAGGCAAAAACGCTTGTAGGTTCAGGCAACGGACTACGCAAGAACCTGCCGCTGCAAAAGCGTTTTTCAAAAGCACTCGGTACAGAAATGATGATTCCGAACAACTGCGAAGAGGCCGCGTTTGGTGCCGCACTTTCCGCGCTTGTAGCTTGCAAAGAAAAGCCGGATTTGCAATCCGCTCAAAAACTTGTAAGCTACAATAAATAATTTCCAAAAAAGACTTGACAAAGCCTTATAAATACGATAAAATATCATAGCGTTCGGCGATAGCCCGAGCGCAGGTATGATCCATTAGCTCAGACGGTAGAGCACTTGACTTTTAATCAAGGTGTCCGGAGTTCGAATCTCCGATGGATCACCATGAAAAAGACTTTGTCAGAACTGACAAAGTCTTTTTTCAGTTTTACCCGCAAAATGCCGAAACGGAGCGAGAAAACATGACCGATTTTGAAAGGGACAAGTTAACAGCCGAAAAAATTGCTGAAGCGGTACAAAGCCGCGGCGGCAGGGCTTACTATGTCGGCGGTTATGTGCGCGACCTTATATGCGGCAGGGAAAACAAGGATATTGACATTGAAATTCACGGTGTTTCACCTGCCTGCCTTGAAGGTATTCTTGACAGCTTCGGCGAACGCATTGCAATAGGTGAAAGCTTTGGTATATACAACATCAAAGGCTATCACATAGATATAGCCATGCCGCGCAAGGAAAATGCAAGAGGCAGCGGTCACAGAGATTTTGATATTTTTGTTGACCCGTTTATCGGTACAAGGGATGCCGCAAAAAGGCGCGATTTCACCGTAAACGCGCTGATGCAGGATGTATTGAGCAGCGAAGTTATTGACCACTTCGGCGGAACGGACGACCTCAACAACGGCATACTGCGCCATGTAAACGATTCAAGCTTTGCCGAAGACCCGCTGCGTGTACTGCGTGCGGCACAGTTCGCCGCACGGTTTGAACTTACCGTTGCACCCGAAACCGTTGAACTGTGCAGTAAAATGCAGCTTGAACATCTTTCAAAAGAAAGAATTGAGGGTGAACTGAAAAAAGCACTTTTAAAAGCAGAAAAGCCGTCAATCTTTTTTGAAACCCTGCGCGAAATGAATCAGCTTGATATATGGTTTCCCGAAATCAAGGCACTTATCGGCATTGAACAAAACCGCAAGTATCACACCGAGGGCGATGTGTGGAACCACACAATGCGTGTTCTTGATGCGGCGGCAAAATACAGAGAAAAAGCCGAACATCCCATGGGCTTCATGCTTGCCGCGCTGACACACGATGTAGGCAAAGCGGTATGCACCGAAATTATAAACGGCGAGCTTCACGCATACGCACACGAATCAAAAGGGCTGCCGCTGGCAGAAGAACTGCTCAGGCGCATAACAAACGAAGTAAAGCTTATTGAATACGCACTCAACCTTATTGAGCTGCACATGAAGCCGAACGTTATAGCCAAAGCAAAATCCGCAATAAAATCAACAAACAAGCTGTTCGACAGTGCTGTTGACCCCGCTGCGCTGATTTACCTTGCAACGGCTGACAGCGAAGGTACAATTACACCGCACAGCCACACAATGTACACCGACTTCCTGTTTGAACGGCTTGAAATATACCGCAGCTATATGTCGCGCCCCTATGTAATGGGCAAGGACCTGATTCAAGCGGGATTGAAACCGTCAAAAAACTTTTCTGAAATACTGGATTATGCACATAAGCTGCGCCTTGCAGGAATAGGTAAAGACAATGCATTGAAACAAACACTTGCATATGCAAGAAAGCTGGATAAATAAAAAAAGAGTATGGCAAGAAAATCTGTGCCATACTCTTTATTCTTTTTCAAACGCTATAATATCGCATACATCACAATCGAGCGCATAACAAAGCGCATCCAAGGTTTTCGTGCTTATTGCTTCACCCTTTTTTATTCTGTGAAGCGTATTAGCAGAAAAGCCCTGTTTGAAAATAAGGTGATATTCAGTTATCCCCTTTCTAAAAAGAGTTTCGTAAAACGGTTTGTAACTAATCAACAAAATCACCAATTAAATTTTATCATATTCAAGATATTGACTATACTTAATATATTGAGTATAATATTGATAAATTCATGGAGGTGATGAAAAATATGGCTGAATTCATTGGCGGAGTTTTAGGTGTATTATTAGTAATCTACACAATATATACATTTATAAAATTCATTGGTAAAATTTTTAAATAAATTTAAAGGAGAGCTTATAATGGGTCAGGTTTATGAACCTAATGGGAAAGTTCTGGAAGGAAATTACGAAGGCAAAAATGTATATTGGTTGCATGACGGCAGTTTTGCTATTGTTACAGGAAAAATAGATACACGCTTATTTGGCGCAGGACACATAATACATAAAAAAATAGATAAAACAACCGTCGAAAGGTTTGTAGAGCTCGGCACAGCTCAAACAGGTGCAGATGCTTCAGCCGTTGCCAAAGGTATGTTCTGGGCAGGTCCTTTAGGTGCAGCCATAGGAGCCGCAGCTTCACAATCTTTTTCTGGTGATTTGGCGATTTACTTTAAAGACGGTGAAAAGTGCGTAATACGAATGTTTCACCCCAAACCATTTCAAGCATTAAAATCAAAACTGTTTGTTTTATAAACAGCAACGGACTTTGGCTGACTAAACCAAAGTCCGTTGTTAGTTTTTTGAAATATTTATCCCTTTTTATTCTTCTGTTTGTTCTGCTGTTTTTTTGCGTTATATGCAGCGCGCTCTGCTTCGAGCTTGCGCTGTCGTTCCTCTTCGGCTTCCGCCTTGCGCACGCGTGCTTTATCAAGCTGCATTTTTGCAACAATAGCCGCAACTATAATTACCGCCGCCGCGATACCGAAAAATATAAACATACACACTTTGCCGCCTATGGGTGTGCAGATGCCGCAGGTTGTACACTTTGCAGGGAGCAGACCCTTGCCTTCTATCCAGCGCGGAGTTATAACCTTAAAATGCTCAGTTTCCTCGGAAGTGAGCGGATTATCCTTTTCATCATAGCAGAAATAGCAAAATTTTACTTTGACAAGCTTTTCATCATCAAAATCAGCTGCGTTGAAATAAATCTTCTTTTCTTCATTCGAGAAATAACTGCCGGTCGAGCTGATAGTTGCCTGCTCAAAGCCGCCGCCCAAATCAACATAGGCGCGCATTATCATGCCCGAATTGCCATGGGTTGTATAAATAATCTGTGCCTGCTTGATGCTTTCGGGTACAGCCGCTTTAAACGCAATATACGGCATATCCGTACCTTCAACATACTCTACCCTTACATCTGAAATTTCGGGTGCCTCAAATTCTCTTGGTATTTCAGGCAAGGCTGCATCGCGCTTAACCGCTACAGGCTCTGTCCAGTCGGACAGCATTATAAAGCCGCCTGCTTCCACTGCACCGGCAAGCACCGCCCTCAGGCGAAATTCAAGGCTGTGGTTTTCAAAATCAAAAACATTTTTACCGTCTTCTGTTTTCACCGCAAGCGCACCTGCATTCTTAACCGCCGTATCGTTATTAAGGTAAAGCAAGTCAAGCGTTTTTACAGTTTCGCCCACATTCAGTGCCGAACCGTAAACCGAAGCTTCGGGACTGTTATCCCACTCTTTGGTATACTGCCATTCGCCGCCGTCAACACGGTAGTCAAGCTGAATATAAGAATATGCGCTGCTTATTCCGTGCTTTACCATGGTTGCTTTATCGCCCGTAAGGCTTGCGAACTCATCTGTCAACGCGCAGGCAATTACAACCCGTTCCGATTTACCGTCGTCCCTGACAGTATATTCGACCATATAAGGTGCGTCTATTTTATCCAGCCCTTCTGCGGCCTGCGAAGGAAACACAAAAAGCAATAATGCCAGAATAAGGCACATAAAAACTGAAGCTGTTCTTTTCAAATATAAAACCCCTTTAAAGTTACTGACTATATATTAAACTTTTATTGCACAAAATTCAAGAGGTAAACGCAGTTGTTTTATTGACTACTGAATAATTACAGTTTATAATAAAATGTAATTAATAATGAAAGAGAAAATTTATGAAGCTTTTGTTATGCCCTATATGCAAATCAGAACTAACACAATGCGGCAATTCGCTCAGATGCGAAAAATCGCATTGCTTTGACCTTGCCAGGGAGGGCTATGTAAACCTGCTTACAGGCAGCAAATCAGGCGAGCTTATAGGCGACAATGCCGATATGGCACGATGCCGAAAAAACTTTCTTGATAAGGGATACTTTCAGCCGCTTGCAGAAAGAATATGTGAAATAATAAACGAAAGCAACAGCCGTACTGTTGTTGACATTTGCTGCGGAGAAGGCTACTACACCGAATATATAAAGGTAAATACAGGCGCTGACATTTATGGCTTTGACATATCAAAGCAAATGGTTCGCCTTGCGGCAAAGCGCAGATGCGGTGCAAACTTTTTTGTTGCAAACATGGCGGATATTCCGCTTGCAGATTCTGCCGCTGATTGTGCAGTTCACCTTTTTGCACCGTTTTGTGAAAATGAATTTGCACGCATAATCAAAAGCGGCGGCTTACTGATAAGCGTTGCTCCGGGCAGACATCATCTGCACAAGCTGAAAGAAAAGCTGTACGACACACCGTATGAAAACGATGAAGCTCCGCCCGAACTGAAAGGCTTCACCCTTATACGCACTGAAAATGTAAAGGCTGAAATTCATCTGAACAGCAGTGAAGACATTGACGCACTTTTCAGAATGACCCCGTATTATTACCACACCTCACAGGCGGACAAAGAAAAGCTTACGGGACTTGATTCACTCGACACACAAACTGACTTTTTTATAAGAATATACCTCAAGGATATACCGCAAGGATTAAGCTATGAAACGTATAAAACACGAAATTGATATGTGCAACGGCCCACTTCTGGGTAAGGTACTGAAATTCTCATTGCCGCTTATGCTATCGGGCATATTGCAGCTGCTGTACAATGCCGCAGATGTTGCCGTTGTGGGCAGATATGCAGGCAGCAATTCACTTGCCGCAGTAGGCTCAACAGGCTCGCTAATTAACCTGATGATTAATCTGTTTATCGGTTTAAGCGTCGGTGCAAGTGTTGTTGTAGCCAAAAACCTCGGCGCACATGACTTTCGCAAGGCACATGATGCTGTTCACACTTCTATTGCACTAAGCCTTGTTTCCGGCGTTGCAACGCTGATTATAGGTGTGTGCTTTTCAGCCTTCTTCCTTAAGCTTATGGACACACCGGGCGATGTTATAGACCTCGCAACACTTTATATGCGGATTTATTTTCTGGGTATGCCCGCGCTGATGGTTTATAACTTCGGCAGTGCAATACTCCGCGCCATGGGCGACACTATGCGCCCGCTGTTTTTCCTTACGATATCCGGCATTATAAATGTAGCACTCAATCTTTTATTTGTGCGTGTATTTCACATGGATGTGGCAGGTGTTGCGCTTGCAACAATTATTTCGCAATACATTTCCGCAATACTTGTTGTGATTTGTCTGCACAAGCTTGAAAACTGCTGCCACCTTGATTTCAAAGCCATCCGCTTCAAAAAAGCTCTTGTGCTTGAAACAATTAAGGTAGGCTTACCTGCGGGAATTCAAAGCTCGCTGTTTTCAATTTCAAATGTGCTTATTCAGTCATCAATCAATTCGTTCGGTTCTACCGTTATGGCAGGCAATGCTGCTGCGAGTAACATAGAAGGCTTTACCTACACCTCAATGAACTCAATATATCAGGCGGCAATAACCTTTACAAGCCAAAATGTCGGAGCTAAAAAGCCGGAACGAATAAACCGTGTAATGCTTTCCACTCTGCTGACCGTTACAGCAGTCGGACTTGTAATGGGTATAGGCTCATACCTACTTGGTGAACCGCTGCTTAAAATTTACTCAACCGATACTGCCATTATTCCCTACGGAATAACAAGGCTGAAAATAGTATGTGTTCCGTATTTTCTTTGCGGCACGATGGAAATATTCGTAGGTATGCTGAGAGGTATGAACTGCTCTACTCTGCCGATGTTTGTCTCAATTTTCGGTTCGTGTGTTTTCAGGGTGCTGTGGGTTTACACAGCCTTCCGTATGTATCCTACGCTTGAAACGCTGTATATTGCCTACCCTATCTCATGGCTGCTTTGCACTTTGGTTCATTTCATTTGTTACCTTATTATAAAAAAGCGGATAACGAAAAAACTGCTTGCAGAATAAAATTGCGCATAAAAAAACTCCATGTTCTCATGACGGAACATGGAGTTGATTTTTTACTGTTATGCTGCGTTTTGTGTACCGCTTTCGGGCACAAGCCTTGTATAGCTTGTCTGCACACCTGTGCCCGTATCGGTAAGGGTGAGTGTATCCTCGGTCAGCACAAAGGTTTTTGTATCGGTATAGGATATGCTGTAGAGCGAATAAACAATAGTTATAGTTGAAGCTTCTTCATCAACAGTATAATTGCCATTGAAAGAAACCACACCAAGCAGCGGAACATCAAGGTTACCGCTTGCAACGCCCTCTTCGGTAAACACAAGGGAATATATGCCGTTACCCGAAGTCCATTCGCCTACAATCAGGTTTTCCGGAGCCATTATTACTTCTTTTTCGTAAACATTCCAGCCGATAAGACCTGCGCCTGCAAGAACTGCTATAACAAGCACTGCAACTATTATTTTTTTCATTCTCCGGTTCATCCTTTCATTTTTAATTATTTATCTTCTTCGTCGGTATCGCTCTGTTTGGCATTTAAATAACCGTAGCCGTAGCCATAACCGTAGCCGTAACCGCGTCCGTAGCCGTATCGCTTACCGTAGCCGCCGTAACCGTACTTATACTTGCCGTAAGCACCTCTTACACCGCTGACGGTTGCACCGTTGAAAATACAACCGATAAGCTCAGCCTTATTGGAGCTGATATCTTCAATAACACCGCGTATACGGCCGCTTGCTGCATGGTTTTCGCGAACAACAAGAACAGTTGCATCGGTAAAGTTGGTTAGAATATTTGCATCGGCAACAACTGAAGCAGGAGCAGTATCGACAATAACATAGTCAAATTCTGCACGAGCCGCCTTGATAAGCTTGTTCATCTGCTGTGAAGAAAGCATTTCCGTAGGCTCGTCATTTGCCTGAACCGTTGCAAGAATAAAGAGTTTATGCTTTTCAACATATTTTATAGCATCACTGAGTTCTGTTTTGCCGCTGATAACATTGGCAAGGTCACACTCGGGGCTTACATTAAGATTAAGGAACTTGCATATAGCGGGCTTACGCATATCAGCATCAATTACAAGAACTGAATTGCCGTTTTGAGCAAGGCTGAGTGCAAGGTTGACAGCAACGGTCGTTTTACCTTCATTTTCGTTGGCACTTGTAATCATAATAACCTTGTGGTCGTTACGCTTACAGTAAGCTTCAATCTTTGTTCTGATAGCCTTATATCCTTCAATAAACGAGAAGCCGAGAGTTCTGTCCGTAATAAGCAGACGCTTCTGTCTGTTCTTTTTCTTTTTATCCTTTACATTGTCGATTGAGCCTATCATGTTGGCATCGAGTTTTACCGCAATATCGTCAGCAGTCTGAACGGTATCGTGAATTGCATTTGTGATAAGCACGGCAATGAAAGCCAGTATAAAGCCGACTATCGCACCGACAATTGTATAAAGCGTATATGAAGTCTGTGTATCTGCATGCTCCGGATAAACGGGCTTTTCATACATCTGAAGTCTTGCATTCGGGTAAGCATAGTCAACTATTTCGCTGTAGCAGTTTGCTATACTTGTAGCTATTGCAAAAGATTTTTCCGGCGAACCTGTTTTTACGCTGACTATAATAATGTTGGTGTTACTCATTATCTCAGTATTCATCGCATCTGCAACATTTTCAGCAGTCAGGTTATAGCCGCTGTTCTGCGCAACACGCTCGCACATGGTTCTGCCTTCGAGAATATATTTGAATGTATTTGCCATCATGATTGAAGAGTTGATATCGCTCGATGAATTGACATCTGTAGCTTCCTTATTGTAAACGGTAAAGCTCAGGTCCGATGTATAGGTCGGATCAGTGGTAGCAAATGCCGCACCCCAACCTATTGCACCGACAACTATAGCTGAAACCAGCAGAAGCCACCATTTTCTTACCACAGTTTCAAGCAAAAACAATACATTTATTTCTATCCCCTTGGGAGCAGCAGTGCTGTTGATATTTGCATCCATTTTTATATTCCCTCTCTTAATACATTTTGTGAAATATTGAGCCGTTCTTCATTGTTCCGAATCGGTAAACTTTGTTTTTTTGACTTTTCATTATCAAACACACATACATACAGGTACGCAACGCACAAAAATATCAGCGCATATATAGAATAGTAAAGAACTATTCCGTATTCACAAATCATTATGGAAACCAGCATTGTAAGCATGGCCTTTGCGGTAAGGTCACCAAACTTAAAGCCAATATTCATAAGCTTTATAAAAAGATAGGCATAAAAGCTGTAGTATATTGAAAAACCAACTAAACCAACGCCGACCAGAATCTCATAATAGTTGTTATGTGCATAGGCATAAAAGCCTGTATCGAAGCCAAATTTACTCGAAAATGTAGCGGCGCCTGAACCTATAATTGGCTTTTCTAAAAAGTACTGTTTCGCATAGCTTATAAACATATCGCGCGCATACATGCTGTTGTCGCCCTCGTTATTCTGCAAATGATTCCACATTGATTCAAAGCGCCGTCCGACCGACCTATAAAGCTCATCAACGTTCATTATCAGATACAGTATTATGATTGCAACACCGACCGCAACCAACATTCGGAAAAAGATTTTATAATCTATACTCCTGATGCAGGCCATCATAATCAATGCAAATACAATCGTCAGAATTGATTTTCGGGAGCTTGTAAAAACAATAAGAGCAGTTTCTACAAAAACCAAAATATAGTAACTGCGTTTAGCCAAATAGTATGCCTGGTATAATGAAAAGATTGCACATACCACCATAATCATACCGATAACATTTACATTGGATTTTGTAGCGGTCTGACCCAAACTTCCTCGCAGCCATTCTGAAACAGGTGTCCGTATAAAAATATAGAAAGCACAAACACCACCAGCCCAGCATATCAATTTCAGGCAACGGTTAAAGCCGTCTTTTGTGGCATAACTTTGTGACATACAGAACAAAATCGCCAGTATCTGTGAAAAACGCACTACCGATCCTACTGATATCCCCGGATATTCCGACCACAGTACCGATGCCCACGCAAACAACGCAAACGCCAGATACCACCAGAACACCGACGGAACATTGATCTTTCCGTCAAAACGCATACGCATAAATACCTTTATAAGCGAAGCACCTACAAAAAGAAAAAAGGCGGTATAATAAGCGTAATTGTCCTCGCCGTACACACAGAAATGTACGCAGAGCATTGCGAAAAAGCTGATATCGATTATCTGGTCAAACTCTATCTTGCGGAAAAATATATTCAGTTTTCCGTTTCTTTTGATTATTGAAATCATGAGTGTTTGCACCCCGATTTTATGCTATATATTGTGTATTATAACACAAACCGTCGGATTTGTACACCATTTTTATATATTTTGTTTTAAAAGTTTTTATAATTATTAATTAGCAAAAACAGCACGGCTGCCGTGCCGGTATGCACGACAGCCGCACCTCAAGGATATGTGCTTTAATCAGAGCTTTTCTGCGCTCAGCAGCCGCAGCCGCAACCACAGCCGTTGTTGGAGTTGTTTGCACAACCGCAGCCACAACCGCATTCATTACCGCCGTTACCGCAGCAGCAGATGAGAAGGATAAGAATGATAATCCAAGAGCAGTTACCACCGTTGAAAAGATTGCATCCCATAGTTCGTTTTCCTCCTTTCCCTGTTGAGGCTCATTTGTTATGTTTGAGCCTTACATCACCATATTATGGCAGTACAGGTTAAGAGGTTACGGATTTTTATAAATTTCATTTTGTTTTATTTTCGTGCTTTCTGCATATTACAGCAAGAATCAGCATAGCAAGCGGAAATACCGTGCCAAAGGCAAAGCCCGCTTTCAGATTTGAGTCGAATGCTGCGGCGATATTACCCGCAATTGAAGGTCCGCTTGTGCAGCCTATATCTCCACCTAAAGCAAAAAGCGCAAACATTGCAGTACCACCCATAGGCATTGCCGCTGCACCCATGCTGAAAGTACCGGGCCACATTATACCAACAGAAAGTCCGCAAAGAGCGCAACCCGCAAAAGAAAGCAAGGGATGCGGAGCAAGCACGGCAAGCAGATAAGCAGCAACACAGAGTGCGCTGCTGCCCGCCATAAAGCTGCTCAGGCGTATTTTTTCGCCGAATTTGCCATAGAACAAACGCGATATGCCCATAAAAAGTGCAAACATACAAGGACCGAGAAGGTCGCCCGTAGCTTTTGTTACACCTAATCCATCTTCCGCAAAAGCCGATGCCCATTGGCTCATGGTAAGCTCCGATGCACCGGCACAAACCATCATAAAGAAAAATACCCAGAACATTTTCTGCCTGAACAGTTCTTTTATTCCGCCCTTTTCCGTTTTCGGCAGAGTATTGAGCGGTACACGCATATAGAGAAAAGCATTTACAAACGGAATTGCCGCCCAAACAAGACAGAGCATTCTCCACGAACCTATGCCTGCAATTTTGAAAGCAAGTGTAGATACAAGTACAACCGCCATCTGACCCCAGCAGTAAAAAGAATGAAGGAGGCTCATGGCGGAAGCTTTGTTTTCACTCGGGCACGCTTCAATAATAGGGCTTACAACAACCTCAATGATTCCGCCCCCGATTGCACTGAGCATGGTTGCAAGAAGCAAACCTATGTACGGCGGCATGACAAACGGCAGTACACCGAGCAGAGCAAGACCCGCAGCACAGCAAAGATGCGCCGTAACAACGCTCGGTCTGTATCCGATTCTGTCAACAGCGCGCGAACAGATAATATCGGTAATCAGCTGTATGCCGAAATTGGCTGTAATCATAAAGCTAAGCTGTGAAAGCGTTATGCCAAGCTCTTTCTGAAACATAACGAAAAGCAAGGGGTAAAAGTTATTTACTATCGCCTGCGAAACATATCCTATGTAACAGCTTATAACAGTACTTTTATATGTTAATTTTTTCATTATTAATTTCTCCGTTTGTAAAGTACCTTATAATTATATTCATTTTTATTACAATTTCAATAGTCTTGTGCTTTTTGTTGCTTTAATCTGCTTTGTTTGGTATAATAAAGAAGCAAATGCAATCTGTAACAAACCGATTGTATAACCAAGGAGAAAAGAAATGAAAGAGAAAATCAAAAAGACGTTTGAAATTGAAAGGCTGTTACAGCGTTTCATTGCGGCATGGTGCTGTATAAACCTTTACACAGCGCTTTCTATCCCCATACCGTTTACAGATATCAGCTTTACCTTCAGCATTGAGCTTGTAGTATGGCTCGGTCTGTTCGCAGCGGTTTTTGCATTTTTTACACTTTTAAGCCTTGTGCTGGACAAAATCCCTGCAGATTCTTGGCTGTTCACACTATGTTTTGCCGCATTTGCGGGGTATACGCTAACGGTTGAAAGCAGCTTCTGGTACACCCTTGCAATATTTATACTTGCTGCAATAGCCATAGCTTTTCTGCTGAAAGACGATAAGCTGGCTTTGAGCAAAACACGCATAGGCAACAAAACTACCGCGATTATAGCGGCGGTTTTCGGCATTATGATGCTTGTGTTTATTGCTGCATACGGCTGCCTTCGCTATGCAACCTACAGCTCGCCCAACTTTGATTTCGGCATATGGTGCAATATGTTCCACTATATGAAAGAAACAGGCTTGCCTACAGTTTCCTGTGAGCGTGACCGTATTCTTTCCCACTTTGCCGTACACATTTCGCCGATTTACTATCTGCTTTTGCCGCTTTACATGGTTTTTCCGTCACCGCACACATTACAAATCGGTCAGGCACTGGCAATCGCAAGCGGTCTGATACCCTTGTACCTGCTTTGCAGATACAAAGGGCTGTCCAATAAATTTATAATTGCGCTGAGCATAGCCTACTCGTTTTCGCCTGTATTAATCAGCGGTATAGGCTACGATATGCATGAAAACAGCTTCCTTGTACCAACCCTTTTATGGATGTTTTACTTCTTTGAAAGGCAGAAATATCCGCTGATGTATATTTCCGCGCTTTTTGTTTGTGCAGTAAAAGAAGATGCCGCACTTTTCGTACTGTTTTTCGGAATATATCTGTTCCTTTCCAAAAAGAAATATCTTCACGGTGTAATACTTGCAGTCGGCTCCGTTGCAATTTTCGGACTCGGCATATACCTTATAAACACCTTTGGCGACGGTGTACTCGCTTCACGCTTTGATAATTATATGTACATGGATGAGGGCTTACTCGGCATGGCAAAAATTATCATCACCAACCCCGCATATGTTTTCACACAGGTTCTGAGTGCAGACAAGCTGATTTATATCTTAAGGCTTCTGCTGCCCCTTGGCTTGCTGCCGATTGTCACAAGAAAGGTTTCACACTTTATACTTGTGCTGCCCATAATGCTTATAAACATTATGACCAACTACCCCTATCAGCACAATATTGATTTTCAGTATTCCTTCGGCGGTGCAGCTATACTTTGCTACCTTGCCGTTATAAATGCCGCCGAAATAAAAGGCTATGCAAGGCGCTATCTGATAACTCTTGCTGCAGCGGCTTCGGTTATAATGTTTTTACCCACGGCAGGTGAAAAAATCAACATTTACGCACAGCGATACATTAATGACAGGGAAGAATTCGTCACCCTCACACAGGCACTTGAAACAATACCTAAAGAGGCAAGTGTAAGAGCAAGCACATTTTTTGTACCGCACATTGCAGACCGCAACGAAATATATGAAATAGTTTCGAACAACGAAACAGACTATATGGTTTTTGATATGAGGCCGTCACTCGCACACGAAACCGACGACCTGCGCGAAGAATACCTCGCCAAGGGCTACACCATAGAGCTTGACATTCCTGACCGCATTATGATAATGAAAGCACCGGAAAATGTACAAGAAACACCCGTACTGATTTTACAAGGAGAAACACAATGAACCACAGCTTTTTTGCAATGTTTTCCCGCATGAAATATATTGACCGCTGGGCACTCATGCGCAACACGCGCAAGGAAACGCTCAGCGAACATACACTTGAAGTTGCCGCCATAGCGCACGCGCTTGCGGTAATTTCAAACGAACGCTGCGGAACAAGCCTTAACGCTGAACGCGCTGCATTGCTTGGCATTTACCACGATATGCCCGAAATTATTACCGGCGATATGCCTACCCCCATAAAGTACGGCAATCCCGAGCTCAAAGCCGCCTACAAAGCCGTTGAGCGTGAAACGGCAAGCAGGCTTGTATCGCTTCTGCCCGAATATATGCAGCCCGCTTACAAAGGCTTTTTCATAAAGCAGGAGGAAGATTTGCCATTGTGGAAAGCAGTAAAAGCGGCGGATAAAATTTCAGCACTTATAAAATGCATTGAAGAAGAAAAGGCCGGCAACAGCGAATTTTCGGGAGCAAAAGCATCAGTCAGCAAGTTAATTGATGAGTTAAATTTTGAGCCTGCAAAAATTTTCCTTGAAGAATTTATTGACGGCTACAGCCGCAACCTCGACGAATTACAGCAAATAAACTAATTTTTTTCGACAAAATCATACACATTTGTCAAGATTTAATAAATATTTTCAAATAAATCATTAAAATCTATTGACAAACAATCTTATTTCCTTTATTATGAATATACTTGTCCGGGAATGAGGTGTTTTTTGAATGGACATTGTTTCTTTCAAAAAGCCCGACGCAAACGCCCCCACCGATGAAGAGCTTGTTTTAACCGCCAGAACGGATACATCAGGCGGTGCGATGCAGGAGCTTCTAAGGCGTATTTCGCCGTTCATAATTTCCAAAGCTAACAGCTTCGGTCAAACTGAGCAGGACAGGCAGGATTACTATCAGGAAGGCATAGTCGGTTTTCTCTCCGCAGTTCATGCCTACAAGCACGACAGCGGTACGCGGTTTTCCACCTTTGCCTGCACCTGTATACTTAACCGCATGAAAAACCTGCTGCGTCAGCGTTCAAAGGGCAGCGAATATCAGCTGCTTTCGCTTGAGCAAACACAAAGCACACAAGATTTTCAGGCAGGACCCGAAGATGAAATTCAGGCTGCATACGATGCAGAGAACATAATCAAAGCAATTTCACAAAAGCTTTCCCCCTATGAAAAGCAGGTTTTACGAATGTACCTGCAGGGTGAAAGCTACACGGCAGTAGCCGAAAAAACAGGCAAAACAGCCAAGTCGGTTGACAATGCTATGCAGCGCATACGCCGCAAGCTAAAATCCGAAGCCGACAGTTAAAACGCAATATGCCCATGTAGCTTAATATATTCAGAGCGTGTCGGTTTCGCAAGCCGGCAAGGCAGCGGTGAAAATCCGTTCAGGGTTAATAAACAATATTTTTTTAGCGAGGTAACCAAAATGTACGAAGACAAGACTCTCATCTGTAAGGAATGCGGCAACGAATTTGTTTTCACAGCCGGCGAGCAGGAATTCTATGCTGCAAAGGGCTTTGAAAACGAGCCTCAGCGCTGCAAGTCCTGCCGTGACGCACGCAAGAACGCAAACAAGCCCGAGCGTGAAATGTTCGACGCTACTTGCGCACAGTGCGGCGCAGAATGCAAGGTACCCTTCAGACCCCGTGAAGATCGCCCCGTTTACTGCAGCGAGTGCTTTGCAAAGATGAGGGAAGAAGCATAAATATATAAATTTTTTAAAGCCTTTTAAATAATTTTTCTATATTTTTGCAACCAACAAAACAGCCGTCCTACGATCTCGGGCGGCTGTTTTTCTTTTATCAATATGAATTCCGGCAAAAAAAGTGCTGTCCTTGCGGACAGCACAATTTTTATTGTAATTTAACTTATGCAAGCTCTGCGAAGTACTTGATTGTACGAACCATCTGGCTTGTGTAGGAGTTTTCGTTGTCGTACCAGGAAACAACCTGTACCTGATATGTGTCATCATCAATCTTAGCAACCATTGTCTGTGTTGCATCGAAGAGTGAGCCGTAACGCATACCGATAACGTCGGAAGAAACGATCTGTTCTTCGTTGTAGCCGAAGGATTCGGAAGCAGCAGCCTTCATAGCAGCATTGATGCCGTCAACTGTAACATCCTTGCCCTTAACAACAGCAACAAGAATTGTTGTTGAACCTGTGCAGGTGGGAACACGCTGTGCGGAGCCGATGAGCTTGCCGTTGAGTTCGGGGATAACAAGGCCGATAGCCTTTGCAGCGCCTGTTGAGTTGGGAACAATGTTCTGTGCGCCTGCACGTGCACGGCGAAGGTCGCCCTTTCTGTGAGGACCGTCAAGAATCATCTGATCGCCTGTGTAAGCGTGAACAGTTGTCATGATACCGCTCTGAATAGCTGCGTAATCGTTGAGAGCCTTTGCCATGGGAGCAAGGCAGTTTGTTGTGCAGGAAGCAGCAGAGATGATTGTATCTTCAGCTGTGAGTGTGCTTTCGTTTACGCTGTAAACGATTGTGGGAAGGTCATTGCCTGCGGGAGCGGAAATAACAACCTTCTTTGCACCTGCATCGATGTGAGCCTGTGCCTTTGCCTTGGAGCAGTAGAAGCCTGTGCATTCAAGAACAACGTCAACACCGATTTCGCCCCAGGGGAGTTCAGCAGCGTTAGCCATTGCGTAGATTTTAAGAGTCTTGCCGTCTACAGTGATTGTGCCTTCTTCATCGTTTGCGGAAACAGTGTGAAGGTTTTCACCGATTGTGCCGCAGTAGCCACCCTGTGCGGTGTCGTACTTGAGAAGTGCAGCGAGCATTGAGGGCTTTGTGAGGTCGTTGATAGCAACAACATCATAGCCTTCTGCGCCGAACATCTGGCGGAATGCGAGACGACCGATACGGCCGAAACCGTTAATAGCAACTTTAACTGACATTTTAATATACCTCCAAAAAAATTATAATCGGAATTTTTATACCTTTGCTATTTTATCCGTTTTTTTCCTTATATGCAAGCGTTTTTCTAACTTTTGTAACTTAGCACAAATTAGCAGAAAACAGCCCGTTTTTTTTTGATATTCTGCCCCTATTTTCAATATATTTTGCCCTTCAATTCAACCAAAGCGTCTGCTGCAAGAGCAGGAGCATAACCGCCGGGTGTGCATTCAAAGTTTTTCGGTATCGCTTTCCAGCGCTTGATAAGCTCTGCCGCTCTTTCTGATGAAATTTCAATATCGGAACAATCAGCAAGGTTATTGACCGTTTTTATTATGTTTTCCCTACTGTCACAAAGCAGGGTACAAAGTGCTGCTGCACGCTCGGGCGCAAACTCTTCAGCGCGCTGCAGGAGCTTATCAAAAAATGCGGCACAGGCTCTGCCGTGGGGTATGCCGTAATGCTCGGTAAGTATATAGCCCACGGGATGCGGAAACAGCGTACCGCAGTAGTTAAGCGTAAAGCCTGCACTTAATGATGCATGGTACAGCTCCTCCCTGCCCTTTTCATCCGGCAGCTCATTTGTTGCATAAAAATATTTGAGCCATTTATAAATTTTCGGCAGACATTCTGCCGCAAAGGCTGTTGCAGGCTCGTTACATTTCGGACCGAGCCAGCCCTCTGCCGCGTGCATAAATGCATCAAGTGCGGTTGAAACGGTAACGCTCATCGGGCAGGAACAGGTATATCTCCAATCTGCAAAGACAAGGTTGAAATAGCCGAAATCGCCTTTTATGCTGCGCTTTACACCCTTTGTATCCGTCAAAACGCTGACAGCGGAAATCTCGCTGCCCGTACCCGAGGTTGTACCTATACCGACTGTAGGAAGAGGCTCATTTTTAAAATTCATTGCGTAAACTTCTTCCGGTTCAATTTCGGGGTTTGCCGCAAAAACAGCAACCGCCTTTACCGCATCAAGCGCAGAACCGCCACCGATACCGACAAGGAAATCCGCACCGATTTCTACGGCAAGTCTGCCCGCTTCATGGCAGGCTGTAACAAGCGGATTTGCACCGATTTTATCGTAAATACCGTAGCTGATATTTTCTTTATCAAGTGCCGCAGTAAGCTCAGCAAGTGCGCCGCTTTGCTTTGCGCCCGTACCGCCCGTTACAACAAGGCAGGTGTTGCCAAATTTTTTAAGCAGTGCAGACTGCTTTGTTACAACATTTTCGCCGCCGACTACACGGGCAGGCATATAAAAATCGTAAGCCATAAATTAATTCTCCTTTTTATCCATTCAGAAAATCTGTGATATTTTTTATTTCAGCTTTAATATCCGCATCATCGGTTACATCACAATAATTAGTTTTGTGATAAAAAAGCGGATTATAAATATCGGTACAATTCATATGCTTCATAAGTACACAAGCTGTTTCATATGCTTTTTTCATATTTCCGTCACCGCCGCCGACTAAAATAACAGCACCCTTTTTGGGCTTCTGAATCAGTTTTTCTTTGCGAAATTTTTCAGCACAATAATATGTTTGAAGTCTGCTGCCCACATCTAACAGCTTACCGGTCAGTTCGGAAAAATATATTGGTGATGCAATAACAATGTTATCACAAGTCTGTATATAATCATACACAGCCTGCATACCGTCTTTTATTGAGCAGCCTTCGTTCTGCCAACAATAGCGGCAGTCCGTGCAAGCCGATATATCACAGGCATAGGCATTGAGTATCTGATACTCACCTTTTAGGTCTTTGAGTATTGATTTTATTATTGCCGATGTGTTTCCGTCAGTTCTTGGTGAACCGTTAAAAATTAAAGTCTGCATATTTTCTCCGTTTGTCGATATGTTTTCGCTTCGCTCAAACTCGATATGCAATAAATCCTGTTCGGATTTATTACGAGTACGGCAACAAGTCAACAGAAACTATTTCAGGGCGGTTATTGAATCTTACGGGCAAGGGATAGTTACCTACGCCCGAGGTTACAAAAAGCTGTGTGCCGTTGACATTGTAATATCCCTTATCGTACATTTTGCCGTTGTATGTGAATTTCGGCATAATGCTGCCGCCGTAATAAGCTGGACCAAGCAGCGGAATACGCACCATGCCGCCGTGGGTATCGCCCGAAAATACGAAATCAAGGTTTTTGAAGCTTTCGTATTTTTCCATCAGCGGACAATGTGCAAGCAAAATGTTGATTCGGCTTTCGTCAGCCGGCTCAAAGGCGTTATTCAAATCAAATGTGGATGAAAACCATTCGCTTCGTATACCGTAAAAAGTAAAGCTGTTGCCGTTTATTTCGGCATTGCTCTTTTCAAAATTCAGCACATTTACATTTTGGCTTTCAAGGCTTTCAAAATATTCCTCATCATAATCATGGTCGCCGCTGACAAAATAAACAGGCGCAAAAGCAGTTAACGCTGCCATAAAATCAACCGCGGTATCCATACGGTATTTGCCGTAGCGCGAATACATATCGCCAAGCACAAGCACCGCATCGGGCTGTTGATTTTTTATTATGTTTATTAAAATTTTGTTATTTTTACCGAATTCGTCGCCGTGCAAATCGGACACAAGCACAAGCCTTACCGACTCATTTATTTTACTATTCAGCAGTGTTTTTTCGGTAACCTTTATACAGTAATTGTTAAACGCCCATGTACTCACTGCAAATATAATCAAAAGTACCGCAAGGGCAAATTTTCTTTTCCTTTTCAAACTATATCACCTTTAATGTTTTCTTGCAAGAAATTTTATCAGCATAAAGTTAAAACAAAACTTCTTATTGGTTAAGATTTAATTAAATATTATTAAAATTTAGTTAAACTTCATTCATATACCACTTGATTTATATATACAGTTATTATATAATAGCATAACGAAAGAGTTATAAGTGTATTTGTATTGGTTTATAAGAGGTGTACTGTATAAATGAAGAAGAAGGGAATTTTTATTGCCGCCGTTGCTTTTTTTGTTCTGGCGGCGGTTGTTATTTCCGATTTCTTTTACAGCCATAATACATCGGCAGATTTTCTTGCAATGAACACCACTGTAAGCCTTGATGTAACCGGCTTTCATTCAAAAGAAGCAGTTGAAAGAATAAAAAGTGAAATAATCCGCCTTGACGAAAAGCTGCTTTCAAGAACCAAGCATACGGCTGAAATATATTCGGTAAATAACGGAAAAACTGAGATTTCCGATGAACTCAAAGGCATACTTGAATATTTAAAGCAGCTTGAAAAAGACAGCGGCGGTGCATTCTGCACAGGCATTGCACAGCTTACAGACCTTTGGGGCATCGGAACGGAAAATAAACAGCTTCCCGACAAGGAAGAGATTTCAGCCGCAATCAAAAATCACGAAAAATGGCAGATAAACGACAATAATGTTATTTTGCCTGAAAATGTAAAGTTAGACCTTGGTGCTGTGGGTAAAGGAACAGCCTGCGACTACGCAAAGGATATACTTTCCGCTCACAAATGCAAGGAAGCTGTAGTTGCAGTTGGCGGCAGCGTACTGCTTTACGGAAGCGAAAAATACCAAGTCGGAATCCGCAACCCGTTGGGCGAAGTCAACGAATACTGTGCAATAATTGAAGCAGCACAGGGCTGTATTTCCACATCGGGCAACTATGAGAGGTATTTCGAAGATGAAAACGGTAACCGCTATCACCATATTTTTGACCCGTCAACAGGTTACCCTGCCGACAGCGGTTTATTAAGCGTAACGGTAATAGCCGAATCAGGTACTGCAAGCGATGCGCTTTCAACAGCCTGCTTTGTACTCGGAATTGAAAAGAGCTTAGCGTTGTTTGAAAAATATAACGCTGATGCAGTTTTTATAACAACAGATAAAGAAATTATAACAACCTTCGGTGAATTTGAAAGCGAAACAATCACCGTTACAAACAACAATTACTCCTTGGGTGATATAAATGAATAAGCTTATAAAGCCCATTGATTTAATACTCATAGCCGTGCTTTTACTTGGCGGTGCAGGCTTCTGGGCTTATACAAAATACAGTACAGAAAGCGCAACTGCGGTTATATATATCGACGGCGAAGTTTATGAAAAGATAGAACTTGAAAATGTCAACGAGCCGTATGAAATCGAATTGCCCTGTGAGCCGAAAGCGAGCCTGCTTATAGAAAACGGCTCTGTATGCTTTCACAAGGCAGAATGTTCAGACAAGGTCTGCATTAATACAGGCAGGCTCACAAAGCGCGGCGATACGGCGGCGTGCCTGCCCGCAGGTGTTGTGGTAACAATTGAAAACGGCGCAAAATCGCAAGTTGACGCTATAGTTTATTAAGGTGATATGTTTGAATAAAAAATCAACTGTTCAGCGCATTGCGCTTGCAGGCATACTCGGTGCGCAGGCACTTGCACTTGCATGGCTTGAATCGCTTTTGCCCGCATTTCCGTTTTTACCGCCCGGTGCAAAGCCCGGCTTTTCAAACATTGTAACAATGTTTACCGTTTCAACCCTCGGTCTTACCGACGCGGTATTTATAGTAATAATCAAAGCGGCTTTTGCAGGAGTAACAAGAGGCTTTACCGCCTTTTTGATGAGCCTTTGCGGCGGTACGGTAAGCATGCTTGTAATGTGGCTGCTGCTTAAAAAGCTGAAAAAAAATCCGCTCGGGCTTATTGGCACGGGCATATGCTGCGCGCTGGGGCATAACCTCGGTCAGCTTATGGCGGCAGCAGTTTTAACCGATACGGTAACAATACTCGGCTATGCGCCGGTGCTGCTTGTATTCGGTGTATTCACAGGTATTGTAACGGGCTGCGTTTTCAGAGCGGTCAGCCCGATACTGATAAAGCAAAGTAAATTTTTCGTTCCAAACGATAATTATAGGAGATGAAAGAATGAAGGGTTACTCCGCAAACGGCGTGCTTAAAGCCGTCGTAAAAGGCAGAGGCGGTGTCAGCGTATCACACAGCAAGAACACCGAAAACTGCAAAATTGTGCGTATGCCTCCACCCGAGAAGGTTGTGCTGCCCATGCAGCAGCATATCGGCGCACCGTGTGAACCGGTAGTAAAGGTTGGCGATGAAGTAAAGGTAGGTCAGCTTATAGGCGATACCGATAAGTTTGTCAGCGCACCGATTTACGCTTCCGTTTCAGGCAAGGTTACAGCTATCGGCGATGTAAAGCTGGCTAACGGCTCAATCGCAAAAGCAGTTACCATTGAATCCGACGGCGAAATGACAATGGTTGAAGGAATTGAACCGCCCAAGGTTGAAAATGCGGCAGATTTAATCAAAGCTGTACGCGCTTCGGGTCTTGTAGGTCTTGGCGGTGCAGGCTTTCCCGCCCATGTCAAGCTCGCACTTATGCCCAACGAAAACATTGACACGCTGATTATCAACGCTGCTGAATGTGAGCCGTATATTACGGTTGACTACCGCGAGTGTATGGAAAACAGTGCAAATGTAATAAAGGGCGTTGCAACGCTCAAAAAATATCTCGGCTTCAAAAAGGCTGTTATTGCCGTTGAGGACAACAAGCCCCAGGCTATTGACCTGCTCAATAAGCAGATTAAAGAGCTTGCAGGCGGCGATAAGGATATAAGCATAATGGCACTTGTATCCAAGTATCCTCAGGGTGCTGAAAAGGTTATGATTCAGTCGGTTACAGGCAGAAAGGTTCCTCCCGGAAAGCTGCCGTCAGATGTTGGCTGTGTGCTTATGAATGTAGCCAGCGTTGCCTTTATTCAGCGTTACCTTGAAACAGGCAAGCCGCTCATCAGCCGTTCGGTTACGGTTGACGGTTCGGCAATACACACGCCAAAGAATGTGCGTGTTCCCATAGGCACAAGCCTGCAGGATATTATTGACTTCTGCGGCGGCTTTAAAGCAGAACCGTTCAAAATTATTTCCGGCGGTCCGATGATGGGTGCCGCAGTTGTAGGAACGGACATTCCTCTGCTCAAGCAGAATAACGCAATTCTTGCTTTTGCGGAAGGCACATTCAAGGTAAAGCCCGAGCGCGACTGTATCCGTTGCGGACGCTGTGCGCAGGTTTGCCCCATGAGCCTTATGCCCACCCTTATAGTTCGCTATTCAAAGGCTAAAGATGTTGCAAAGCTAAACGATGCGGGCACTATGGTCTGTATGGAATGCGGCAGCTGTTCATATGTCTGCCCTGCAGGTCTTCCGCTTGTTCAGCATATGCGACTTGCAAAATCAGTTATCAGAGAGGCAGGTGCCAAGAAATGAGCGTAAATAAAAAGCTTACCGTCAGCGCTTCGCCCCATGTGCGTTCACCGCACACCGTAACAGGCATTATGCTTGACGTTATTATCGCACTTATCCCGTCGCTTATTGCGGCAGTTGTAATTTTCGGCTACAGAGTGCTTATGGTAACACTCGTCTGCGTAGGCAGTGCGGTGCTTTCCGAATATCTCAGCCGTAAGGTCATGAAACGCCACCAGACAATCAGCGATTTGAGCGCTGTAGTCACAGGTCTTTTACTCGCATTCAACCTGCCCGTATCCGTTCCGCTGTGGATTGCGGCATTGGGCAGCATTATAGCAATAGTTGTTGTTAAGCAGATGTTCGGCGGCATCGGTCAGAACTTTGTTAACCCTGCACTCGCCTCCCGTATTATTCTGCTCATGTCCTTCCCCTCCGCAATGGCAAACTGGGCAGTTCAGTCCCGCTTTGTTACAACAACGGCTACTCCCCTTGCAACGCTTACAACAATGTTTAACGGCGGTGAAGTAACAGAAGAACTGCCGTCACTTCTTGATATGTTCCTCGGCTTCCACGGCGGCAGCTTCGGCGAAGTATGTTCACTTGCCCTTATAATCGGCGGCATCTACCTTGTAGTGCGCAAGGTTATCTCCCCTGCTATTCCGCTCAGCTACATCGGCACAGTTGCTGTATTCATGCTTATTGCAGGCAAGGGCGATTTTGAATTCGTGGCTTACCAGATTCTCGGCGGCGGTCTGCTGCTCGGTGCAATCTTTATGGCAACAGACTATACAACCTGCCCCGTAAGCTTCAAGGGTAAAATTATCTTCGGTATCGGCTGCGGTATTGTTACTACGGTTATCCGCCTGTTCGGCAGTCTTCCCGAAGGTGTATCCTTCTCAATTATTCTTATGAACCTTCTTGTTCCCCACATCGAAAAACTCACAACAGCCAAGCCCTTCGGCACACCTAAGAAGGAAAAGGCTGCGAAAAAAGCGGAAAAGGAGGCAGCTAAGGCATGAAAAAATTCAATGTCAGCGATATCCTCAAGCCCGTTGCAGTACTGACGCTTATATGTATAGTTACTTCCGCTTTGCTTGCATACACAAACTCACTCACAGCACCGGTTATTGCTGCCCTTGCTGTTGAAACAGAAATGAACACAAGAAAAGAAGTTCTCAAGGACGCAGCAGAATTTGTTGACGGCGACCTTAACGGCACAGCCTACTGTACAGGCAAGGATGCAAGCGGCACAACAATCGGCTATGTATTCACAACAGCAGCAAAGGGCTACGGCGGCGATGTTAAGATAATGGTCGGCGTAAATGCAGACGGTACGGTTGCAGGCGTTCAGATACTCTCCCTGAGTGAAACACCGGGCCTTGGCATGAACGCAACAAAGCCTTCTTTCCTTGAACAGTTTATCGGCAAAACACTCGGCATTGCGGTAAACAAAAACGAACCCGCTGAAAACGAAATCAAAGCACTTACGGGTGCAACAATCACATCAAAGGCAGTTACAAGTGCAGTTAACACAGCACTTGAATACTACGCAGAAATTACAGGAGGTGCAAACAATGGCTGAAAAAAAGTCACTCGGTAAAGAATTTACCAAAGGTCTTATAGCCGAAAACCCGGTTCTCCGCCTTGTTCTCGGCACCTGTCCGACGCTTGCTGTTTCCACTTCGGTTACGGGCGCACTCGGCATGGGTCTTGCTGCATCTATAGTTCTTATCTGCTCCAATATAGTTATTTCCGCACTTCGCAAAATTATCCCCGGCAAGGTCAGAATTCCTGCCTATATCGTAATTATTGCTTCATTTGTTACCATAGTTCAGATGATTGTCAAAGCATATGCCCCCGCTATAGATGAAAGCCTCGGTGTTTACCTGCCGCTTATAGTTGTTAACTGCATTATCCTCGGCAGAGCTGAAGCCTTCGCAGGCAAAAACGGCGTTCTTGCTTCCGCAGTTGACGGCATGGGCATGGGCGTAGGCTTTACAGGTGCACTGCTTGCAATGGCAATTGTGCGTGAATTAATCGGCACAGGTGCCATCAGCGGATTACAGATTTTCCCCGCAGAATTTGCAATGATTATATTCATTCTGCCTCCCGGCGGCTTCTTCGTATTCGGCATGCTTATGGCTCTTGCAAATAAAATTGCCGAAAGCAAGGGCAAGCCCAAGGCAGAGCTTCACGGCTGTGAAAGCTGTCCGATGGCGGCTAACTGCTCGCTTATCAGCAAGGGCGGCTGTGATGACAATGTAAAGGAGGCAACAGTAGGATGACAAAGGCATTTTTATCAATACTGATTACAGCTATCCTTACGGAAAACTTCCTGCTGAGCAAGTTCCTCGGTATCTGTCCGTTCCTTGGTGTTTCAAAGAAGCTCAGCACAGCTTCAGGTATGTCGCTTGCAGTTATATTTGTTATGCTGCTTGCAACTGCCGTAACCTATCCGATTAACACTCTGCTTGTAAACAACGATATGGCTTACCTGCAGACGATTGTTTTCATTCTCGTAATTGCGGCACTTGTTCAGCTTGTTGAAATAGTGCTGAAAAAGTATATCCCTTCGCTTTACAGCGCACTGGGCATTTATCTTCCCCTTATCACAACAAACTGCGCCGTACTCGGTGTGGTTATTCTCAATGTTGACAACGGCTACAACTTTGCTCAGTCAATGGTCAACTCGCTCGGTGCAGGCCTTGGTTTCATGCTTGCCATGGTTATTTTTGCAGGCGTACGCGAAAGACTTGAAAGCTGTGATATTCCCAAATTCATGCAGGGTCTGCCGATAACTCTTGTTGCGGCTTCCCTTACCTCTATATCATTCCTTGGCTTTACTGGAATTGTAGACGGTATATTCGGTTAAGAAAGGCGGTAGAAAATTATGAACCCTATTTTACTGGCAATCATAGTTGTTGCCGCTATCGGCATTATTGCTGCGGTTATGCTTGCTGTTGCATCAATTGTAATGGCTGTACCGGTTGACGAAAAGGCAGAAAAAATCCGTGAAGAGCTTCCCGGTGCAAACTGCGGTGCCTGCGGCTTTTCGGGTTGTGACGGCTATGCCGCTGCACTTTCAAAGGGCGAAACAACCTGCACAACACTCTGCGCACCCGGCGGCAGCGAAACTTCCAAAAAAATTGCCGCAATTGCAGGACTTGCAGCCGGTGAAATTGCCCCTCAGGCAGCGGTTGTACTCTGCCAGGGCAACAGCCACAATGCAGGCACAAAGCTCAACTACAGCGGTGTTAAAAGCTGCAAAATGGCAACACAGCTTTTCGGCGGTCCTAAGGACTGTATTTACGGCTGTATCGGATTCGGCGATTGTATTGAAGCTTGCCCCTACGACGCAATACACATCTGCGACGGTGTTGCAAGAATAAATCCCCTTGCCTGCCGCGCATGTAAGGCTTGTATCAAAACCTGTCCCAAGGGCATTATTGAACTGCTTCCCCTTCATCAGGCTAAGGCCGCTGTTCTTTGTGCAAACAAGGACAAGGGCGCACTTACACGCAAAGAGTGTAAGGCTGGCTGCATAGGCTGTATGAAGTGCGTAAAAGCTTGCGAATATGACGCAGTCAAGGTTGAAAACTTCTGCGCCAAGGTTGATTACGACAAATGTATCGGCTGCGGCAAATGCCATGAGGCTTGCCCCGTAGGTGCAATAGATGTTATTGAGCTTGGCAAACTGGCACTAAAAAGCATAAACAGAATATAACTAATGAAACAGATGGTTCATCAATGAAGTGAACCATCTGTTTTTTTGCAGGATATTTTAAATTACAGTTTATCGCTCTGTTGAATTGTTTGTCAAAACCTCCTTTTGAAAGGAGGTGGCATTGCGGAGCAATGACGGAGGATTGAATAAAATAAAAAGTGCAGTATTGGTAAAGTAACTGTATGTTACTTTTGTCAATCGTTACAAAAGTAACCAAAAGAACTTTTGAGTTACAAGCACTCCACTACGGCTGACGGCAAGTAAACCCGCTCGGCAGACAGAACAAAAAGTTTTGTTCTGCTGCCATAACGGCTATTTAAGTATCAGCTGAAAATCAAGCTGTATTTACCGCCTATGGTTCCCTCGCTCGGATGAATAATTGAAGTTCATTCCCGTCAG
>JAFQBE010000033.1 GCA_017416765.1 Clostridia bacterium
CGATATACCTAACGGTGCGATATATGCTTCGCATGCGATATACGCTGCGGCGTACAGGGGATTTATATCATATCGCAGGCGAATGTAGTGAGCCTATATCGCAATTTCATTTGTGAAATTATATCGCATTTGCCGTTAGGCGAATATATCGCTAAACTGTAATTTGTTTATCCGCATTCATGAATCGCCCCTGCAAGATTTTATTGACCTTTATTTTTAAATGTGGTATATTGTTACCGCAACACAGTTTAATATTATTCCGCAAGAAGCATACTTTTGGTAAAAATGTATGCTCTGGTTTTCTATCTTCTTGTGGGATTGAACTGTGTTGCGACAGAAGAGCTGCATTTTTCGTGCGCTCTTTTGGGCGCACTTTTTTATTTTCTGTTGAAATGCATATCTCTGAATGCTGCGAAAGATAAAAATACAGGGCAGGTTTTGATTTTTTTAAGCCTGCCCTGTATTTTTTAGCCTACAAATTTAATTGTAAGTATCTTTTTGCCTGTGATTTCAAATTCTGCAAAGCCGTCTGCATCAACGGTAAGGGGCGCTTCGTCAAGCTCTTCAAGTGTAACGAGCTTAACTTCCTTCCACTGCTTACCGGAGTATGCGGGAAGCTCAAATTCAGCAATCTGCCTTTCAACGGGGGACTGTGCCTTTTCAATCGGAGCAATGCCGCCGTTTAAGCGGATAGCGTTTTTAACTGCTTTGTCGGAGGGGTTGAACAGTCTGACAATGTAGCCTTCGCCGTCCTCGCTCTTTTTGATTGCGCTGACATTGAGGTTTTCGTCCTTGAGTTCAAGGAAGGAGTGAACAAGACCGTTCTTACCGTGTGCTGTGGGAGCAATCTGTGCAGCTGTGCAGTAGAGGTTAAAGCGTTCGCTTTCCTGCCATACGCCTGCATCTTCCCAGTTGCCCTTGTGCGGCATGAATGCATAGCGGAATGTGTTTACGCCGATGCACTGTGAGCCCTTGTCCCAATCGCTGTAATTCTGCATATCCTTTGTAACGCAGATGCGAAGCGGATAAGCACGAATGAGGGAAAGGAGAAGTGTGCCGTCTTCATCGTCGGCTGCTTCGTATGCTTTAAGACCTGTGTTGAGAAGTGCTGCACCGTTTGTGCCGTCGTTGATGCTGACAAAGGAATTCATCGGATGCTCTGTCATGGGCGGCTCATCATAAAGTGAGTAATCGGGCTTTTCAATCGGGCGGGATACAACATCGAACTGACCCTGTGAATCTGCAAACTGTGCCTTGATGCCTGTCGGGAAAGCAACCTGCAGGTAGTGGTCTTCGCAGCGGTTGTTGATTGTTGTTTCAATTTCAACAAACTTTGCACCCTTGCGGAGTGTTACGAGGCTTTCAATATCAACGGGGAGCTTATGCTCGCTTCTTGATTTTTCGTCGAATGCTCTCTTTTCGGGGAGCTGCCAGCGCATTGTAACTTTGTAGGTTGTTTCAAATTCGCCGTGGCGGAGCAGAGTAACCTGAGCCTGTTCGCCAAGTGTTGTAAAGGTTTCATCACATTCGGGGGCAACATGCTGCCAGGGGTTGCCGATTTCGCCGCTGTCCTTGAAATAGCCGAGGTTGTTGAACACTCTGCCTGTATCCTTTTCAACAACATTGAATGTACCGTTGTGGTTGAAGGAAACCTTGAGGTATTCGTTTTCCATAACATTTGTTGTTTTTACAAGTGTTACGGGTGTAGTTGCGCGGACATTGTAAAGCGGGCGGATTTTAAGCGTTTTGTAGCCCATTGCGGGTACATCGGAAACTTCTGCCGCAATATAGTACTGCTCTGTGTGAAGAACATTTGCTGTGTCGTTGGGGTTCTGGATAATCTGTGCATTTGCCTTGTTTGTTGAAAGAATCTGATACTTGACGGTGCTGCCGTCTGTATCAAGAATTTCAAAGCTGTCTGCCTTCCATTCTGTGGGAATTTCAACGCGCAGGTTGACTGTTTCGGTTCTCTTGAACGGTGCGGGGTTGAATACTACAACAGCTACATCGTCGCGGCTGAAGGATTTAAGGTCAATATCGCCTGCAATATCCATAAATGCGCGCTCAAATACGCACATTGAAAGCTCGCGTGACTGTCTGTAACGGGACATAACATCCTCGTAAACAACGTCGCGTCCGCAAGCACCGATGCTGTCGTGACCGTGGTTCTGGAGAAGGTAGTTGTAGGAAAGGTCAATGAAATTCTGCGGATAGGGTGCGCCGGAAAGGGATGCGAAAACAGCGAACGGCTCAGCGTAGTTGATGAGTCTTCTTTCTGTATCGAAGTTTTCCTGCTTTATGTATGTGCGTGCGGAAAGAATCCAGCCGCAAAGCTCGCTTACGCTGCCCTTGGTGTAGGGGTCGCGCATTTCACCGCGAAGTACGGGTGAATCGGGCTTGAAGTTTGCGATAATGCTCTGCTCCATTTCACGCAGTGTGCTGTGGAATACGTTTGCGTCGGGGAGTGCTGCATCAAGGTCCTTGATAAGCTGAACCTCACGCGCATCGGGGCAGGATGAGTCGTGACCTGCGGACCAGAAGCGGTGGCTTGTTGTCCAGTCGCCGTCCTGCTCTTTTACAGCCTGCTCAGCTCGTGCCTTTATGTTTTCTTCGTGGTATTCGTAGAAGGGGTGTGTGTACTGGTAGTCGAGCTTCCAGTCGCGGTCGATGAGCTTGAATACACCGTTGTTCTGATTCCAGAGCATATCGCGGTTGTTTTCATCGGACTGGTTGAAATATACGGGGCGCTGTACAACGTACCAGATGTTGTAACGCGGACGCTTTGCAAGGCGGGATGCGTAAATGCGTGTGCCGTCGGGGCTTTCCCAGAAGAATTCGGAGTTGGGAGCCTTGTATTCGTTAATGCCTCTGTAGAAGGAAGCAAAGTTGATGCCGAAGCCTGAATAAATCTGAGGGAGCTGTGAAATCTGACCCCAGCCGAAGGGTGAGTAGCCTGTTTTGCTGATGCCGCCCATTTCCTTACCGATTTTGTGACCGAGCAGAAGGTTGCGGATAAGTGCTTCGCTGCCTACTGTGAATTCGTCGGGAAGGCAGAACCAGGGACCTACAGCAATTTTACCCTCTTTGATATACTTCTGAAGCTTTTCCTTCTTTTCGGGGTAAACTTCAAGATAGTCCTGAACAGGCATGGTCTGCGAGTCAAGGTGGAAATGCTTGTAATCCGGGTACTTGTCGAGAATATCAAGCAGCATGTCGAGCATATAGCCGAGCATATGCTGTGTACGGCGTGCGGAAAAACGCCATTCTCTGTCCCAATGGGTGTTGGATATAAAGTGACACTGGAGCTTATCTTTTTTATCCATTTTTATTCTCCTTATCCTTTAATGATTTTCATTATTTCTTCAAAGTTGTTGCAGAAATGTGAGCATACTGCCTTTGTGCCGCTGGATTCAATGTTGCCGCCGGCAATACCTATAGTAGTGTAGCCTGCAAGACGCACCGAACAAGCGCCTGCGCCGCTGTCCTCAATACCGATAACGCGGTTTCTGTCTGCAAAGGCTTCGCCCAGACCGACAATTGAAGTTTCGGAATACAGCCACGGATGGGGCTTGGGTGAAAGCTCGCCGAGTGTGCCTACGCTGCCCTTGCGAAGCGGAAAGCCTGCGGAAATAATTGCATCGTAGAAATCCTTGGGGTCGCCCATGCCGAGGGTTTTGAATGCGGAAAGAATTTCAGGCCATGCCTTTTCGTAAAGACCGGAAGTGACAAGGCCGATTTTAATGCCCATAGCTTTAAGTTCAAGCAGGAAATCCTTAACACCCTCTGTGGGTGTGAATGCGCCGTCCTTACCTCTGCCTGCCATAATTTCTTCCATTTCGCGGTGCGTGTGTTCAAAGTAGAAATCGCGTGCCTTTTCGAGCGATTCACCGGGGCAGTACTTGTCGATACAGTACTGAAGGTGTTCGGAAACGCTGTGACCTGAAACAAAGGGCAGGTCAGCATCCTCAAGCTCAAACTTCGGGTTGCCGAGCATGCTTGCGGTACTCATCTGAATAATCCATACCCAGAAATCCTCGCTGCGTACCGTTGTGCCGTCAAGGTCCATAAGCACAGCGTTTAGCGGATATTCTGTTTTAACAGGATATACAGGATAGTAAACAGGGTAGGCGATTGCAGATTTTACGCAAGCCAGTGAGTGTGAGCCGAAGGACACAAACTCAACCTTTTTGTCGCCTGTTGCCACAATGCAGTCTACGCCGTTTTTGCCGGTGATAAATTTGCCGTCTTCTGTTGTTTCAAGAAGATGAAAACCGCTCTCGGGTCCGACAACACCGAGGTCGGGGATAATAACTTTTTTGTCGAGAAGCATAGCGTTTTCCTTTCAGAAAATTAAATTTTAAAAATTCAATATATTTTAACATATTTAACTCAAGATGTAAATCAAAATTCACATAAAAATATCATTATATTCTACGGAAAGAATTTCTTTTAAAAGTTTAATTTCGTCCGGGTAAAGATGTCTTTGTCCCACTTCTATTTTTGCAAGGGCACTTCGGGTAATATCGCACCCCCTTACCTGTAATTTAGCGGATAACTGTTCTTGTGTGAGTTCAGCTTTTTCTCTTAAATTTCTGATATTCATACCAACAAGTTTTTCATATTCTTTATTCATAATAATGTCACCTTTCTTTGCACCTAAACAGGAACAAAAATTTCTTGACATTATTTTATGTTGATGTTAGAATTAAATTGCACTTATATAGGTGCAAAATAATTACAAAGGAAGTATTTTTATGTTTTGTAAATCATGCGGTACGAAGATGAATGATAATCAGATAGTATGTCTCTCCTGTGGTTGTTCAGCGGGAACAGGGAGTGAGTTTTGTGCAAATTGCGGCGGCAAGTTAAATCCTAATTCAGTTGCTTGTCTTAATTGCGGTGTAGCTTCAAGCTTTGGTGCTGCTCAAATACAAGGTAAAGACTCAAATGTTTCCGATAAGGATTGGCTTATAACTCTGTTAATTTGTTTATTTGTAGGCGGCTTGGGAATACACCGTTTTTATGTAGGCAAGACAGGAACAGGTATTCTGTGGTTGTTTACCTTAGGTTGCTTTGGTATTGGTTCGATTATTGACCTGATAATGATTTTATGCGGTAAATTTACCGATGCAGACGGTAAAGAAATAAAGCACGGCAAATAAGGAGAAAATATCATGAAATCTTGTCCATCATGCGGTAACGAAATAAATGATAATGCAATTCTCTGTGTTAATTGCGGTACAGAATTGAATTCTGTTGAAAAAGCTACTGCTGATTTAAGTTGCATTCAAAAAAATATAAAGTTAATTTTTATCGGACTGCTTTTATTAGGTGTTGCATTTGTCTTTTCAAGTATTTGGGGAGTGGCAACAGCGTTTTTGCATAGTCTTATCGGTTCAACTGTATTTACAATAATCAACGGAATATTTGGCTTGGCTTTTAACGGCTTGAGAATTGCTGGATTGGTACTTGGTTTTATCGGTTGTTTGAACATAAAAAAGGAAATTGAAAATAAATAAAATTATTTCGTTGGTTTATTTAAAAGGAAAAGATTATTCGTATATATATTCAGGATGACATTAAAATTTTCATGACCGCACTTTCGGGTGCGGTTCTTTTTTGTGTATGCGTAGGGGTCGGTCTCCCCGACGAATTGCAACCGCTTTGCACTTGTATTCATCCGGATAAATTACAGTTTAGCGGCGAGTCGCCGCAGACAATGCCGCCTATTATAAAATTGATTTAACAATTAAAAATCATCAACGGCGTAAAAACAAAAGCAAAATAAAAATGAATGATGTCGGTAGGCTGAACGGAACAGGCTGACGGGAATGAACTTCAATCATTCATCCGAGCGTGGGAACCATAGGCGGTAAATACAGCTTAATTTTCAGCTGATACTTAAATAGCCATTATGGCAGCAGAACAAAACTTTTTGTTCTGTCTGCCGAGCGGGTTTACTTACCGTCAGCCGTAGTGGAGTGCTTGTAACTCAAAAAGTTCTTTTGGTTACTTTTGTAACGCCTGACAAAAGTAACATACAATTACTTTACCAATACTGCACTTTTTATTTTATGCAATCCTCCGTCATTGCTCCGCAATGCCACCTCCTTTCAAAAGGAGGTTTTGACAAAAAATTCAACAGAGCGATAAACTGTAATTTTATATTGAAATATTTAATTTATAATGCTATACTATAACACAATGGGAATATATTGGTTTTCCAAGTTTACATAAAGAAAGGACGATTTGTTTGGCAGAAATTAAAAATATGGACGCTGTCGCGGCACTTGACGCAATGGACGCTCATGTTGACGACTGGCGCGATGCCACAAAAGGCAAGCAGAGAGGTATTTTCTCGTTTGACGATGTTGTAAACGTCAAGCTCAAGACCCTCAAAAAGAGAATTTATACCGATATCGAATCCCTCCCCGCATGGAAGATGAAGGAATGCATCTACAAGGGTGTAGGCGATTACGAGTATCTTTACGATGAATGGAAGGAGCTCAACGTCGGCGACCGCTGGGGTAACAACGGCTGGAGTGCTTTCTTCAAAAATTCATTTGATATTCCCGAGCGTTTTGCAGGCAAGAAGGTTACGCTGAATGTTTATTTCGGCGGCGACTCCCTGCTTTCACTCAACGGCGAACCCTACCAGGGCCTTGACCCGTTCCGCAACAGCGTTCTGCTTTCAAACAGCGCAGAAGCAGGCAAGCATTACGATGTTGATATCGAATCCTACTATGTATGGCATTCAAACGAATCCACAGTCAAAACTCTTTCATGTTCATTTATCGGTGTTGTTGACCCGGTTGTTGAAGAAGTTTACTGGGATTTCAAGGCTGTTTTCAACGCTCTTTTCATGCCTGTTCTTGACACAGGTCTTGCAGAGCTTATCCGCTCCGCACTTAAAGAAGCTTTCACACATGTTGACTTCGATAAGGAAGGCGACGAATTCAAGGCAGGTCTGCTTGCAGCACAGAAGGTGCTTAAAGACAGAGTTTACAACAACCCCAACTACAAGACTGAGGGTACACTTTCCCTTGTCGGTAACTCCCACCTTGATATCGTATTCATGTGGGCTTATAAAGAGTATGTCCGTAAGCTCGGCAGAACTCATGCAACAATGCTCCGCCTTATGGAACAGTACCCCGATTTCATTTTCTCACAGAGTACCGCACCTACATATATCGAAATGGAACAGCGCTATCCTGAGCTTTACAAGCAGGTTCTCGAGCGTATAAAGGAAGGCAGATGGGAATACATCGGCGCAATGTGGGTTGAACCCGATTGTAACCTTGTTTCCGGTGAGTCCTTCACCCGTCAGCTTCTCCACGGTGTACGCTTTGCTGAAAAGAAATTCGGTATCACACCCAAAACCTGCTGGGTTCCCGATGTATTCGGTAACGGCTACGCTATGCCTCAGATTCTTAAAAAGGCAGGCGTTGAATATTTCGTAACCCACAAAATGGGTATCTGGAACGATACCAACCCCTGGCAGTACAACACCTTCTGGTGGGAAGGTCCTGACGGCTCCAAGGTATTCTCAATCGTTCCTCCCACACACTTCATCGGCACAGTTGAGGCTGACTCACTCAAGATGAACTGGAAGAAGTACACAGACAAGGCAACCATCGGCGAATCCATGTACTGCTACGGCTGGGGCGATGGCGGCGGCGGTGTTGACACCGAAATGCTCGAATATGTTAAGCGTTACAAGAGCTTCCCCGGTCTGCCTGAAACCAAGGTCAGCAAGATTGAAGATTCACTTGCCCGTATGAAGGCTAAGGCAACCGCAACAAACATTCCCACATGGAAAGATGAGCTTTACCTTGAAGAACACAGAGGTGTTCACACAACAAAGGCTCTGCTCAAAAAGCTCAACAGATACAGCGAAAATCTCTACCGTCAGGCAGAAATTTTTGCATCAATCGCAATGCAGAAGGGCTACAAGTATCCGCTTGAAAAGCTCAACGAAGGCTGGCAGATGATACTTACAAACCAATTCCACGATTCTCTGCCCGGCTCGCATATTACAGAAGTTTTCGGCGACCTTTGCGCAATTTATGATGATATTATCAAAATCGGTGAAAGCGTTCGTGACGAAGCTCTCAACATAATCGCAGGTAATATCAGCGGCGAAGCTAAATACGGCAAGCCCTTTGCTCTGTTCAACTCCCTCGGCACAGCTGCAACATCAAAGGTTGAGCTTCCCTACAAGGATGTTGAAATCTACGATGCAGACGGCAACAAGGTTCCCACTCAGGCTTATACAAAGCTTGACGGCACAAAGGTACTTGTATTCGTTGCAAAGGATGTTCCCGCAGTAGGCTACAAGGTTTACTACACCAAGGAAGGCGCTGTTGCTCAAGCTAAGGCAGTTGATTGCGCAGATGTAGAAAACGCTAACTTCAGCCTGAAGTTTGACGCAACTGCAGAGCTTGTTTCAATTTTTGATAAGAAAAACAACCGCGAAGTTCTTGAAGGCAAGGGTAACGTATTCCGCATTTATGAAGACCTTCCCGGCAAGTACGATGCATGGGATATCGTTGCAACCTATACTGACCGTCAGTTTGATACAGAGGCAGGCAAGGTTGAAAGCGTAGCAGTAGGCGATGTATTCGCTTGCGTCACAATCACAAAGAACATTCTCAAGTCAACTCTCAAGCAGAACATTATGATTTATAATGAGCTTGACAGAATTGATTTCGATACATTCATCAGCTGGCACGAGCAGGAGAAGCTCCTCAAGGTCGGCTTCGATGTAGATATCAAGGCACAGAAGTTTACCCGCGATATAGCATACGCAACAATCGAATCCTCCAACTACCGCCACAATCCCTATGACAAGGCTAAGTTTGAGGTTTCTGCACACAACTTCATTGATATGTCTGAGGACGGCTACGGTCTTACAATCCTTAACGATTGCAAGTACGGCTACGAAGTAAACGAGCAGAGAATGATTATCACTCTCCTCAAAGCTCCGATGAACCCTGACCCCGCATCAGACAGAGGCGACCACTACTTCACATATTCCCTCTATCCGCACGCAGGCGGCTGGAAGGATGCCGAAACACTTGTACGCGGTCTTGAATTCAATAACCCGATGCTTCCCGTTGAAATTGCAGCAGATGCAAAGGGCGAAACAGAAGCTTCCTTCATCAATGTTGACGGTAAGAATGTAACTCTTGAAGCAGTCAAGAAGTGCGAAGATGAAGACGCATACATCATCCGTTTCGTTGAAAAGAGCGGCAGAAGAACTGCAGTTAATGTTGAATTCTTCGCTGAAATTGCAGAAGTTACCGAGTGTAACCTTCTCGAACGCGAAGATGTTGCGGCAGATATCGCAACAGGCAAAACCATGAGCTTTGAAATTAACCCGTTTGAAATCAAGTGCTACAAGGTTAAGGTAAAATAATTAAACTTTAAATTCAAAAGCAGCATTCCGAAAGGTCTGCTGCTTTTGTTCTTATATTGCTATTGCAATTATTCCGCGTTGTGTGGTAAACTGTAGAAGTAATATTTAATAAATTCAAGGATAGTGTTTTTATGGCTAAACTGCTTTCGGCTTCGCTTATGTGTGCCGACCTTTTAAATCTGCGAGAAGCTGTTTCACAGCTTGAAAAGGCGGGTATCGACCTGCTGCATATGGATATTATGGACGGCTGCTTTGTGCCGAATATCACCCTGGGTTTCGACCTTATAAATGCGGTCAAATCAATTACCGATATTCCTCTTGATGTTCATATGATGGTAAACGACCCCGGCAGATTTATTGATTATTTAAAGCTTGATAAAAATGATTATATCTGCATACACTACGAATCGGATAATCATGCACAGCGCACGCTTGCAAAAATCCGCGATAAGGGAATCAGGGCAGGTGTTGCGCTCAACCCGCAGACACCTGTGAATGCGCTTGAATACCTGACCGATTATATTGATATGGCGCTTGTTATGACCGTAAGTCCCGGCTTTGCAGGGCAGAAGCTGTTTGCAGGCGCTGAACGCAAGGTGAGGCAAACGCGTGAATTCCTGAACAGTTCCGGCAACGAAAATATACTGATTGAAGTTGACGGTAATATCAGCCCCGAAAACGGCGCGAAATTAAGCCGTTGCGGTGCAGATGTATTCGTGCTTGGTACAAGCAGTTTGTTTGTAAAGGACAAGGATATGAAGCAGGCTGCTCAAGCTTTCAGAGCGGTGCTTTAACGGAGGATTTTTATGTACAGCAATATTCGTGCTGCAGTTGCAGGCAGCATAAATATGGATATTATTCTGAATATGCAGCGTGTTCCCGATGTCGGTGAAAATGTGCTTGGCACTTCCTACGGCTACGCTTGCGGCGGTAAAGGTGCAAACCAGGCTGTCGGGCTCGCACGCCTTGGCGCAAAAACAAAATTGATAGGCAAGGTTGCCGCCGATGCAAACGGTGAAAAGCTGCTTGTGAATTTAAGAAAGAATAATATTGACATATCCGATATATCAACCGAAGGTACACAGTCGGGCATGGCAGCAATTATTATTGACGGCGAGGGTAAAAATCGCATTGTTGTTTATGAGGGCGCAAATGCAGAGATAATTCCCGCCCAAGCGGCAGAATGCATTGATGAAAATATTGACCTTCTGCTTGTTCAGTTTGAAACCAAAGAAGAAGTTGTAATTGAATGTGTAAATCGGGCAATTTCAAAGGGAATCACAACCGTAATAGATTGCGGACCGGCAAAGCAGTTCAGCCTTGAAAAAATGCAGGGTGCAACAATTCTTTCGCCAAATGAAAGCGAAACTAAGGCTCTTACAGGTATTTCACCCGATGACGATGTAAGCATACGCAAAGCGTCAGAGGTGCTTTTTGAAAGAAGTAAGGCAAGGTATATTGTGCTAAAGCTCGGCTCACGCGGCTGTTCGGTTTTTGACGGCGAAAATCTGCGCATAATGCCTGCGTATGAGAGTAAGGTTGTGGATACCACTGCCGCAGGTGACTGTTTTACAGCAGCAATGGCTCTTGAGTTTTTGCGCAGCGGCGATATCTATGCCGCATGCGATATGGGCAATAAAGCCGGCAGTATAGCCGTCAGCCGTATGGGCGCAGAAAGCTCCATGCCCACAGCGAAGGAGCTTATTGATTTTTGAAATCAACATTGATAAACAATGAGGCTTGTGCAAATCTTTGCACAAGCCTCATACTTTTGTTTATTCTTTTTGGGTATCTATTTCGTCGAGCTTTACGCCCTTTGTTTCTTTTGCTTTGAGGAGTAAGATAATGATACCGAGAATCATGCCGGGCACAACAGTTGCAAAGCAAATCATGCCTATTGCTGCATCGCCGAGAATGTTGGAAAGTATCATAACGGTGAGCATTGAAATTGCATAAATAACGCCTGTGATAATCGGCGCAACCGTTACAACGGAAACTCGTATACCTGTGGGTACAGATTCGGAACACATGAGCTGTATCATATCACCCGTTGCCCAGTAGCTGCCTACTGCTGCACCGCAGAAGAAGCCGACAAGGTATTCGTTCCATGCTGAACGCGAGCCGAAGTAGAACAGAAGGTATGTAACGAGCATAATGCTGCTCATAACTATTACGGCAGCTTTTCTGCCGAATTTGTCGGCAATAAAGCCGGTGATAAACTGGAAAACGGCACTGCCGAGGCTGAACAGCATGAGCGCTTTTGAAACTGAACCTACAGCAAGGATAAGTGCCTGCTCAAGCTCTACACCGTTTGCAAGGTGCTGCTGTGCAAAGCCGTAGTTCATTATTGTTTCGTAATACTGGGTGATGAGCATACCGAACATTAAAAATCCGCCGGCTACCATAATAAAGAGCAGCTGCTTGTTTTTAAAGCAGAATTTTACTGCGTTTACAAGACCGCCCTGTGAGCCGTCATCCTTGGGCTTTGCATCAAAGTCAGGGTCTGTAAGCTGTCTGATGCGGTTCTTGACAAACACATCGGATTCTCTGATGCAGAATATCGCAAGTACCGCCGATACAACTGCGATAATTGAAGGAATTGCGTAAACATAGCGCCAGCCTGCAAGGTCGGTTTCTGTAATGAATGCGTTTCTTAAAACGGGGATAAGGAATATTGCAAGCGTTGCAATAGCCTTGACTGCGGAATAAATTTTAGCTCTGTGCTTTGCGGGGGCGCACTCCTGAATATATACCGCCTGCATATCGTGCGGAATAAAGAACGCGATAACAAAAGCGCCTATGCAGTATACGGGAATATTTGTTGCAACGGAAATGAACAGCAGACCTAAGCCCATACCGAGGGTGTTTATTATAAGGAAGGGGCGTCTGCCGTATTTGTCGGACAGCGGCTTATAAATAAAAGCCAGTACGGAGCCGATGCTTGTAAGCGTTGAAATTGTAGCCATACGGGCAACCGCTACATCGCCGCCGAAAACGGGCGCAAATATCTGCGAAGCGATAACAGTCTGCATCTGCACACCGATTTGCGAGGCAATTTCATCCGCCATGTAAATTACCGAAATAATAAAAATGAAGTAAGCCAGGTAACCTTTTCTGTTGGGCTTGTTGAGCTGTTTTTGCAGGCGGGCAAGCTCTTTCTGCTTTTTTTCGTCTGAAGTTTTTACCACAGTCATTCTCCTAACATATTGTTATAAAAGAAATATAACACAGCTTTCAGTAAAAGTAAATATGCTTATGTTCAGTTATCTTTGAATTCCTCGACATAACCCATTACATTTTCCTGCCTGCGTTTTGCAAGCTCTTCATACATAAGCTCGCGCTTTTGCTTGGTTATGGGCCAGAGGAATTTGGGAACAATGCGCAGTATGCCCGTGAGTGTGGGTACTATAGTGCAGAGTGCAAATTCCCAGAATTTTGTGCGGTCATTCTGTGTGCCTATTTCAAGGCCCTGAACATAGCCGATTTTTTTCATGATGATGCTTGTTACCGAGCCTAAAAGTGCGCTCTGCATTTTAAGTATAAGTCCCTTTGCAACACCGGTTGTAGCCTCCATGCGGTATCCGTTTTTCCATTCGCAGTAGTCCATGGCTTCGTTCCACAGGTCAGCGTTGATAACCTTTGAAATGCCCCATGACCATTTTATAAACCATTCCTTTAAACCGAAGGCAATGCACATGGGTACTGTCTGGTAGAACATGGTTTTCTTTTTCGTCATACCGAAAAGGAAAAGTGCTGTCATAATAACGCTGTTGTAAACATCGTTGAATATCCACAGCGATTTTGAAGAAAAGCGTTTTCTTAACGGCTTGACAAAAGCGTAGCTTATACTGCCGTTCATGGAGGAGGGAATGTTGAGAATGGTAATCAGCGAATAGCTGCCTAAAACGTCGATAAAGTAGTTTGTTTCGCTCTTGCTTATCGAGAAGTTGCCGAGGAATTCGGAAAGGCACATAAGCAGAACAGGGTAGTTGGAGAATATAGCTTTCATACCCTCTTTAATGCTGGGTTTTTCAATGGATTGCGGAACACGCTCTTTTGATTGCATAAAGAACCAGAAGGTGCAAAGCGAAGAGATAAGTGCTGTGCCGCCGCCCATTACCATGAAGACGGAGCTTAATTTCCAGCTTACGACCTTTTTGTTTACAAGGTCAATAAGCACGCCCATTATGTAGCGCGGCAGGTCTTCGCCCATGTAACCCGTAAGCAGTTCAGCAAGGGTAATCAGCCTTATTCGTTCCGCGGGGTTAGGGGTAATTGTGGACATATAGCCGCTTTTTGCAACGTTTGTGAATGTGCCTGCGGTTTCATTGACTATCATAAAAAAGTAGTAGTAAATCAGCTTTGGCAGGTAAGTGCCATTGGTTGCGGGGAAGAAAAGCGGTATCAGCCATGTGAAAATGCTCATTATGGTCAGCGGAAGCTGCATACCGATAAGGTAGGGACGGAATTTGCCTATGCGTGTGCGCGTACTGTCTACAATAACTGAAATAAAGGTATCGTTAACAATATCCCACGCGGTGGTGGCAAGGTTCATTACCGCGTTTACGGTAAAGTCAATATTTACAACGTCCCAGATATAACGCTCGGAAAAACTGTTGATGTTAAAAGAGTTTGACCAGTCGTTAAAAAGGTAGGATGCGGTTTCTTTAACGCCGACATAGTTCCTGCCTTTGTAGTAGGAAACTTCGCCGTTTTCTTTTGTTTTTACATTTTGTTCAGTCACTTTGCCGCCTCCTTAACCGTTGGGATTTTTATCGTCATTAATAATTACAGTACATTCGTCGGTAAATTCTTCACCGAGGTATTCAAGTGTTACCTTAATTGTAACGGGTGTGCATGAAGCTTTAATTCCCTTCACATAACCCATTTCGTCAACGGTTGCAACAGCAGTATCGGAGGAAGTGAAGGTGACCTTATAATCGCTGTCATTTTCAATCACCGCATTTACCGTTAAAGCGGCTTCCTTGCCGGGTGCAACGGTAACGGAAGTTTCTGCAAAGCTTATTCCTGCATAGCGGTATTCATATCTTTCGTTGACCTTGTATTCAAAATCAATTTTTTTGCTGCCGAAAATTTCAAGCTCATTCGTGAAAGAAACATCGGCAGAAACCGAATAAATCTTTTCAAAATTTATGTACTGTATTTCATCGGTCAGTCTGTTGACTTTTGCATAGATGTTAAGCGATGCAACATTTATTTCACAGCTTTGTATTTTGCAGTTTTTTGCAATATCTGCTTTGAAGTTTTCTGCAACCTGCTGCTTTTGTTCAAGTGAAAAAAGCTCAGCAACAGCAGGAGTATTTTTAACGCTTAAAGTTATAAAATAAAAATCCGCGTCAATCAGTTCACCAGTGTCTGTGTTGTATACGGGGTTACCGTTTTCATCGGCTTCACCAACGGAAAAACGGCTTTCGATTATATCCGCGGCAGATAAATCAACAGCGGGCATTGAGCTGTAAATTCTGCCGAATTCGCCCTTGATATCTTCGGGATAATAGCCGTCCACAGCGCCCATCATTTTGTTCTTTGCGTAAACAAGTAAGGCGTTGTCCGTTTCGCCCGAATTGACAATAACTGATGAATTGTCAACAGAAACATCGGTGTAAATATCGGCTTTTATGAATTTGTTTTCTGTTGTTTTTTCGGTCAGCTTTTTCAGGTAATCAAGCAGTACTGCCGTATCGCCAGAAAGCTCGGTTTTGCTTTGTGTTTCGTATTCTGTGTCGGTGGTGTTGCCTGCATCAATATTATGTACCGTAATTACAAGCACAGCCATACAGGCAAGCGTTGCAAGCAGGCTGCAAAGCCCGAAGAGAATAAAACGGAAATTTCTGCCCGTTTGTTTTTTATGCATTCTGCTCACCGCCTCTCGCTTTGTCGGCAAGGCTTTTGCTTTCTGCTTCTGCTTCAAGTCGCTTTGCCTTTTCCTCTTCTGTTTCAAAAACAGGCAGCGGCAGGTCATCGAGCGAAACCTCGCCCGCCTTTACTTTTTTGCGCAGCTCAACACGCTGAATATCAACCTGCTTTATATCGGGCTTGATATCTTTTTTTATTACCATATAATTAAGTGCAAAAATTACAGCAAAAATTGCAGCACAAAAAATTGTGCCTATGCCGGGCTGCGCCTGAATGAATGTGTCGACTGCAATGCCGGGTGCAACAAAGCTCATTACTGCAGCGGCAACACTTAAAGCCATGCCTGCCAGAGAAAATCCGCACATTATCTTTGCAGTTTTTCTGATGTTTATAAATGATAAAAGCAGTGCGAGGAATACGCCGAGACCCATTAAAAAAATCAGCACAAACAGCGCACACAAAACAAGCATAGCCGTAAAAACTTCGGGCATATAATCTTTAAGGTTGAGCAAAGCCAGAAGCTCGCCGCCTGTAACAGCCTGATAAACGCCCCATGCACCGAGTGTGAATTTTGCTTCAAACAGCGGTAACGAAGCGGTAAAGCTGATAAACGGAATAAAAATTATACCTATTGCGGCAACCATTGCAACTATTCGCATAATCTGAATTGCGCCGCCTATAAACGCGCCCTTGAGCTTTGCCGTAAGTATACGGAACGAAGCAAATTCAAGCTCGCATGCTTTAGCGTCACGCGTAAGCAGAGTTTCCTGCTGGCTGTAGAATATGTTTACGCCGCAGTGTTTACAGTTTGGCGATAAATCGAACCTGCCGATTTCACCGCCGCAGTTGGGACACTTCATATTTTCACCCCTGAATACTGTTATATAAATTCATTGTATCATAGGTTTATTATTATTGCAACGAAATATAAATTGACAAAATTAAAATTTACACAGTGTTTTTTGGGCTAAATTTAAATTTTCATGAAAATCTTTCAATAAATTATTGACAAAAATTAGCATAGATGCTAAACTGTACTCGTGCTAAATTTAAAAATAAGTGAAGACGGAGAGATTATATGTCAAAATATCATAAATCAAAAATAACTAAACTTGAAATTGTTAAGGTTGCAACTTCGTTTTTTCTTGAGGTCGGTTATTCTAAAACCTCGCCTAAAATGATTGCCGATGAGCTTGGAATTTCAACAGGAAACCTGACCTATCATTATCCGACTAAAGAGCATTTGCTCGCACAGCTTGTTGAGATGCTTGGCGATTTTCAGGAGAAGATGATAGGATATGAGGCGGATAGGGGCTTAAGCTCAAATATGTCAATATGTATTGAGCTGATGACTGTTGCGGCAGCTTGTGAGGAAAATGAGGTTGCAAGAGATTTTTTTGTTTCCGCTTTTCAAAGTCCGTTGTGCCTCAAATATCTGCGCAACAATCATGTTGAAAGGGCAAAAAGAATTTTTGCCGAACAATGCAAAGGCTGGTCGGATGAGCAATTCACGCAAGCCGAAATTCTTGTTCAGGGAATTGACTATGCGACGATTATCTCCAATGAGGCTTCGCTGCCGCTTAATGTGAGAATATCAGGAGCATTAAATCAGATATTGAGCATTTATAATGTGCCTGAAGATATGCGCAAGGAAAAGATTGAAAGAGTTCTTTCAATGGATTGCCGTGGCTTGGGCAAACGTGTTCTAAAAGAATTTATTTCTTATGTTGAAAACACAGTTGATGCTGCGCTTGATGAAACGATAAGCAACAACAAGAAAAGAGATTAAGAAAACAAAGGCAATTTTGCTCTAATTCATATATCAATTCCTCATGGAGGTGTCTTGATGAAAAACAAATTTAAAACGAAAATCAAAGGTATGAGCAGAAAAACTCTTTGCTGCATTCTTTCGGCGGTTATTGTGCTCAGCAGTATAAGCGTTGGTCTTGTGATATCGGCATCCGGCAATTATATTTCAATGCCGAGGCTGTCAGATTATCATGTTATGCCTATGTCGATGTCGGAGGACAGCTCGCTGTTTTCAAAATTCGATAACGCTGAACACTATTTTTATCAAAGACCGCATGACAGTATTTTTGAATCCGGTTCAAGAAAGCCCGGTGTATCGGGTCTTGGCGGTGTTAAGCTTTCAACCAGAGGTGCGGTTATCTATAAGATGTGTACCAATACCGGTGATTTAACAATATTTCCCGTTCTTACCAACGGTGGACCGAATTACGGTCTGCTTAATACGAGTCAGCTTCAAAGCAGATTTCTTGGCTACGGCTCAATGAGAACGGTTCTTAAATATCTTGAGAATTATCGTGAATATCCTAAATATCTCGGACACAGAGATTCAGGCTGGTCCAAGGAATACGGCAAGGCAGGTTTGAGACTCAACACCTTTATTGAGCTTTCAGATATGATGGTACTGACAAGGGATAGTGTATTTCCTACTGTAAGTACTATCAGCATGGATGTAAGGGATGATATACCCTATCTGTACCTCAGCTTTTCCGAAACAATACGTGTCTGTGCGGCGGATACCGTAGATTATGATGTGCTTGAAACGATGAAGCTGAGAATAACACTTGTTCCGAGAAAGAACCAGTCGGCAACTCCGATTGCCGTAACGGCAAGAGCTGTTGACTTTGCAGACGGAAAGATAGTTTTCAGAGTTGACAATGCCGATGAGAATGAGGCGCTGTATAAGAAAATTTCGGGCGACAGCTCTCATAAGGGACATAATTTCATTGGTTCAGATAAAGCTGCGGGTATAGACTGGGTAGGCTACGAGGCACTGCACGATGAAGAATGGAAAGTAACCTATGTAAGTGACCTTAGCGAATACGGTTCATACCCAATTCAGACAACAGCCGGTATTATTGAGGGCTACAGTGTAACGCTTCCCTTTACGGATTTTGTCGGAAATCAGATTTCTATTCTTGCCGATTGGGATCTCAGAGAGAGAAATTATACGCTTGATGTTGTAAATCCCGCTGCCACTCGGATACAGATGAGCGGCTCATCAATCAAGGCTGAGGGTACTCAGGCAAATCCCGAGGCTGATGAATGGCCTGAGGATATTGAAAGAAGAGAGCTGTTCTCAGGTATCAACGATACTGTTGATGCCGACATATTTATGAGCGAATCCGTAAGACTTATTCAGGGCAGCTTATCCGATGTAAAGCTTGAATGGAGCATTAAAGACGCTGACGGAAATCCGATAACTACAGCGCTTAAATCTATTGACGGCCATAGAGAAACGGTTAACTCAAACATTGTTTCAAAGCTTAACTTTGAAGGCTTTACCATAACTGAAGATATGCAGCTCAACGGCACGCAGATAAAGCCCGTCAGAATAATTAACGCTTCATATATCAGCGATATGACAGGTAACAGAATGGACGAGGATACCGAAACTCAGAAATTCTTTAAGCCCGTTATCAGCCACCAGACCTTCCTTGATGTTAAAGGTCCTACCGTCGAGATTGTTGAGGGCGGAATTTTTAAGGTCAACGATTCTGCTTATACTCCTGCGTCAGACGATGAAGTTTATTACATAATCAGTCTTGATATTTCGGACAGCAAGGTTGCGGGTGCAGGCGATACAATGACCTACGGCTCGGGCATTACGGCAGACCTGCCAAGCTCAGTCAGCCTTACGAGCTATGAAGGCGCACCCAATATCAGCTATCAGTATTCTATGGCAAGAACGCCTGACTATATTACGGGTGAGCTTTCCTCAAAGGGTACTATAGGCACCGGCGGCAGCGAAACCGATTTTACCGTTCCTGCAGAGGGTGTGTTCTATATGCACCTCAAGCTGTATCCCGAAAAAGGAACTGAAATCAGCGACGAAAAGGGCATTACTGCACAGTTTAAGCTCAAGGATGCCAAGGGTAACGAGAGCAATGTAGGCGTTCCCATCGTTGAACTCGGGCTTGACGATAAGTCACCGGTTATCACCAGCCTTGCCGTTAAGAATTTGCAAACTCTTACGGTTGAGGCGGCAGTAGAAGATACCAATAAAATCAGCCGTTTTGAATATCAGTGGGCAGAGCCTGACGCACAGCCTGCGGATAACGGCTGGATAATGCTTGATTTAACCGATAAAGAGCCATGTGCCCCAAGCTTTGATATAAGCTATAACGGCAGTGCGGCAGATACATATTTTGATAAGGTGCTTTATATCAGAGCCTATGACGGCAAGGAGAACGGAATTTCCGGCAATATAAGAGTTACTGCTGACTTTGAAAAGCGTATTCCGATGTATACCGTCAACGGCAGAACGGATGTTCCTTCGGCGGCTCACTCAATCACAGTTCATGCCCCATACACTAAGCAGACAAATACCAAGGGCGGCTACACAAGAGCCACCGTTGTTTCGGGCGATAAAACCTATGTGAGGGTAATAAACCTTGCAGACGGCGAAACAGCAGAGCTTTTCGACACAACGGAAGAGTGGTATGAGGTTAAAATTGCAGACGGAAAATACACCTCTGTTACAGCAAACATAACACCTGCTTTTGATCACTATGGATATATTACGGTTGATTTTGCCGCATCATCGGCAGATCTGACACCTGTTCAGGGTGCGGAGGTTGCTCCTTCGGCTGATAATCACTTTTCTGCTACGGACAGCTTCACAATTGCCAACGCTCCGGTTAGAGATGATGTTCACTCCGTTGAGCTCGGCGCAGTTTATGCCGCAGACGGTACGGAGTTATCAGCTGTAACCGCCAACGGATATACCTATTATGAGGTAAGTAAAACTCTCAACGCTATCAGATATACATTTACACTCAACAATGCACTTGTTCCCGAGTGGGAAAGAGTAAATGTTGATTTTGAGAACAGCTACGCTGTGCTTCTAAGAACCGATGCAAACGGAAATCTTGATACCGCAGAAGAGGTAAGCGAAAGATATTCACTCAGCTCGAGCTCAAGCCAGAGCCTTACTCTTACCGAAAAGGATAAAAACGGTAAGATTTACGAAACGGGTGCGTATATTCTCAAGGTTTATGTTGCACAGAAGGACGGCGGCACACAGGAATTTATTCTCGGCGAATATATCGTTCTGGATAATTCCGTGCTTCCCGAAGTTTTCGGTGTTCGTGAATATTCAAGAACGGTTGCCGCAACATACCAGAGCTCATACGACGGACCGATTGTTCAGACGGTTACAGCGGAAGATGGCAAGGTTCTTGATACAATCAATATTTCCGTTGCAAAGCCCGACAGATACGGCAGTGTTGCTGAGTCTGAGGTTATCAAAAAGGATGGCAACCCCGTTTACAGACTTGAGAACCAGAACGCACTGCCCAACGGAACATCATATCCTTCTTCTGTAAGCACAAATATAGTTGCACAGTATGAAGGCGTAAATATTCTCGGTAAGGATATAGGAAAGGTAAAAGGTATCCGTTACTGGAACAAGGCTCAGTCGGGCGATTATACAACGCTTGCGTATGAAGTGAATTACGCTTACGACAATCAGGCAGAGCTTTATATTTACAACCGCTTCGGCTGGTATTCGGACCATGATACAAACTGTGTTGTATCCGCAGAAGAGCTTGCGCAGACGGACGTAAGTCAGTTCAGAACAGCTCTCGGTACAAACACAATCTGCTACCAGCTCATTATGGAAAACGGCAAGGAATCTCCCGTTTATACCTTTGAAATCAACCTTTTTGATCATCAGGTTGATATGGAGCTTGAATATGAGTTCGGTCCTGCGATTGAGCTTGAGGACAGAGGCTACGGCTACGATGAAAACGACGAGTATTATGAATATACAACTACCAAGAAAACAGCTAAGTATGTTGATGTTTACGTAACCGAAGCTTATTCACCCATAGGCGGTCTTAAGCTCTATCATTCAAAGTATGTTGACGAGCGTAACACCTGGGAGCATACCGAAATTACCGATACGGCAAGCCCGATAAGGCTTACTATTTCTTCCGACGGCTACGAGGGCAGCGATTCTACAAGAACGGATATTACGGGTACACCCGAATGCTGGGAATTCATAACCCTTATTGATGCTGTTGGCAGCGCCGTAACGGCATATCCGATTCTTCCCAATAAGGAAAATACACAGGATAATCTCTATCCCTACGGTATTAACCCCGAAATCGGCACAATGACCGTTGATTACTATGACCCAAGTTACAGTACGGTAGGAACACATGACGGAATATCGCATAAGCTTGTTTTCAACAGATTAAACGGATTGTCAATATCTGCTGTAGCTGACAGCATTTCCGTTCAGATTGATGACGGCTCCGTTGTAACACTTGATGCGTATTCCGCTTCCGAGGAAAACGATTTTATTGAATCAGCAAACGGTGCAGGTATCGTTAATTTCCATCCTGCTTATTTCAGTGTAGGCGATGTGGGTTATACCTACAGAGAGATGCTTGAATTTGTTTTCCCATATGACCCGACGGTTGAAAACGGTGCAACAGTCAGCCATGCGGTAAAGGTCTGCGGTTATCTTGACGGTGAAGAAATTTACACTAAAACCTTTAACATATCTGCAGAAAACACCGCACCTACGCTTGGGCTTTATGCTCCGAATTTAGGAGAAAACCGAGTATATGCAAACACATATATTACGAAAACTCCTTTAGCAACAGATTACAATAATTATATGGAAGATGTTTCCGAAACGTTCTATGCCGACGGAGAATATACCATTGAAGTATACGATAAGTACGGCGTTCGTTACGAGCTGCCGCTTACCGTTTCGGGTATTCCTGAGGACCCCGTTGTGATAATTTCCGAAACTGAACCTACAATAAAGCCCGTAACAATTACAGTTACAACTCAGACGGGTACTTTGGACTTACCTGACGGACTTCCCGAAGGCTGGAGTGCACAGGGAGCCAACACCTCAGAGCTGGTTATTACTGCAACGAACAACAACTATGTATGCGTTGATCATATTGATGAAAACGGCGAATATATCGACTGCGTTTATCCTGAAATTACTAACATTTATCCGAGCAAAATCGTTCCCGTAATCGAGTGGCAGTATAACAAGTATAAGGTAAATGCCGAGGATAACAGCTACGTTGGCGAAATAACGGCAATTCTCGTTGATGAAAACGGAACGGAAGTTATCGACCCGAAAACGGGAGTTGCTCCGAAATACGTATTTGTTCCCGACGGCGTGACAGAATATACCTTCAGCGGCTATACAAATATTGCAGGTGCAACGGGACCTGATATCAAGGCAGTTCTTCCCGTAACTCTCAAGCCATACGAGACGGTTACAACAGAAAGCGATACTTATTCACCCGATGTAGCAATAACAGGCTTTGCAACCTACAGCGGCAGCACACAGCCGATTAATGCAGTCTACACCGATACGGATAAATCAAGACCCGAGGATGCAGGATTTGTTATGGCGGATTACCCCGCTGTCTACGGCGAAAAAGTTTACGATAACATTGATATGCTCTTACGAGAAATCGGCTGGGCAGACAGCTATGTTCTTGATGTAAGTGCATTTGATGAAAATTCCGTTAAGCTCTTTGTTACGCAGGATATTTATGCATCTGCTCCGAATTATGCAACCGGTAGGAGCGATGAAATTGACGGTGTAAGCCTTATCGGCAGAACACTTGAGATAAGCAAAAACACTTCCTTTGCACTTCATGTTGTTGATAATAAAGGTAATTCAACCTCTGTTCAGTTCAATGTTACTAATCTCGGTGCAACAGCACCTGAGCCGAGCATAGTTCAGGTTCTTACAAAAGCCGGCGACGAGGTCAGAGTTTATGTTCTTCCACCCAATATCGAGGGTGTTACAAATGTTAAAATAACAAGTGACGGCGCTCAGACCGAAACCGATACAGCCTCAATTTTCTACGGCTATCAGTTTATGTCGTATAAGAATAACGAAAAGGTTATTATCGGATATTCGTATGACCACGGCGGAGCAACCCATAAGGGCGAAATTGAAATTGACATAGTTCAGATTGATTCTTCCGTTCCTTCTGTTGAAGAAACAAAGTGGTCCGCAAATTACGATGAGTTCGGCAAGTTGCTGACAAATCAGGATATAAGTGTTCAGATGAAGCTAAACAAGACAATCTGCGATATTTATCCTGTTGATGCCGACGGCGCAAGAATTCCGACACCCGACGGCGTGGACATATCGTATCTTGAGGACAGAGTTACGGTTGTTTACGAAATGAACGCTCCCGAGTTTACACTTAAAATGATTTCGGCGGTCAACAGGTCGCTTGTTGGCTATATCAACCTTCCTGCCGTAAAGACAGTTGATAAAGTACCTGCCGAGGTAACAGCAACGGCAGAGTATGCGCAGAACCGCAGAAATGCAGTTATCACCTTTGAGGCAAGTGAGGATGTAATTCTTCAGTACAGCGGAGAAAAGGGTACCAAGTTCAGCGAAAAGGTAACGGAAGACGGCGTTTTAAGCTATAAATTTGCTGACCTTGCAGGCAATGTTACTGAGGTTGAAATTGAAATTAAAGACCTTATAACCGAAGAACTTTCGCTTGTACTTGCAACCGAAAAGGATGACGCAGCGATAATTAACCCCGAAACCTACGATGTTGATGTCGGCGATGTGCTTTACGCAAAGACAAACCGTGATGCAACCGTTACGGTAAACACAAAGGATGCACAGAACATTCCCGCAGACACCTGGGCGGCAGTTGAAATCAAAGAAGATTCAGAGGGGCTTTACCCGATAATCAAGGCAACGGACGGCTACGGCAATACCGCTATAGTTCAGCTGCTTCGTATTCCGATAAAGGACAGAAAGGCTCCCGATGTTATCGTTAAAAAGAACCTTGTTTCGGCTTCTGCTCAGACAACCGAAGAGGAGCTTGAAGCCATTATCAGAGAAAACATTATGGTTTCCGATGACGTTACTCCTTCGGATAAGCTGACCGTCATATATGATTACAATATCGGCAGTACGGGCGGTAAGTACCTTGTAACCTGTACGGTTTCCGATGAAAACGGCAACGAAACCCAGAGAATGTTCTGGATAAGAATTTACGATGGTAAGGAAATGACAATCAGGGTCAACGGTGAAATTGTTGAGAGAGAAGGAACGGTTGTTGTTTCAGCAGGTGCGCAGGAAATTAACCTTTCCTTCACAGGCGAGCCCTACAAGCTGGTTTATAAGCCGGGTATCAAGAGCATCGGTCAGATGAAGACAGGCTCAATTCCCGTTACACAGGGCTACACAGATGCAAAAGAAAACACAGTTACCCTTGATTTTAACGAATCGGGATATTACAGCTTCCTTGTCACAACGCAGAGCAACGAAACCTACCGCTTCGTGCTTTATGTGGAATAAGGATAGCCGATATTGGTAAAGGAGACAGATATTATGAATACAAAGCTTAAAAAAATATTGTCGTCGGTACTGGTTGCGGTTATGCTTATGACAAGTATTCCCACTGCGGTTTATGCCGCAGGCACAGGTGCAGACAACCCCGAAAAGCTTGAGCTTTCAGATGAATATGTCAAGGTTACGGTTTCCGGTAAAAACGGTGGCTTCCTTATCGACACACTTGAAGGCGATAAGCTCGAAAAGGCGGATAATAATAAGTTTCTCTTATACCCTGCCGAAGAATATGACACCTCCTATACATCAATCCGTGTTACACGAAAGAACGGTGATGTTGAGGATTACATATTCGGCAGAAAGTATGGTTTCCTCTGGCTTGAGGGCAGGGATATCAGCCTTGTCAAGGAGGGTAACTCTATTGTTGCTTCCTGGAGCGTTAAGGACATCACGGTCGAGCAGAGCCTGACTCTGCTCGATGAGATGGCTTCGCAGCATGGCATGGTCGGCATAAGCTATAAGGTTTCCACAACCTCTGATGATGTTGAAAACATCAAGCTGCGAATTATGCTCGATACTGCCCTCGGATATCAGGATTACGGCACATATCAGGTGCCGAATTCACTCAACGAATACACAACTGTTGTCGGCGAAAAGATAATCGACACCAAGGGCGGTATAGAATATAACGGTACGATGTTTGCAATTGACGATGCAAAATCACCTAATATCAGCGCCTACACCACCGATGCAGCAGTCGGCAGCGAGAAGGTTATGCCTTATCAGATAGCCTTCGGTCATTGGAATAATCTTGCGTCAAGCGTGTTCGATTTTATTCCCAATGAGGAGCTTGACTTTACAAACCCCTATAATATTGACTATATGACTGCCGACAGTGCATACGCCCTTTATTACGATATGGGTGCTGTTGCGCAAAACGGTGAGGCAACAATAGCTACATATTACGGTGTTTTCTCTAACTCAACCGTAAGCGAGGAGGAGGGTGTTGCAATTAACTTTACCTCTCTCCCCACAAATATGGAGTTTAATGGAGATAAAACGGCATATCTTCCTCAGGTAGGCGATAAGAACGGCGATGTAAAGCTTCAGATGTCGATTGAAAACATCAGCGGCTCGGATCTTTCGGGCGTAAGCGTTGTTATCAAATCGCAGAACGGCGTTGTACCCTACAGCAACTGGCAGCTCGACCTTTCCTACGGCAGTGAAAGCGATTATTCAACATATATTTCCGATTTTGTTGCGGGTGAAGAAGCGCTTATCGATGTTTATTACAACATTTCTCCAATTCAGGTAAGCGAATACAGGCGGTTCGAGGTTATTGTGCAAGACGGAAGCAAGGTTCTGGGCAGCCGTGAGTTTTATCTGTTCTGCCCCGGTGTGCTTGGCGAGGTCGTAGCCTTCAACAGCATTGACCCGCAGGTTATTTACAGCGAGGGTACCCGTCAGCTCTTCCTTTCGGGTAATAACTTCTCTCTTATGGCAGACCCCACCGCTTACGCAACCGTTTTCAGACCCGTTGCGGGCGGAGATGATGTTATCATTCCCTCAAAGGATGTTGTTGTTGATCCCGGCACAAACACAATGTATATCATTGTTGAGCAGGAAATGATTCCCGGCGCATATCAGGTTATATTTGACTGGAACGAAGCCGGTAAAGAAGATACCACAGCCCAGCTTCTGCAGTTCCAGGTTTCAAGTAAGCCCGAGGTTATGTCACCTATATACGGTCTTGTAACTGTTGAAAAGGACGATGGTTTTACCGAGCGCAATCCGAAATACAAGGTCGGCATCTATGAAACCGAAGCTGATTACAGGGCAAAGGTAAAGGACCCCAATAATCAGGTTTATCTTGAAATAAGAGGTAATTTCGGTGTTCGTTATGATGAAAACGGAAATCCCGTTGAAATGAAGGCAACCTCTATTGCCGATATTGAAGGCAAAATTACAAACACCATCAATATCAGTAACTGCCTTGATATTGAGGACGGATATCTTGCCGTTATTGTCAATAATCCGGGTACGGATGATCAGAGCATTGATGTTAATATAGACGGTAGAGTTTATACGACCAACAGCAGAACAAAGGTGTGGAATGGCGTTTGCGCCATAACCTCCTTTGAAAACGGTGAGCTCAGCTCGCTCCTTCAGTATAAGTCCGACGGTTCGCAGACTACTGATGTTGAAAACAGCGTTACAAACACAAACGCTATTACGCTTCTTTGGCCGGGTGCCGCAAGTGATGCACAAACTCTTGCAGGTATTGTGTTCGAGTTCAGATATTGCCAGTTCGGTATGATGGCAACCGAGCACGGCGACGTAACGGATTCCACACCGAAGAAAAGAGTTATCTCCTTCGGTGCAGAGATGTCTCCGAGCTTCCTTCTTCCCAAGAACTACGACCACAAGAGAACGCAGACATCTCCGTTAGATGTTGTTCAGTACGCACTTGCAAAGAAGAATTACACCGCTTCTCAGCTGCGCGAGGTTCGTTCAAGCCTTGCGGCAGACCAAAGGGCTTGGGAAATTGCACAGAGAGGTACTCTTAACCTCAATGTAAGCAATATCCTCTTCGGCGGCGGCTTTATCGGCTTCAATGCATCAATCGAGGTTGGTATTCCCGAGTATTTCAGCGGAATTCCCAGCATCGGCGGTGTGCTTGACCTTAAAATTCTTCCCGCTGCAGGCTATTGGGAGGTAGGCGTTGAGGGTCAGGCAAGCTTCCTCACCGTTATCAAGGTTGAGGCTGCACTCACCCTTATGAAGGTTGATGGCGTTTCTCCCGGTGTTGATAAGGTTTATTTCTACTGCGAAGGCAATTATCCCGGCATCAATGTTGACGGTGTAGGTGTCTTCTGGGTCAGAGGTATGGGCGGCGGTCTGGACGGCATGTACAAATCGCTTTATATTCAGTCGGCAGTTCCTCCCATAAGCCTTTTGTTCTCGGGTAAATTTGCAATTTTCTCCGCTTTTGAAGCAAGGGCAGACCTTACAATCGGCGCACGGGGCTTTGAAATTGAGCTTTCCGAGCTGGGAATATTGGGAATTGAACTTATTGAAAGGCTTGGAATATCAGCTTATTGGTATCCCGAGTTCAAATTCAGAGGCTCAATCAATGTTGATATTCTCGATATTATTTTAGGCGCAGGCTATATTGTTATAGAGGAAGACCGGAGAAATGATTCAATATTCTGGGAGGGCTTTGTAACGGCACGACTACAAACCCCCGATTTACCGCTGATAGGCAGTATAACAATAGGTCAGGCGGACTTGGGTCTGAACACCAATAAAATATGGGGTGCTCTGCATGTTATAGGCATTGATATGGGCATTACCTATTATTGGGGCGGCGATGTGGATTTCGGCTTCGGCAAATATGATGCACCAGAGCCTACTTATCCCATTTCGCTGCAGTCGATACCTGTAAGCGTTAATGAGCAGACGGGTCAGATTCTCTATATGAGTGTGGGAACAAACGCTGTTCTTGCGGCAGAAGCAATAATTGCTCCGCAATCAGACACTCAGAAAGTTATTACCGATAAAGCTGAGGTAACAAGTACGGTTGACCGTATGAGCCACACTGTCAAGCTCGGCGGTTTCAAGGGCAACAGTGATATGGCTCTTAGCGTAACCTTTGAGGCTCAGACTCTTGAAGAAGCACAGGCGATTGCTTATGGCGGCAAAAACGGCAAATCAGGCATCAGGCTGACCGCAGCAGATGACGACAGCGAATACGAGCTTAAATGGATTGACAATTCCGTAGATGCCGACAAGCAGACCGACGCAAACGCTCTTCTTTCCTACAACGAGGAAACGAAGCAGGCTCACGCAACGATTACCTTTACTGAAAAGGAAGCCTATTCTCATAACTGGCTTCTCTCAGCTAACGCACCCGCAGACCTTGCTCTTTACGAAATGGAGCATATGGCAGGACTTGACAGCGCAGATTACAGCTATGAAGCAGGTAATATGACTGTTAACTGGCAGGGCAGTATGCTTGAGGATATTGACAGCCTTGCAGTTTACGCAATAGGTGAAGATGATGAAGTATATACACTTTATCAGACAGAGGATACTGCTGTTATTGCAGGTGGTATGGCAAATGCAACCAAGGGTATGGCAACCTTTGAAATTCCTGCAGATTTGCCGAGCGGCAGCTATACGGTTAAGGTTGTTGCAAGCAGCGAAGCAAACAGCATAAACGATATCGCTCAGGCTGAAGGCAAATTCGATTATGTTAACCCCAATCAGCCTGCTGACCCCGAATTCGGCGGCGTTAAGCTCGGAGGCGATTACAGCATTGATGTAAACATAGCTGCAAAAGACGATTACGAGGGCTATGTTGTAACCGTATATGAGAAGCAGACCGCAGACGGTGAAGTAAGCTGGATTGAAACCGAGCTTGGCAACCAGTGGATTGAAGCCGATGAAAACGGCACACTTCCCGAAACAATAGTTGCCGGCGGTCGATATACAAATACGGTTTACACCGATTCTGACGGTAATGTTCTTTCCGCAGCCGAAGCAGAAAAAGCGGAGAATGTAACCGAAACAACGGAAGAAATAGGGCTTGAGGCAGGCAAAACCTACCGTGTAGGCGTTACCGCTCACAAGACTGATGCCAACGGCAATACGCTCTTCTCCGAAGAAGTATTTTCCGATGAAATTGAAATGAAGGCTCCCGTTGCTCCCAAGCTCAATATCAGAGCGCAGAAGGCAAAATACATTGAAGATATTTCAATGGTATCGGCAACGGTTGATACCGTAAACGAAAGCAAGGTAGTTGTTGACGTTTCTTCCGATATGCCCGTCAGCGGCACATGGTCGCTTGATGACGGTGCAGAAAAAGGCGAATTTAAAGCTGAAAATTCTGCGCAGATTATTCTTGGCGGCGAAGAAGGTCTTGCAGAAGGCGAGCATACATTAACCGTTTACGGCGAAACCGAAAACGGCGATGCTTTCTCAAAGCATTATCGCTTCAAGGTTGATATAACCGCTCCCAGACTGCAGTTCAGCTCACCGCACAATGGTGCTTTCTTTGCCGGAACTGTTACTGTTGCGGGTATAAGCGAACCGAAATCTGCCGTATATTTTTATCTTGACAATATGCTTTTTAAGAGCATTGAAGTTGACGAAAACGGTGAATTTAATGTCGGTATAGCAATGGATACCTCAAAGCTGGAGCAGACTGTTTCGGTTTACGCCAAGGATTTGGCAGGCAACGAAACAAGAACCTACGAAATGCAGCTTACAAACTCGATTATCGGCGAGTTCGGTTCAGAGTTTGCAATCTTCCTCAACGGAACGGACTATACCAACAAAACTATTCCTGCCGGTGCAGGCGGTATGCTTGAACTGCGTGCCGTTTCGGGTGACAGAAATGTTGTCATTCCCGCAAACAGCATTATAGGCAGGCAGGCTGAGTGGTCCGTAACAACAGTTGAAGGTACTGCAAGCATCAGCAATATGCAGCTTGTAACTGATAACGATGTCAACGGCATCATTACCGTTGAACTTGATAAGCAGAGCGTTGCGGCTGTTCTTGGCGGCAATGAAGCTCTTGAAGACAGTGTTTATGAGATTGTTCTGCCCGAAAACGGTGTAGGCTATACAATAAATACGCAGGACGAAACAACCGTTAAATATGGCTCCGATTTCAGCTTTACTGTTGACCTTGCAGACGGCTACAGCAAAACCGCAAACTTTGCCGTTAAGGTAAACGGTGTAGAAATTGAACCGACAAACGGTGTTTACACAATAAGCAGCGTTACCGCTAAAAAGACGGTTACTGTTGCAGGAGTTGCGGATATTACGGCACCCGAAGCCGAAATTCAAATCAGCGAACACAAATTCAACAGCTTCCTCAACACAATAACATTTGAACGCTTCTTTAAGCAAACGCAGAAGGCAACCGTAGCTGCAACAGATGCCGGCAGCGGAATGGACGCAGTTTATTATATCGTTTCCGACAAGGCGTTGACTGTTGACGAAGTCAAGGCGGCTGAATGGACAGAGTATGACGGCGCAATCAATCTCAACCCGGATTTGAAGGCGGTTATCTATATCAAGGCTGTTGATAAAGCGGGCAATGTCGGCTATATCAGCTCCGACGGACTTGTGCTTGACAGCACAGTGCCTGTAATCACCGGTATTGAAGACGGTAAAACCTACTACGGTGAGCTTACAGCATCGGTACAGGATGATAACCTTGACAAGGTGCTTGTTGACGGTGAAGAAATTGAAACCACAGATGGCAGCTTTGCTATCGTTCCCGACAACAAAGAGCATACTGTTGAGGTAACCGACAAGGCAGGCAACAGCATCTCCTACATATTCAGCGTTTATGAAACCTATGCGGTTAAGTTTGTCGTTGATAATGAGGTTTACAAAACAGTAACCGTAAATTACGGCGATGACCTTGCAGCGAGCGAATTCCCTGTAATTCCCGAAAAGACGGGTTATACAAATATTCCTCCGGTATGGGAACCCGACAGCCTTGAAAATATTAAGGAAGATAAGGTTGTCAGAGCTGTTTACACTCCCGATGTCTGCAAGGTGATACTTCCTGATAACGCAATCGGCTACGAAGTGAATACCGAGCAGGAAACAGAGGTAACCTACGGTCAGCCGTTCAGCTTTACCGTTGATACAACGGAAGGCTATTCAAAGACCGATAAGTTTAAGGTATATGTCAACCGGACTGAAATTTCAAGCATAAACGGTGTTTATACTATTGCTCAGGTACAGTCGGATATCGTCATCACTGTTGAAGGTGTTGCCGATATAACAGCACCCGAAATTGAAATTCAGGTTAAGGACAGCATCTGGAACAGCTTCCTCAACACAATCACTTTCAACCATTTCTTTAAAGAAACTCAGAAGGCAAAGATAACCGCAGCCGACAGCGGCAGCGGAGTAAACAAGGTTTATTATTATCTTTCCGAGAGAATGATGAGCCTTGATGATGTTAAGGCGGCTGAATGGATTGAGTATACGGATACGGTTAAGCTCGACCCCGAGCAGATCGTTGTCGTATATGTCAAGGCGGTTGATAACGCAGGCAATGCTTCGTATATCAGCTCCGACGGACTTGTGTTTGATAACACCTCACCCGTTATCACCGGTATCGAGGACGGCGGCGTTTATGAAGGCGCAGTAACCGTTACGGTTGACGATGATAATGTCAGCAAAATAACGGTAAATGACACGGTTGTTTATGATTCTCAAACAGCAGAAGACGAGTCAATGGGCAGACAGTTTACCGTGAATCCTGCTGAGGGCGAGCAGATTGTTACCGTAATCGATAAGGCAGGTAATGAAATCAGCGTAACCGTAACCGTTTATGAGGAATATGACATCAGCGATGTTGTAACAGGCATTAACGGTTTTGATAAAAACCGAGTTACAATCTTCTGGGAGGATGATATCAATTATCTTATCGCTCAGATTGATGAGCTTCTTGCAAGACCCGCTATATCAAACGAGAAAACGGAGCTTCTTGAGGCCTACAGAGCGCAGGCAGAAGAGCTTATTGAAATTATCAACAACCCCGTTGAATATTTCTCATTCCGTTTATTCTATTTCATCTGGGATTGTCTGACCTGGAAATATAACGGAATTCTTAATGCATTCGGTTTGATTTTCGGATGCTGAAAACAACGATGATTGTTAACTTATTCGTATAGCACACATAACCAGCCGATGGAGTAAAACCCATCGGCTGGTTTTTGTTGACAAAGTAAAAACAATTCAATATATAATGACGATAACAAAAGCAAAAGTTAAAAATTGACATACAAATTGAATCAGAAAAACAATGTTAATTATTAAATAATAAATATAATTGCACACAAATATTTATTGTTAAGTTTACAAAACTTTACAATAATAAATTCAATTTGCAAATCAATAATAATAGAGCAAACGCAAACGAAAGCTTTAGCAAAGGAGTGTAATTGAAAATGGCAAAGAGCAATAACAAGAGCGTAGTGCCCGAGGCAAGAGAAGCACTTGACCGCTTCAAGATGGAAGCTGCAAGCGAAGTAGGCGTTAACCTCAAGCAGGGTTACAACGGTGACCTCACATCTAAGGAAGCCGGTTCTGTCGGCGGTCAGATGGTCAAGGACATCTTCCCCGTACGAACCTTTCATTTTTCACGCAATTACCGCTGGCTCGACGGCCATAAAAAGGAGTTTTCATACGAGGTTTCTTTGGCAGTTTAACTTGTTTTGAAATGTAATATAGAAAACATAAGGCGGCAGGAAAAACTGCCGCCTTGATAGTTGTTTGCATATGAAGATTGTTTTGAAATATAATATGGTTCAATGTTATAAATTAACTATTCATACTTGACATATTAACTGCGATTTAGTAATATAATAATGCAAATATGAATAGTTATATTTGGAGGCTTTATGAGGATTACGCAGTTGGAAAGCGAAAAAGCTGTTCTGAAGGAGTTTGGGAACAGAATAAAACAGTACAGAATATCGTTGAATATCACACAGCAGCAGCTTGCTGAGCGGTGCGGTGTTTCGGTCAGCACGCTTGTGCGCATAGAAAACGGCGATGACCCTAAATGGTCAACAATAATTAAAATTTTATCTGAATTTAACTTGTTGGAAAATCTGGAAATATTAATACCTGAGCCACAGCCCGATTACAAAGCAATGTTTGAAGAAAAGACAGCAAGGAAACGTGCACGACCCGATAAAAATAAAACGGGTGACAACTGGGTCTGGGGAGAAGACAGAGAGGATGAAGAGAATTGAAAAGTGTAAACACGGTCAGTGTGAAATTGTGGGGTACAGTTGTCGGTTATCTTCATCAGGAGGATAATGGTATAGTAGGCTTTCAGTATGATGTGGATTTTTTGAAAAGCAATATTCAGATTTCACCGATTAAAATGCCCTTGTCTGCGGCAACCTATTCGTTTCCCGCTTTGCCGGAACAGACTTTTTACGGCTTGCCGGGTATGGTTGCTGACTCGCTTCCCGACAAATTCGGCAATATAGTCATAAAAAACTATCTTGAAAGTCAGGGCCGTATTGAAGACAGTTTATCGGTTATTGAAAAGCTTTGTTACACAGGCAAACGTGGTATGGGTGCGCTGGAATATGAGCCTTCAAAAGACATTGTATCAGTGAACGAAAAGGTTGACCTTGATGCTCTGACAAAACTTGCTTCAGATATTTTGTCTGAAAAAGAGCAGTTCCATCTTCAGAAAGATGATAAGCTTATGGCACAGTTAATGGAATGCGGTTCTTCTGTCGGTGGTGCAAGGGCCAAAACTCTTATTGCGTGGAATCCCGAAACAAACGATATCCGTTCGGGTCAGATTGATGCCGGAAAGGGCTATGAATATTGGCTTCTTAAGTTCGATAATATTAAGAACAACAAAGATAAAGATTCGAGACCTGATGACGGTGAATATACAAAAGTTGAATATGCTTACTATTTAATGGCACTTGATGCAGGAATTGAGATGAGCGAGTGCAGGCTTTACAAAGAAAACGGCAGTGCTCACTTTATGACAAAGCGTTTTGACAGAAAAGGAGCAAAAGGAGAAAAACTTCATATGCAGTCCCTTTGTGCTCTTGCACATCTGGATTTCAATTCACCGAGAGTTTATTCGTATGAAGAAGCGTTTACCGTAATGAAACAGCTTAAGCTGCCATACAGGGATTTTGTTCAGTTATTCAGGCGAATGGTGTTCAATGAATACGCCAAAAACTACGACGACCACACAAAAAATATATCCTTCCTTATGGATAAAAAAGGTGTCTGGTCGTTGTCGCCTGCATATGATGTCACGTTTTCATACAGAAAAGATAGTATATGGGTCAGCGCTCATCAGATGCTCATTAACGGCAAATCGGACAATATTACAACAGAAGATATGCTTAAAGTTGCCGAAAAAGCAGGTGTCAAAAAATCCGATGCAGTAAAAAGTATAGAGCAGGTAAGGACTTCCGTTTCAAAATGGGCGAATTTTGCCCGACAGACAGATATGTCAGAACACAATATAAAAATGATACAATCAAATCTGAATTTATAATGCAAAGGTTTCTGTGAAATAAAAAACTCTGTTCTTTTATTTAAATTTGCGCTTCGTACGTATTTTGTACGTGATTTGTACGTAATTATCCTTTACACTGTAGCTTGTCTTTTGACAATAAAGTATGAAAGGATATATTGAATGGAAAAGAATCATGAAAAGCTTGCAGCCCGATTGAAAGAGGAATCTTTCAAAGCCTACAAATTACCGCCAGATATTACGGATAAGTTCCTTAACCTTACTCCGATTGCGTTCCCTTTTGCAAAAGCATTAATTAAGTCACTTGTTCCTGACGCTACGGAAGAATTCATTTCAGAGCAATTGACATTCTTTTATCTTGGTAGAATCCCCGATATTGTTCTGAACGAAAACGAATTCTTTGCCCGAGACAACAGCTTTGCCGACACCCGTAAAGGAACGGTTATCAGGTACGACCCGGATAGACTTCCTTCCGTGGGCTATGCCGTTGTTGAATTCGCAGACGAGCTTTTTGTTGCCTTTATAAGCCCTAAATCCGATAATATGGTTAAGCTTATTTTTAACGATGAGTATGAAGCTTTGTTATTACCGGAAGAGTTAATTGCCGTGAAAGGTACACCTGTAAGTTACCGCTTGCCCGGCGAAACTGAGTATAATCCAATCAAAACTTTGGTCTGAAAGGTAATGCAAATGGGATTTATCGAAGATTTTTATTACGGCAACCTTGAACCGCAAATGCGTGAAATCAAGAAAGAGTCAGACTTTCAAAAGGACTTCAATAAGCTTTGTGAGATAGAAGCATTACTTAAAGAAAAACTTACAGATGTCGAAAAAAGTCTTTTTATTGAGTATGTAAACCTATGGGGAATTATATCCGGAGACATCGACTTTGACAGCTACAAGGCCGGATTTAAACACGGTGCCGGTTTTGCATTAGATGCGTTTATCACGGATAATGATTAACTCTTTTCTGAACAACAGTTTTTATACGGCAATCAGATAGTTGGACACACAGACATTCAGTCTCCAATGACTGAGATGGAATATACTCGTAGCAAGAACGGCAAGTCGGTCATATTCGGTCGGCAGGCCGTTTTTTATTGCGTGCTTTTTGCTCTCTCCCCTAAGCTTGTATGTACCGGTAAAATCAGATTTGTTTATGGGCTTTGGTTTCTTAGTTCTCTTATCCAGACAGCGCTCATTCCAATGCTTACAGATCAATTCTTCAAGTTTCTCCCGGTAGCCTTCTTCGTTGTTTATTCTGTCGAGATAATATTTGTAGGCTCGTTTCGCCTGTGCGGCACGGAGTGAATGATAAGCGTATGCTTATCTTGCTTTTGACCGAGCATGATTTACTCCTTGATATTGTATTTTTCAAGGATTTATATCTGAACTCATAGTGAGTTATATTCGTGTTCATCCTGAGAATTTATATCAAAACGGGCAGCGTCAAATCTTCCCCGTATCCTCAGTGGGTGTGGTAATCATACCGCCAGCATGTAGTTTGAGACAGTTACGTCGAGTCTCCAATGAGACAAGTGATAGATCGAAACTGCCATCAGCACCAGTCTGTCATAGACAATCGGCAGTCCTTTTTCAAGTGCAAGCTGTTTATTCTTTCCGCGCACAAAATAATTGCCACGGATTTCGTTCTTATCAAGGTGCTTCGGTTTCTTTGTTTTCTTATCAATGCACTTTTCGTTCCAACGCTTTATAATCTCATCCTCAAGCTGCTTTCTGTATCCGGGCTCATTGTTGATTCTGCCAAGATAGTAGTTGTATGCTCTTACCGCCTGTTCGGCTCTCATATGGTGATAATCAATGCTGTTGTTCATTTCCTGTGCAGAAAACACTTTATTTTCCGTACCGTCAAAAAACTGCTTTACTGTTCCGATATCTTCCGGCAAGATGCGCTGATAGGTTTCTTTGCCGCCCTTACCTCTGCGAACAACGATGCACAAATATCCGCATTCATCCACCTTCAGGTCACTGCCGCGAAGGTTCTTAAGTTCGTTTCTGCGGATTCCGATACATCTCTGCAGCTCAACCGTTCTTGAATACTTGCTGTTGTTTTCATCACCGTCCGAACGGTAATGTTTGCGTTCTTTTCTGGAACGGGTGTTTTCTGCCGCATACCTTTTAGGCAGATTCATCACGTTAAGCGGAATCCCGTGATAGAGTCCGACGGGAGCCATATATGTATGAATTGTGCTTGCGGTATGGTCTTTTTCTTTCAGGTACTCAATGTAATCCTCAATATGCTCGGCGCATTCTTCCTTGGTTTTGCAGTCGTACTGTTCACGGCAGAACTTAACAAATTTGTCATAGTTCTTTATGTATGCCGCTCTTGTCACATTGTTTTCATACTGCTTAAAATGCTTTGCGGCATCATTTCTGAGCTTGCCTGAAGTGCTCTGCTTGTAATGTTTCTTTTTCTTACTCAAAGCTTTTTTCTCCTTTCTTTTGTATTGGGCTTCTCTGAAAAATCATCGCACAAAATCTTGCGTGCCCTTTTTCTGCCATATTGTCCCAAAATACTCGTTAATACACAAAGTATTGCCTGCGTTTTTGAACCAATCTGACAAAAAAATAACTACGCAATCTTTGCACCCTGAGTTTTCAGAAAAACCCTATTCGGAAAGTGTTCTGCATAGCAACGTCACTTTACCAAAACGCCCACTAAAAAAATTAGTGTTAAACTGTTCGGGGGCTTCATCCGGAAGCGATAACTTGTTGAGAACAAGCTATCCGTTAAGGTCGATGCAAACCATAACGCCAAAACGATTTTCCGTATACGAAAACCGTTCATTCGCCCTACTAACTGGTTATTCCGGTTAATAACCTGAATAACCGTTAGTAAGACCGGCTCTTTTCTTTCGAAAAGTTGCCGTGTCTGTGATGAGAACAGAGCAACAAAGCTTTTGAAAATCTTTGCTTTTACTGTTTCAACACTCTCAATCCGTACATTTTAAAACCGCACGGATTGTGCAGGATACGCGGTGGTTTTCTCATCTCATTTCGATCCGCACACCCACACTATGGGGGTGAATATCTCAGGGGATAATGCCGCTACCGAGATTCGCCGAACTTAAAGATCAAACTACCGATGTGCCCTTGCACTGATTTTCCTCCTCAATTTAAATTCTCAAACCGCCTTCGCAATTTCTATCCCTGACAGTTGAACTAAAACGGGATTTTTGAGAATCACTTGCGCTGTGATTCTTACTCCAAACGTCTTTCATTAATCGCTTAAAGTATGTAAGAATGACTGACATTGCAAATCGCAACTTTAACTTTCCTGCCAAAAACAGGCTGATTTCAGGCATAAATTAACCCCTGAAACGGGTGCGATTTCGTTTCAGGAGTATAAAAGAACCACCCGACCTAAGTTTTCGCTCGGGTCGGGCGGTGTGTGTTCTGCTATAAGGTTATATGATACCGGGTAAGTTTTCGGTATTGTCATTACAGGAACTTTTCCGTTAAATCAAAATCACCCTTATAGGCAATCGATTCAGCCTGTAACCAGTGAAATAATATACTCAACTGCTTCTGTGATACCGCTGATGATTTCGGCAAAATCGAGACCGCCAAGCATTTCTGTGATGTAACTGATTACGGTTTCTAAAATTTCCATTTCTTTTTCTCCTTTCCTACTGATTTTATTGTTCGGTTATTTCACCGTCAACAATTCTGATAATCCTGCCTGCGTGTGAGGCAACTTTCAGGTCATGGGTAATCATAACGATTGTATGACCCATATCGTTGAGAGTTCTGAAAAGCTTGAGAACCTCTTCGCCCGTTTTGGTATCGAGCGCGCCTGTAGGCTCATCGGCAAGCAACAGCTTCGGGTCGCCGATGAGTGCTCTTGCAATTGCCGCCCTTTGCTGCTGACCGCCTGAAAGCTCGTTGGGCTTATGATAAATTCTGTCGCTCATTTCGAGCATTGCCAGCTTTTCTTTTGCCTTTGCTTCGGCTTCCTTGTAGCTCTCACCTCTTGCGAGCAAGGGCATCATAACGTTCTGCAAAACGGTATAAGTGCTGACAAGGTGATATTTCTGAAAAATAAAGCCTATGAGTCGGTTTCTAATTATGGTCTGCTGTCTGTCATTGAGTTTTGCAACAGGAATTGACATAAGCTTATATTCGCCCGAATCGTAGGTATCCATACAGCCGATTATATTCATCAGCGTACTTTTACCGCTGCCTGAGGGGCCGAGAATACCGACGTATTCTCCTTGTTTAACCGTCAGCGAAACGTTCCTGAGAGCGTGAACAACGTTGTCGCCCATTACAAACTGCTTGCTGACGTCTTTTATTTCAATTACGGGGCAGGTTGAAAAATCTGCCATTTATATACACCTTCTTTTACTGACTGATTATCATTACGGAAGATACGGCATTGTTATCGTCAAGGCTGAGCATTATAACCATCCCCTTTGAAAGCGAGGTATAATCGCCGCTGCCTACCTTTACGCCGACGGGAATAGTATATTTTGCTGTTTCGCCCGTATATTCAAGCTCTATATCCTCCATATTCATACCGGGCATTCTACCGCCTCCCTGCGGTCTTTCTCCATTTGCAAAGTCGGGCATAGAGAAATCACCGTCCGGCATTGAAAAATCCCCCTCGGGCATTTTGCCTTCAAAGCCTTCCGGAGGGGTCATTCCTTCGGGCATTTCCATACCCTCGGGGAATTCCATACCTTCAGCCATTGTCATTCCTTCGGGTCTGCTGAAACCCTCAAAATCACCGTTTGGCATTTCGGGACGTGACATTTCTTCGGGCATTTCCGCTAACTCAAGAGTTATCTGGTTTCCGGCAACGCTTTTAATTTTGCCGATAACTCTTACCGAGCTTGTATCGCCTTTGCTCTCCTGACCGGAGACCTGCTGCAGTGAGGTTTCCTCCTGACCGCCGGAAATGCTCTGTGAATCAGAGCAGCCTGCAAAAGCAATAGAGAGAACGAGAAGTAATACCGCAATTAATGAGAATGAACGCATAACAATTTACCACCTTTAATTATTTTTTAGTCGAGATTCAACGCTTCTATCGGAACGAGCCTTGATGCTTTCCACGCAGGATAAATGCCGAAAAGCGTGCCCGTTATAACCGCAAACACTATTGCCAGCACGTAGCCCCACCAGCTCGGCTCCATTCGTGTGCCCGTAAGCTCCATTAACGGAACAAGCGCAAAACTTAGGCCTATGCCCACAACTCCGCCGATAACGCTTACGATGTTCGCCTCAAGGAGAAATTCCAGGAGAATAGTACGCTTCTGACATCCTATAGCTTTCAGAATACCGATTTCCGAAGTGCGTTCTTTTACGGAGACAAAAAGAACGTTCATAATACCAATGCCGCCAACCACAAATACGATTGACGCTACGGCAAACAGCAGAGTTGAAAACGTATCGGCGGAGCTGGTGGCAGCCTCCATTGCGCTGCCTGAATCGGTTATATCAAAGCTTGTGTTGGGGTGATTTTCCGTGAGAACGGTTTCAATATCCGCCATTACGGTTTCGACCGTGTTGACATCGGATGCAATAGCCGTTATCTGTGTAGTTCCCGACGTACGGAAAACGTATTTTTCGGCAGTGTTATATGGGATATATACCGCCGTGTCGGGGCTGATACCAGAGGACACGGAGCCCATTTCCTCAAGCACACCGACTATTTCGTAATTCTTACCGTTGATTTCAATATAATCGCCGTAAGCATAAGCACCGTAAGTAAACAGTTCTTCTGCAACGGAGTAGCCGAGTACCGCAACATATTCCTTTGTTTCATTATCGCCGGCTTCGATAAACCTGCCGTAAAGCGGGTTCAGATTTGAAACGGCATCGTAATTATCCGTTACGCCGACAACGGTTTTGGTCGTTTCCTCTTCGAGCTCACCGCCGAAAACGGTTGTTTCACCGCTGATAATCAGCGAAACTTCTTCCAGACCGCTTACAAGCGACTTGATATCTTCAACATCCTGCATTTCGAGCGTTGATTCGTTCAGGGGTGATGACGACATTCCTCCGCCGCCTCCACCGCCGAAAGACGGCATTGAACCTCCTCTGCCGCCTGAACCGAATGACGGCATACCGCCGCCTCCGCCGCCTCCGAAGGAAGGCATTGAGCCGAAATCGGGCATATTGCCGCCGCCCATCGGGAAGCCTCCGCCAGAAAGCATTGCGTCAAGGTCTATACCGTCACCGACGGTTATATCTATTGCGCCTGCGTTAAGATTTTTGAACTGGTCGGCAACGTCTGCCTTACCGCCCTGACCGACGGCAATAACAAGCACTATAGTTGCCGAGCCGACTATAATGCCGAGCGTTGTCAGCATCATTTTCGCCTTGTTTTCAATGATGTTTATCCAGACAAGGCGTAGAACCTCTCTGAGTCTCATCATCTCATCATATCTCCCGGGTTGAAGTTGCCCATATCAGGCATATTGCTCATATCGAAATCACCCCTATCGGGCATTTCCATGCTTCCGTTGCCTTCTGCACCCGAAGAGCCGAGTGCGCTCTGAACAAGTATCGTATCGCCTTCGTTAAGGCCCGAAAGGATTTCGACATACTGTCCGTCCGTGAAGCCGATTGAAATCTCGGTTTCAACGCCGTTACCGTCCTCGCCCTTGACAAGCACGGTTGAAACGCCATCCTTTGTGGTTACAGCCTGCTTGCTTACGTAAAGAGCATCCATAGCAGAGCCCTGAACGAGAGTAACGTCGGCACTCATACCGTCCAGAAGCTCCAGACCGGCATCATTTGTAAACTTAACGTTGACCGTATACGAAACGCTTGCGGCACCGATTGTTGCACCCTCAACGGAAATGCTGTCAACAACCGCCTCAAAGCTTTCGTCAGGGAAGGCTGCAAGCGAAACGACAGCTTCCTGGTCAAGGTAAATATCGAGAATATCGTCTTCCGAAATTGAAACGCTCACGTTTACCTCGCTCATATCGGTTATGGTCATAAGCGTTGCGGCACTTGACGAGCCGAAGCCCATACTGTCGCCCGAATTGCCTGCAGAAATTTCATCACCGACCTCAACGTTCAGCGAAGAAACAATACCATTGCAGGGAGCAGTAATAATGCCGTCATTGCCGATTGTTTCCTTAATTTCCGCAAGCTGTTCAACAAGAGTATCGTACTGCTCCTGTGCAGTTTTTACCTTCTGATTGAGCTCGGTCTTTTTAAGGTTGTATTCCTTCTGTGCCGTAGAAGCGGTAGAATCGGTTGATTCCTTTTTCTGCTCGGCACTGAGCAATGTGGATTTATAGTTTGACTGCTGCTTTTCAAGATTCAGCTTTGCTTTTTCGAGGGAAGTGAGAGCGTCCTCAAGAGAGTCGGTCATAGCTTCCTTATCCTCGATATTGCCATACTTTTCGTTGAACTCCTGCTTGAAATCGTTGTACTTTTCCTTTGCTTCGGTAAGATCCTCCTCAGCATCGGAAAGATTGTCGGAAATTTCGTCCGCATCGTAATTATCAAGCTTCTTTTCCAATGTTTCCTGCTCATCAAACAAATCCTCAAGCTCATCCATTGAAGCTTCGAGCGTTTCGTATTTTTCCTGAGCCTTGAGCAGGTCGCTGTATTTTGTTATTAAATTCTCATCATTGTTATATTCTTCGGAAAGCTTGTCATAGTTTTCCTTGAGCTCTGCAAGCATAGCCTCCGCCTGCTCCATGTTTGAAGCATCAACTATACCTCTTATTTCGCTCTGAACCTGATTCAGTTCGGAGTTAATGCTGTTGTATTCGTTTTTCTTTTCCGAATAGTAATCCACGGAGCTTTGCAAGGAATCAACCCTGTTTTCATAGTAGGTAAGCATAGTTTTATCAACGGTGAAACTTTTGCTTTTTTCAACAAGGTCGTCGTACTTTTCCTGTGCTTCTTCAAGGGATTTCTGTGCCGACTCAAGGTCAAGCTCTGCCTGTGCAACACTTACGGAATAGTCCGAACCGGAAAGCTCGCCGTTGAGAAGGTTAGTTTCAAGAGTCTGTGCGGCTTTGAGCAGCTCGCTGTCCCTTGAAATTTTTGCGCTCTCTAAATCTGCATAGGCAGACTGAATTTCTTCTTCATATTCGTCTAAAGCTTCGGAAATATCGTCCATGCTGAGCTTTGCAAGCGCATCGCCCTGCTTAACCTGAGAGCCCGATTTTACGTAAAGCTCGAGCACCTCTGCGCCGACGGAAAACGTAACGTTTTCTTTGTTGAGCGTAATAACCGAGCTTTCGGTAAGACCTACGATAATATCGCCCCTTGTTACCTTATACTCACGGTAAACGGGTGTGCTGGCGGAAGTCTGCTTTGAACGTACGCCCAGAACAATACCCATGGCAATAGCCGCAACTACAACGAGCGCAACAACGGCAATAATTATCTTCTTTGTCTTACTGAGTTTTCCTTTCTTCTTTTTGCCGCCGATTTCACCGAGTAATGCGGTAAGCTCATCGGAAGCGTTGTTGGTCTGAGCCTTTTTGCTCATTTTCATCACTCCAATATCTTTGATGGTACTAACAATAAAAAATGAAAGTGATGTTTCTGTGAGAAAAACACCACTTTCAAAAATTTATGCTAAGGGTATTACAAATGTAAACTTCACACCGTTATCCGTATTTTCTGCCGTACAGTTTCCACCGTGCTTTCCAACTACGGATTTGACTATTGAAAGCCCGAGACCTGCGTGAAGAGCTTCGGTTCTTACTCTTGCTTCATCCGTTCTGTAGAATCTGTCCCATATAAAGGGCAGCTTCTGCGGGTCGATAACAGCACCCTCATTAAATACGGTAAATACTGCACAGGAATCTTCTTCACAAAGCTTAATTTCTATCTTTCCGCCCGCTTTGGTATGTGTAGCGGCATTTGACAGATAATTCTTGATTGCCTGTTCGAGATATTTTTCATCGCCGTTGACGAAAAGATTTTCGGTAATATCAATTTCACACTCGGCGTGTTGCAACACAATATCCATTTTGTTTACTGTATATCTGCAAAGCTCGGAAAAATTCAGTTTTTCTTTTTTAATGCTGTGCAGTTCATTTTCAATCGACGATATTTCAAGCATCGTCTTAACCATATCGTTAAGGCGCTCTGTTTCGTCTATAATTGTCTGACAGTAGTATTCCTTGTCTATACCCTCAACGTCGTTTTTCAGGTTTTCGCCGTACATCTGCAGCAGACAAAGCGGCGTTTTCATTTCGTGAGAAACGTTTGCAATGAAATCACGCTGCGTTTTCTCGGTACGCTTACGCGCATCAATATCGGCAGAGAGCTTTTCGTTGGCGGTTTTCAGTTCTTCAATAGCAGTTGAAAGCCTGTAAGACATAGTATTTATGCTTGAGGCAAGACTGCTCAGCTCCGGCGTATTGACGGTTTCGTCAGCCGTCTGCTCAAAATCCAGCTTTGAAATCTTCTGCGAAACAGCTTCAATATTTTTAATAGGCTTATTTATGCTTTTTGCTACAAAATAAGCGCACACAAGACCCGCCAGAAGTATAACGGCAGAGATATAGAAATTGACCTTTGTGAACATAGCAACACTGCTGTCAATGGATTCAACGGAAGAGGAAAGAAAAATATACCTTTCTTCGTTGCCGAACACAATTTTCCCCTGTAAAACAAGGTTGCTGTTTTCTGCTCCGATATGGCGCACTTCAGGATTTACCGAAAACTCAGAAAAGTCAATCCGGGGTACTTTTTTAATCGGATTATCGCCCACAGGACTACCACCGGGAGGAATATCGTTAGGTGAAGGCGGATTATTGCCGAACAGCAATGGCTGACCGAAAAACTCAAAACCGCCCATAGATACCCTTGTTGAATAAACAACTTCGGAATTATCGAAAACCGTTATTTTGATGTTGTGGGTATTCTCGCTTTTTTCAGTAAGGCTGCTGAGCTGCAAGGTGTTGTCCGTGTAGTTGCTTTGCAGGGTTTCAAAAAGCTCCAGCATCTGCTTTTCTCTCTCGTGAACGAAGAAGGTTTTTGAAAGGAAAACTCCGAAAAGCAGCTGTAACACAACCGCAACCGACAGCAGCGCCGCCGAAAAAATCATAATTTTAGCTCTGATTGATGTCTTCATATTTTCACCGCACAGTCTATTCAAATTTATAGCCGACTTTGTAAACGGTTTTGATTCTTTCACCTGACTCAAGCTTTGCACGAAGCTGCTTTATATGCGTATCAACCGTTCTCGTGTCCCCCTCGTAATCGTAGCCCCATACGTAATCAAGAATACGATCGCGGGGAAGTGTAATTTTACTGTTCTGCATCAGATAACACAGCAAATCAAATTCCTTTTTTGTCAGGTCAATAAGCTTTCCGCAATCCGTAACCGATCGGTTGGATTGGCTGAGAGTAATATCGCCCGATACAATATCGTTTGCGTGCACCTTGCCTGCACGCCTTAAAACGGCTTCCGTGCGGGCAAGCAAAAGCGTAGGCGAAATCGGCTTGGAAATATAGTCATCCGCACCGAAGGTAAGCCCTTTTATCTGGTCGTATTCCTCACTCTTTGCCGTGAGCATAATAATCGGCACAAGCTGACCGTTTTCCCGCAATTCTTTCAAAACGTCAAACCCGTTGAGCTTCGGCATCATAACGTCGAGAATTATAATGTCAACCGAATTGAAGTTTTCGTAATAGATATTGACAGCTTCTTCACCGTCATATGCCGATATAACTTCAAAACGGTTAGCCTTGAAATAATCCCCCAGTGCACGGACAATTTTTGCTTCATCATCAACAATAAGAATACAAGGTTTATCATTAAGCATAAAAAATCTTCTCCCATCTTAATAAAAATAATAAACGGGAATTGTGATAAACTTGTGAAGTGACTATAAAAACCGCCGCCAAGATTTTGTAACATTTTATTATTTAAGATCCAAACAAAAAATTTAATAGATTAAAAATGTGCCTTAACTCATTCTGCGGTATACTTGCAATAACTGTCATTATCTCTTGGTGTATTAGTTTCTCTATAAACAAACAATCAACACTGTCAAGAACCGTATAGAATCAACACCCGGATTTGAAAAGGTCAAAGACGGTTATGTAACGTATTCGCCTAAAGAATAGGTTGTGCATTAATCTGATCTAAAAGAACTTAAAAGCTACCTTGCAAAAAGTGAGGTAGCTTTTAAGGAATCGAACGCAAACTTAGGGAATCTGCTTTTATAAAAAAGTTGATTTTCGTTGTTCAGAAAAATGTTTTGGTTTTTTAATCTTACATACTTTATGTGTAAAATAAAATTTAGACTATTTAACAGGAGTGATTAACTATGCCAAAGGGTAGCATCGGTACACCAACAAGTACTATCATTAAACTTCCTATTCCTACACAAATACCTTGCGATTGCAGAAGGTGCAAGCATTTAAGAAACAGTGCAGGTACAACACACTGTACGCATTATGATATAATCGCACCTTCAAAAAAGACCTGTGCAAGATATGATTGTGTAAGGTCAGCACCAAAAGAGAAAAACAGCCAAAAGAAAGGTCACAAGAAAAGGAGGGTAAACAAGAAAAAGAAGAAATAATAACAAAACATTTACTGATGTAAAAGCAAGTTGTATCAGTGGCTTTTGGCAAGTGATATAAACATTAAAATCTGCTTGCCGAAAAACTGCGGCGAAGGTAACGGTTTTGATGGCTGTTACCGCAGGAGGAAAACGAATCAGGCAGACATTACAAATATTTTACCCGCACCAAAATATATTAAAAGGTTCGTTTTCAAAATGAGTAAAACAGAAAACTCTGCAAAAAATAGCCTTGAACTAAATCCGGAAAGAGGTTGTGCTTTGGACGATACCGGCAAAAAGGCTGTTTCAGAAGAGCTCTGGTTTAACTACTTTACAGAAACCCTTTATGAAAAAGGGTATATTGAGGCTGAATTGAAAGCTAAAATGATGAACGCTATAGAAACCAAATTCGGTAACGGTTTGTTTTGAAGCCACAAGCGAATAAGCACAGGATAGTCGTCCTGTGCTTATTCCCAACATTTACATATCGCAATTGAAAGGCATTGCAATTATAATTTTAAGTGTAAGAATACTTAAGGATGTGATAATTTGAACATTTATGAAAGAAACAGACTTCTACGCTCCGGGAAAAGCATTTATGAAATACCTCTGCGAGTGACATTTTACGCCCGTGTTTCAAGTGAAAAGGATGAACAGCTTAATTCGCTGGATAATCAGATTTCGTATTACAGAAACCTGATTACAGAAAATCCTAATTGGGAGTATGTTGAAGGGTACATTGATGAAGGCCTTTCCGGCAAAAGCACAAAGAAAAGAAAAAGCTTTAACAGAATGATAGCAGACGGCAAAAAAGGTCTGTTTGATTTCATTATTACAAAAGAAATATCCCGTTTTGCCCGTAATACTGTTGACAGTCTCAGTTACACTCGTGAGCTTCTGGATTACGGTGTTGGTGTACTGTTTCAGAGTGATAACATTAATACCTTTGATAAGGATTCAGAACTTAGGCTCGGTATTATGTCAACTATCGCACAGGATGAGCTGAGGAAGCTGTCCGAAAGAGTTAAATTCGGTCACAGACAGGCTATAGAAAACGGTGTAGTTCTCGGCAACAGCAGGATTTTTGGCTATGACAAGATGAAAAAACGCCTTGTTATTAACGAAAATGAAGCACCTATGGTTGTCGAGATTTTTGAACTGTATGCTTCAGGCGATTACAGTCTTAAACAGATTGAAAGTATTCTCTGGAATAAGGGATATCGCAACAGGAACGGTAACAAGATTGCACATAACACTCTTTCAAGCATCATTTCAAACCCTAAATATAAGGGGTATTATGTAGGCGGCAAAGTCAGAAATCTTGACCTGTTCAGCGAAAAGAGAGAATTCTTACCGCCGGAGGAATGGACGATATATAAAGACGAAAGCGGTGAAATTGTACCGCCGATAGTTTCTGAGGAGCTGTGGGAAACAGCTAACAAGGTTTTAGCTAAACGCAGCGCTGATGTTAAGTACCGTCAAGGTATATGCAATCATCCCAATCTTCTTACCGGTAAGATAGTATGCAAAAACTGTGGTTCACCTTATTATAGGAAAGACTGTAAAAACAGAGACGGTTCAAAAAATTCAAAATGGATCTGCAGCGGTAAAATTAACAACGGCAAAAACTATTGCGATTCGTTTGCAATATATGAAAGCGAAATAAAAAGAATACTGTACGAAACCCTCAGATGTACTCGTGAAGATATTGGAAAAATCATTGAAGAGTACGCTCAGATGCTTTGGGATATTATGAAAGACGATGGTCTTGAAACTGAACTGGAAAGAGCAGAGACTCAAAGAAAGAAGTTTTATGAAAAGGAAGAAAAGCTTTTCAGCCTTTATGCTGACGGTAAGTGTTCAGAAACGGAATATATTAGACTCAAAAAGGGTGTAGCAAAAGAAATTGAAAGCATTGAGAAAACTGTTGAAGAATTAAAACAACAGCTCGCTTCCGATGAAGGGCTCAGAAAGAGTATTGATGAAATTAAATCTGCTCTTATGGAGGCTTCAAAGGTTTCTTCCGAAGAACTGATTACCAAAAAGTTTGTTGACAAATACATTGATAAAATCTTTGTAACTGCTAAGGACGGTTTTTGTGCCAAAATTGAGATTAAGCTCGTTACCGGCGAAATAACTGAAAAATATCTGTTCAAAATGAAGGACGCACGAGGAGCTGAAACCGTTGATTCTGCTGGGGTTTCGGGCTCTGACGATAGAAAAAGTCGTGTGGGGCTGATGTCTAAGAAGATGATCCAGTCCTACGAGCAGAATATGAAATAACACGGCTATAATAATTAGCCGTGCAGCGTATTAAGGCTGCAAAAAAACAGCAAGGGAAAGTAACTTCTCTTGCTGTTTTTGTTCATTAAAAGCGAAAAATTAAGGATTAAGTAAATTATTTTTCAAAAAATGCTTGACTGTAAACCTTATTTATACTTTATAATTCACTTGAAAACAGTCAAAGGAGTGATAAACATGAATGTTCAGGATGTAGAAAAAGAATTGAATATTACACGCGCCAACATTCGCTTTTATGAACGGGAAGGTTTGCTTGCACCGGTCAGGAAAGAAAACGGATATCGCGATTACACAAATGAAGATATTGCACGTCTGAAAAAAATTATTATATTTCGCAAGCTCGGATTTTCTGTTGCTGATATAAGAGAGATATTAGACGGCACTTTATCGTTGCAGGACGCAGTTAAAACTAACATAGGAAATTTAGAAAAAAACATAGATGATTTAAGTGACGAAATTGATTTGTGTAATGAAATCATAGATAAAAATATCGACCTTCAGGATTTTTCAGAAGATTATTTCTGGAATCTGATAAGTAAAAAAGAAAATGAAAGAAAAAGTTTTAAAGAGGTTCTGAATAGTTATTTGAATAAACACTATAAAACAAATATTGCTTTATTATTTATTGTTTGCATTGCACCGTTTCTTAATATTCTTTTTGATTATTTTCTTTTGAATAAAGCACCGGAAATAAAATCTATTGTGCTTGCAATTGTTTGTTTTTTAGCAAGACAGCTCTTTCGTCTTTTATTAAGCCTGCGGTGTGATTGTGATACACATTTCACACCTTTTTTTTATATCTGTGGCGAAAAAGTATGTGTTTTCAAGGGGAATCCATTCATTAAAAAAGCGTTCAGCCAGCTGCGGCGAATTGCGTTTTGATATGCGTTCTTTTTGAAATTGCGGAGAAATGTCAAGAAACACTGAAAAATTGTAATACCCTTCAAATTCGGGATGCATAGAATATGAGCCTTCGATTACAGTCAGCTTTTCGGGTTTAATTCTTGTCGGAGCTTGAAGCTGCATTTCGGAGCAATCAAATCTGCGGTAATTGATCGTTTCGTCTTTACTCAGCGGAATAAGCACCTCATCAATAAAGCGTTCGCGGTCAATGTTGCCGCCGATTTCGGCATATCTTTCAGGTGTTCTCTGCTCCGGACGCAGGAAAAAATCATCCGTATGAAAAACAGTACAGCCGTAAATTTCCTTGAGCATTTTTCCGAGCGTTGTTTTTCCGCTTGCGCTTTTTCCTTCAATTGCTATTCTTAATGTACCTTCTGAAAGCCGCTTATCAATTTCTGCAAAAAGCGGCAAAAACGCAATATATCTGTTCGCAATTACTCTATATGACGGTGCATATTTTTCTTTGTACTCGGCTGAATGGTGAACGGCCGGATATCCGAGAGCTTTCCATTGCTCAGCTTGCTTTTCAAAATCCGCTTCGGCAAAAGGAAGCAGCTTTTCTGACATGAGCTCTTTTGCAGTATTGAGCTTGTTTTTTAACTCGTTTTCTCCGTACGGTTCTTTTTTTGCGGAAAGAAAGAATAGTCTGCCGAGAGTCTGAACACTTAATCCGGAATTAAGATAAGAAAGATTGACACGGCTGTAATCACCGTCTAACGGTTCGATATACGGACAGCTGTTTTTAACACCGCGGTTGAGTTCTTCGATGATATAATCCGTAACCATTTCGCTTGAAGAAATCATATGCTCACAGCCGAAGGAGCTTTGATAAATAAACTTAAAAAGGTCCTGAGGCTGCAATTCCGGATGTGTCTGACAATGCAGCATAAGCAATTCGCGGCTTTTTTTGATTTGATTTATATTTTTCATTTTAATCTCTCATCTTCGCAAATTTCTTATTATCAATAAGCATTACAATAATCGGAATCAGCACAATTTGCACGGCAATACCGGGCAGAGCATTTGCAACGGCACCTGCCCAGAAAGCAGAAAGTCCGAACCTTGTGGTATCCAAGCCCATGAAGCAGAACTGTACAATGCCCCATACAAGTCTGCCTGCAACCATGGACATCACCAGCGAAACATAAATATTAATTTTTTTCTTTGGAAGTACGCGGTATAAAAAGCCTGACATAAAGCCGTAAACAGCAAGCTCAAACGACATTGCAAAGGCGGTAGGAAACAGCGGGGGCATACCCAGCGTAAACGAGCGCAGCAACGGAGCTATAAAGCCAACGGCAAGTCCCCAGGGAGCGGAGCAGATGTAGCCGCAAAGAATTACAGGTATATGCATCGGACACAGCATTGAACCAATCTGAGGAACCTGACCTGTTAAAAACGGCATCACAAAGGTAAGCGCAAGAAACATTGCTGCTAATGCAAGGTTAATTGTTGTGTTTTGCTTTTTCATAAGAAGTCCTCTCTTTTTTTGCAATTGAAAAACAAGAAGGTGCAGTTATCCCTTCTGAGAAAACAACACCTTCATAGTATCGCAAAATAAAAAATATTGTAGAAAAAAGAACTTCTGTTCCGAATGTTAATCTTCTGAATAACAAAAAACATTATATCATCCGAAAAGCATTATTTCAAGCGGTTATTTAAAATTTCTTCAAGCTTTATCAGTGCATCCTCAATCAGTGCGGAAAGTGTCAGCTTGTTAACACCTGCAACAAGATTGCTGCATTTGTTTATCGGGATAAGAATGCGCACCGCATTGCTTTGACCGACAGCCTTTGCTGCCTCGGGTGTGACCTCGCCGAGCAGAGCATCTGCAATTACAATTCCGATAGGTCCTATAATAACATCTGCTTTCCTGCTGGCAACGATTATGGGGTTTTCGCCTGTTGCCGCTTGCTTAGCACCTGATTTTACCATTGCGGTTGTTGCGGTTGCGTTAGTACCTATTGCGGTTAAATCTGCATCGGGATAACGCCCGGTTATTGCTTTTATAAGCTGACTTCCGAGCTGGCCGCCCTGACCGTCGATTATAAGTATTTTCATATTTTGCCTCTTGAATTCGGGATTTGTTTTTATCAGCCTACTACATTATAGGAATACATTATAGCTTCTGCGTTTGTGCGGATTGTGTAGTAAATTTTAAGTGCGCTGCGGTAGCTGTTCTGGAAATCCTCATATGCGGCGTAGAATGATTTCGGGTATTCGTCTTCATCTTTAATTTCGTTGTAAATGTTGAGGAAGATTGTGTATTTATCTTCAACCTCCTGCATATAGCTCAACCAAAGGTTGAGGTTCTCGTTGCCGACATATTGGTAGAGAGTTTTGTCAGCTTTGATTTGTGCAATTGCGTTTTCAACATTTCCCATATAAACGGGCAGCTCTTTTGCTGCTTTGTTATAATCGGGAACACAGAGTGCCTGGTCAAAGGTGTTTTTAAAGTTGAGAATGTTATAGAGCTTTTCTGCATCGGCTTTAGAAATTTCCGTTCCGAATTCACCGGTCTGGTCTTCGGGAATATCAGGTGCCATTGTCACCTTTTCGGTGGGCTTTGCCGCCTGGTCTTTTGTTGTTACAACTTCAATATCTTCTCCGGATACAAAGGAAGAATTACTGTCAGCGCTTGTAGCGGGGTCTTTTTTTTCTGTGGTTGTTTCGCCGGGCTTAGTCTGAACGGGTGCTGTTGTGCCGTTGGCAGGTGTGTCGGGGTCATTAAGGTCGATATCTTCCCTTTCGACAACTGCTGTCTGTGCCGTTGTGGCAGACTGCTTTATTGTACTGCCCTCCGGATCGGTTACAAGGTAGCCGCCTTTTTCGGTTACGGGCGGGTCGTAGGGGATAACCTCGTTTTCGCCGTTTTCTTTTGTAACCTTTTCGCCCTGAGCATCGGTTACAACTTCATAAACGGCTGTTTCGCCGTCAGCAAAGGTGATAACTTCCGTCGGCGGTTCAACATAGGGTTCACCCTTGTTTTTGCTGCATGCGGCAAATGCGAAAAGCATTACAGCAGTCAGCAGGATGCAAATGGTCTTTTTCATTTTCTTTTTTTCCTTTCTTTATTATCTGTTTTTTAAATGGTTGATTATGCTTTTGATTGTGTTATCCGTGTGCAGGCAAAGCTCTGCAGGGCGCATTGAATCGAGCCTGTGTGCATCGGACGAAGTGAGAATTTTCATGCTTTCGAGTATAGGAAATTTTGCTTTGAGCGCGTCAACATCGCCGGTTGGTGAAACCTCGGCAATTTCAAAGCCCATTTCCTTCGTTATCATGCCGAGGTTTGAAATTACGCTGTAGCTGCTTCGGTCTATATGAGCAGGATAGCACACTCCGCCGTAGCCGTCAATTATTTTTTCAACATCGTCAATTGAGATGCTGCTTGCGGTTGTAAGCAGCAAATCCTGCGAACCGAGTATTTTATCCTCATGGTCCATTATTAACTGCGTGCCGAAAATTTCGGGGCGGTTTTTTATAGGCGGAATACCTGAAAGTACAAAGCTTGAAAATTCTTCTGCTGCCTTTAGTTCTTCAAAAAGGCAGACTACATGAACTTCTTCGCAGGTGCAAAGCTCCATGCCCGGTATTACGGTTATTCCCGCCTGTTCGCCCGCCCGCATTGCAGCGGCGCAGTTCTGGCACGAATTATGGTCAGTCAGTGCTATGGCAACGTGACCCATGATAGCGGCGAGATTTACAAGGTTGAAAGGTGTCATTTCCTCTTCCGCGCATGGGGAAAGGCAGGAATGAATATGAAAATCGTAAAAAATGCTCATAACAAATCAGCAAGCTTTCCTGCAAGCTCGAATGCGTTTTTATCGCTGCGCAGAACTATTACATTGTTTTGCTCTGCCCTGCGCAACGCATCGTCATCGAATGCGGAATTTTCCGTCAGCAGTATGCAGGCAACATCGGCAAGCACAGCTACGCCTACTGAATTGACATTTCCCATAACCGTAAGCCAGCAGTCGCCTTCCTTTGCGCGGGACATAACCCAGCTTAAAAGGTCGCCGCAGTAGCCGCCCGTAACCTGCTTTTCTTCTGCAAGCTCGCCGTGGCATATAACTTCAAGCGAAAATTCGTCTATCAGATTTTTTACTGTCATGTGTTTTTACTCCTTTTCTTTGGCTCTGTACGGTGCGGGAATAAGCTCGCGGTCTATGCCGCTGAGCTGGTCACGCAGCATGAAAACACAGTCCTTTTCTGATGCAAAGCCGCGGACAATATCGTCTGCAAGTGCAGCGCATGAAGGCGCACCGCAGGTGCCGCAGTCAAGCCCGGGCAGCTTTTCGAGTATTTCGCGCTTTGCCGCCATTTTGCGCATTGCTTCGGGTACTGTATCTGCAAGCTTCATTACATCGGTAGCAACAAGTGCTTTGTGCCAGAACATACTGTCGGGTACATCAACCGTGTCAAGGCGGTTGCAAGAAACGGGCAGGTATTTACGCAGTCGCTTTATTCTTGCCTTTGCAACGTACGGATTTTCGTAGGTCAGTGAGCCGCCGACGCAGCCGCCCGTGCAGGCATTGAGTTCAATAAATTCAATGTCGGGCAGTTTTTCATCTTCAAGCTCGTTGAGAATGTTGATAACATTGTCTATTCCGTCTGCGGCAAGGCAGTTATCTTTAAGCAGTGAATTTGCTTCGCCGCCGCCTGTAGCCCAGCCAACACCGATTACACCCGAATCCTTTATGCCTTCGGTTTCGGTAAGGTGGTTCATTTTCTGCACAAGCGCAGGGTAAATATCTTTAATTGCAAATGCGCCGTTTATTGCGGATTTTTCAAGGCAGACAGGGGATTTTATAGCGGTAATTTTGGCAGGGCAGGGGGTGATGAAGAATACACCTATATCTTCATCGTCCAGACCTGAATCAGCTCTTGCTTTTTCGCGGGCAATGCCGGCGGCAACCTCCATGGGGGAGGTGAGCGGCACAACATGGTCAATAAGGTTAGGGAAATTAACCCGTATAAGCCTGACAACAGCAGGGCAGGCGGAAGAAATAACAGGCTTTTTGAGTATGCCTTGCTCAAAAAGCTTTCTTGTGGCATCGCTTACAAGCTCTGCCGCTTTTGCAACCTCAACCACATCGTCAAAGCCGAGTGCTTTCAGCGCGGTCAGCACATAGTCCACATCGTCAAGGTTGTTGAACTGACCGTAAAGCGACGGTGCAGGTATTGCAACATTGTATTTGAAATTATGTATCTGTTCAAGTGAATCGTGTTCGGCAAATTTTGCGTGGTAAGGGCAGACTCGTATACATTCGCCGCAGTCAATGCAGCGCTCTTTGATTATATGCGCCTTGCCTTCACGCACACGGATTGCGCCTGTGGGACAACGCTTTATGCAGTTTGTACAGCCACGGCATTTTTCCGAGTCCAACCGAACGGAATGGTAGAAATCTGACATGTAAAACCTCCGACCTCAAAAGTAATAGGTAATAAGTAATAGTGAAGAAGTGCGGGTGGATTTAAAGCCTGCGCCCAAGGGCAGTACTTATTACCTGTTCACTATTACTTCTTACCTGACACTGAAAATTTATTTAACATAAATTTTCAGTGTCATAACCGTTCCTTCACCGAGGACGGTATCAATTTTCATTTCATCGGTATATTTTTTTATGTTGGGCAGACCCATACCTGCGCCAAAGCCCAGGGCACGCACCTGATCGGGTGCGGTTGAATAGCCTTCCTGCATTGCAAGCTCAACATTTTCAATGCCGGGTCCGTGGTCAGTCAGCACAACATGGACATATTCGGGTGCAATTTCAACATCAATTTCGCCGCCGCCTGCGTGAATAACAAGGTTTATTTCAGCCTCATAAACAGCAATTGCGGTGTTGCGTATAATTTCGGGCGGATAGCCTATATCTTTAAGTGTCTTCTTGATTTTGCCGGAGGCTTCACCTGCACGGGTGAAGTCTTTACCGTCAACATCGTAGTGTAACTTTATTGCTTCACTCATACTGCTGTTCCTCCTTATTCGGGGCGGTGTGCGCCGCCGCGCAGACCGTTTTCGTAAAGAATGCCGCAGGAGGTAAACATTTCACGCTTTGTTTTGAGCAGGGGTATTCCGTTTTCCTCCGCAAGCTCAATCATGCCAAGGTCAGGGCTTTTGCCGCGTACAAAAACAATGCACTTCATGTCCATCATTTCGGCTGTGCGTACAACCTGCGGATTTACAAGACCCGTAAGCAGTACAGCCTGCTCTTTAACATATGCAAGCACATCGCTCATCATGTCGCTGCCGCAGGCGGACTGAACTTCTCTGTCAAGAAATTCTTCGCCGTAAACAAGCTCAGCATCAAGCACTTTCATAATTTCGGAAACTTTCATATTTTTCGTTCCTTTCGTGTGGGTTATTGTTTTAACAGCAATTCTTTTTGGACAATCTCTGCTTAATCTTTCCTGCAATGCTGAACAGCACAAAGAAAATTGCATTTACGGCAACTACGCTTGCGCCAGTCGGCAAATCAAAGCGGTATGCTGCAACAAAGCCGAGAAAAAATCCGAGCGCTGAAACGGCGGCGGAGCAGATAACAACGCCGCGGAAGCTTCGGAAAAATCTCATCGCGGTAAGCGACGGAAAAATAAGCAGGGAAGAAATAAGTATTGCGCCCATTAGCCTCATGCCGACAACAATTGTAACGGCGGTGAGTATGGCGACAACCGTATTGTAAAACGAAACCTTTGTGCCGGTTGCCTTTGCAAAGCTTTCGTCAAATGTCACGCTGAAAATTCCGTTATGCATAATCACATAAAGCAGCAGCACAACCGCCGACAAAACAATACTGATTATAACATCGGACTTGTTTACCGCAACAATACTGCCGAACATATAGCTGCCCACATCAATGTTTACATTGCCTGCAAGCTTCACCGTCAGCACGCCTATTGCTATTGCCGTGCCTGAAATAAGGGCAATTGCGCTGTCGCCGTTTATCCGGCTGTTGCGGCTGATTCGCAGCAGAAAGAACGCTGCAACTATAACAACGGGTATGGCTATTTTAAGCGGCGCAATTCCCGCAGCAGCGGCAACGCAGAGCGCACCGTAGCCCACATGGGAAAGCCCGTCGCCAATCATTGAAAAGCGTTTGAGCACAAGCACCGAGCCGAGCAACGCCGCACAAAGCGACACAAGTATGCCCACAAGCAGCGGTGTGCGCAAAAAAGAGTATGAAAATATTTCTGTTATTGCTGTGAAAAATGACATCTTTTTGCCTCGGATATTTTTATTTTTTTAACCTCTCCGTCACGGCTTGTGCCGTGACACCTCTCCTTTCAGGAGAGGCTTGATTCTTAACAGCAGAATTCATCTCAAAACTAAGGCTTTGAGGTTATTACACAAGCTTGCGGATTTTAATGTTGGTTGTTGTTTCGCCCCTGCCTCTCCTGAAAGGAGAGGTGTCGCCGCGGCGACGGAGAGGTTATAACAAATCACACTCAAAAAACCTGTAGCGGAATGTTGAACTTTTCGCTGATTCTTTTATCAATTGACAAACAAACGCCTTCAAAATTTTCGTTTACATCGCTGTTAGAAAAGCGCAGTACTTCAATTCCGAGTTGATTCAGAACAGCAGTTCTTTGTGCGTCTGACGAAATGCCGTTTTCGAAATAATGTTGGCTTCCGTCAAGCTCTATAACAAGCTTTGCTTTTGAACAGTAAAAATCAACTATATAATTATCAATCGGTCGTTGTTTATAGAATTTAATGGGATATTTTTGAAGAAAATCGTACCAAAGGTGCTTTTCTTGCCTTGTCATTGCATTTCGCAGAGCTTTTGCAATATTGATGTTGTCGCTGTTGTAGGAGGTGAAGTTGTAGTCTTTTTCTTTGCTCATAAAAATTCTTTTATTATAAATGTTCCGGCGATTAAAATTTTACTCGAAAAATAAGCATACTGGTATTTTCTTTTACAGCCTGATGTTCCATGGAGGAACTGCCCTTTGCACCTATCTTATTCATTGTACAGTCAATTGCATAAGCAGTTTTTTGTGCCATTGTTGCGGAAGTTGAACCCGAAAGCTCCAAGGTTTCCGACTGAATTGAATTGCCTTTGGTACATCTCATTTCAATGAGATTTTTAATATTTTCATCGTTGGCAAACCACTTCAGTTCGGGACGCTCAGGTGTATCATTGCCTTCAAATTTTGCGGTTATTTTTCCGCTGCGTTTATTGATATCTTGAGAAGAAAAGTTTTGTTCAGCTTTTCCTGATGCTTTAAGCTGACCGTTAACAGGGAGCTTTGCTGATAAATCGGCTTTCTTTTTGTCGGTTACCGTTTCATAAACAGTTTCGGTTATTTCAATAGAGCAAGCTTTTGCACCCAGCATATAAGCAATGTTTTTGAGTTCAGCTAAACGTTCTTCGTGAGATTTCTGAAAAATATAATCGGTTCTTATAAAGCAGTTTCTATCAAAGCTGTCAACATAATATACAGCATCGCAGACAGGTGCAGGCAAAAATTTAATACCGCTCATTTCAACAGCTTCATCATAAAGACACAAAACTTCAATTTCACTATCGTTATTAAGCCAGCCTATAGCACCTTCACAAACATCAATGCCTTTTCTTTCGGCATCATCGCGAATCATAATCATGTTGGGAATGTTAAAATTTTTGTCGATATACTGTTCAGGAAACAAAGGGTTATATTTTTTCATCCGACGAATATAGCTGTCGTTTTTTGCCTTTTCGGATAAGTTCTTTGCACCTTTCTGAACATCTTCTACAGCTTTTTTACCTGCGTCGGTAGCTTTGCTGAATAAGTCTTTAGCTGTTTCTGCAGTTTTCTTTGTATCAAAACTAATCTTTTTCATTTCAACATCCCTCGAATGATTAATTTTTATTTCTTGACCTCTCCGTCACGGCTTACGCCGTGCCACCTCTCCTTTCAGGAGAGGCTTAACGAGAAGTAAAGTTTCAGGATTTCAGATTGCGGTACAGCCTTTCGTTTTTTATATCGGTTGCAGTTACATCCCCTGCCTCTCCTGAAAGGAGAGGTGTCGCCGCAGCGACGAAGAGGTTATAACAATATAACGCTTAAAAAAACTGTAGCTGCCGCTGTTGTAGGAAGTGTATTTGTAATCTTTTTCTTTACTCATAACAGTTAAAGTTCATACGTCTCCGGACAAACTTCCATAATCTTTTCTCTCAACTTAACAAAGTCCTCCAGTGCGGCGGGCTTTTGTGTGGGGTTGCGCAGAAGTGCTGCGGGGTGGAAGGTGCCCATCATAAGCGTACCGTTTTTATCTATAAATTCGCCGTGCTGTTTTGTTACTTTAAAATCGGGGGAAATCAATCTTGTTGCGGAAATTCTGCCGAGGCAGACTATAATTTTCGGTTTGAGAAGCCTTGTCTGTTCGCGCAGCCAGCCGATGCACTCGTTCTGCTCCTCGGGCAGGGGGTCACGGTTTTGCGGCGGACGGCATTTGACCATATTGGCTATATAGATATTCTTTTTTCTGTCAAGGTCAACTGCGGCTAAAAATTTATCAAGCAGCTGACCGCCTCTGCCTACAAAAGGCTCGCCCTGCAAATCTTCATTTGCGCCCGGACCTTCGCCGATGAACAGTACCTTTGCGTTTTCGTTGCCGACGCCAAACACAAGCTTTGTGCGTGTTGCGGCAAGGCCGCATTTTGTGCAGCCCATACAGTCGTTTTTAAGCTGTTCCCAATTTTCGTACATATCATTTACTCCGTTGTTATTTGTTCAAGTCTTTCTACTTTTACATCAAGCCCTTGCATATGGACAAGGTTTTCTTCATCACAGCAGGTTATGAAAACCTGCCTGTTTTGCAGACGGCTTACAACATATTTTTGCCGTTGCGGGTCAAGCTCGCTGAAAACATCGTCAAGCAGTATTACAGGTTCCTCACCGGTAACCTTTGCTATTAAATCTGCTTCGGCAAGTTTTAATGAAAGTGCGGCACTGCGTTGCTGACCCTGTGAGCCGAATTTGCGCGCACTTTTTCCCGAAAGCTCAATGGAAAATTCTTCTCTGTGCGCACCGATGCTTGTTGTACAGTGGTCAACATCGCTTTCACGCTTTTCCTTCAACGCATTTATAAGGCTTTGATATATTTCTTCTCTGCCCTCTGCTTTTTCGCGGGCATATTCCTTGTAGCGCAGAGTCAGCTTTTCCTTGCCCGAGGATATTTCATCATAGGCAGGGTAAGCATATTCTTTTAAATTTTCAAGGCAGCGCATACGGTTATCAATTATAACCGCGCCTTTTTTTGCAAGCTCCTCATCCCATATATCCAGCATTGCAAGGTAAGCAGAGTTATCCCTTGCGGCACGCAGGGTTGCATTGCGCTGTGACAGAATCCTGTTGTATTCAAGCAAAGCTTTTGCGTAGTTCGGCTTTAGCTGGCTTAAAGCAATATCAAGAAATTTGCGCCGTTCCTCCGGCCCGTCCTTTACTATTGAAAGGTGGAGCGGAGTAAACACAACGCAGGTGAATTCGCCCATCATCTTTCTGCCGGATGCGAGTGAGATACCGTTGAGTTCGGCATGGCGCTTTTCGTCAATAATCAGCTTTGCCGTTTTGCTGCGGCTGCCCGAAAAAAATTCCATTTCAAGCTCTGCCTGAGGCTGGTTGAACATAACAACATCCTTATCCCGAACGCTTCTGAAGCTGCGGCAGCCCGTAAAAAGCCAGATGCTCTCTATTAAGTTTGTTTTTCCAAGACCGTTTTCTCCGCAGATTATGTTGACACCCTCGCCGGGGGTATATTCCAGCCCGGCAAGGTTGCGGTAGCTTTTAGCTTTCAGGTTAAGAACTTTCATTTATTCTCCGAATGGTTTTATCTAACAATATGGTCCTTATCAAACAGAATTACGCCGAAGCCGTGACCTGTTTTGCCGCCTGCTTCAACAAAGTCGGCAAAAGCGCGGCGCAGGGAATTGTCACGCGGCCACTGTTCAACGGGCAGGTCTGAAAAGCGTTCAAAAATTCTCCAGCCGTCGTTGAATTCTTCCTTTTTCTCCTGCTCAAGCAGCTCGAAATCGCGAATGAATTTTGCTGTGTTGCTCTTTTCGGGCAGGAAGGTGAGGTACTTATCGTAAAGCAGCCATGAGCCGCAGCCGAAAAGTACAGGACCGCCATTGAATTCATCCTTGAAGAATTCGTATGCCTGACGGTAGGCATCAAAACGCACTTCATCAGTCAGCGGAACACCTGATGACGGAATGTGGAAGTTGACATATTTATCGCCTGTGTGAAGAACATGACCGCTTGAAAGAACCTTGCCGTCATGCTTTTCATCAAGCTCACGCAGCTCAAACTGGAATCTGCCGAGGGCAAAACGGTCAACCTCATACTGACCGTGGAACCAGCCGCCGACAAATGTACCCCAGCAGTTTTCGCAGTCGCGGCACTCGATAAGCTTATATTTGAGGTCGCACATCTGGTCGTAATACATTTTATCGGGCAGACCCTTTTCACGGTAGCGCTTGAGCAGCTCTTCGCTGCAGCAAAGCAGGAATACCATGTGCATTGTCTGCTCGGGCTTGTTCATTTTCTTTGCAAGCTCGGTTACTCTATCAAGCTTCTGACCAAGTTCGTTTGCCCACGGGAACATATAGTCCTCATAGATTTTATCAAATTCATCGCCCCATTCCTTGTTTTCATCAAGGAGCTGAAACATTTTTGTAAAGCAGACCTGTGCTTCCTGAGGAAAGCCGATTTTTTCCATAATTTCTCTGTTGAATTGAGTGTTGTGAAGCATGATTTTTTATCCTTTCGGTATGTTAATTTTATTATTCTCTTGTCAGCCAGATAAGCATATCCGTTTCGCCTCTGTTTGCATAAGCATAATAAGGAATAAGCTTTATTTTCTGTTCGACATAGTTTTCATCGTAATCGTAGTAGAGCTCGTCAGAATCGGGCTTTATAAAGCCGTCAAGCTCTATTCCGTAAAAGCTGAATTCATCGTTTTTAATAAGTTTTCCTTCGGCTTTTGTATCAACATAAAGGTTTTTGAGCGGCAGGGGATTATCCACACCTTCTGCGCAGTAAACAAGCGGACCGCGCTGAACGGCAATTCTGCCGCAGCACTGACGCACCTTCGGGTTTGCCTGAACAAAGCGCACGGGCATATCAAGCGAATATTCTATAACATCGCCGTCGGCAACATCAACATAAATAAAGCCATCGTCTGCAAGCGCTGCGTTTTTACCGCCGTTCAATGTATAGCTTCTGCACCATGCGGGCAAACGCAGTGCAAGTCTGAAATTGCCGGAGCAGGTGATTCTGATTTTACCGTTTTCGGGGTAAAGTGTTTCAACGGTGGTTTTTTTGCCGTCGGCTTCAAAGTCGCCGCCAATGAAGTGGTGAACCCACAGTGTATCATCGCTTGCCGAGCAGGCGATTTCGCCCAGGCTTGCAATAAGCCTTGTAACATTGGGCGGACAGCAGGAGCAGTCAAAAACTTCCAAACGCTGTGTAATCGGGTAGAAGGGTCTGTGTCTGTTATCCTTGGGATTGCTGATGCCGATAAGGTCAACTTCAATTGAATTATCGTAGAAGAAGCCCTTGCCGTCAAGCGATAAGCCGCAAAGAAAACCGTTGTAAAGTGCAAGCTCAGCCGCATCGTCATATTTTCTGTGCGGCTTTATTGCACTCATACGGCTTGCAAAAAGAATATAGCCTATATCTGCACAGGTTTCACAGTAGGACGATGTTTCGGGTAAATCGTATTCGGGCAGGAAGGCTTCGCCCACGCAGGTCTGACCTAAACCGCCTGTAACATACATCTTTTTCTTTGCCATGTTGTCAAAAAGCTTGTCAGCGGCAGTGAACAATGAATCATCATCGCACTCTGCAGCTAAATCAGCCATTGCGCAATAAAGGTAAACGGCACGAACGCTGTGACCTACTGCTTCTTCCTGCTCTCTTACGGGCATATGTGCCTGGGAATAGGCATCATTTTCGGTTTTGCCGCGCTCGTCAACAAAGTGCTTGCTTAAATTGAGGTATCGCTTTTCGCCTGTTGCTCTGTAAAGCTTAACCAGCGCAAGCTCAATTTCTTCGTGACCGGGACTGTCAAACTCTGCCCACTTTTCGGTGACAAATGCCTTTTCAATCATATCGGCATAGTCGCACATGATTTTAAGGAATTTGTCCTTACCCGTTGCATTATAGTAAGTAACAGCCGCTTCCATCAGGTGACCTGCACAGTAAAGCTCGTGATTGTGCCTTGCGGTAAAACGGTCATCAGGCTCAAAAAGAGTATAGCAGATGTTGAAATATCCATCATCCCAACGGTTTTTATCTATCAGGTCTACAACTTCGTCAATTATGCTTTCAAGCTCTGCATCGGGTGTTTTGGCAATTATGTAAGCGGCACTTTCAAGCCACTTTGCAATATCCGAATCCCAGAAGATGTGCGGGCGGTTAGGCTCGCCCTTTTTCCAGTCGAGTTTAAATGCATCAAAGCGCCCCGTTTCCTTGAAACGGTCGTACACGCTGTGAATTGTCACCTCGCGGTTGAGCTTTTGCCTGTCAGCCCAGAAGCCGTTGGTGATGTTGGTATCGTTAAAGGGGAGGTTTTTACTTGTCGGTTTCATGTGGTTTCTCCTCTTTTTTCTTATTCGTTTCACGGATTATATATATAGGTCTGTTTTTGACTTCCATATAGGTTTTAGCAAGGTACTGACCCATGATGCCGGTGCAAAAAAGCTGAATTCCGCCGATGAAGCAGATGAAGCATACGGTTGAAGCCCAGCCCTGTACGGGGTCGTCGAAAAACAGCCTGCGGACGAAAACAACTACAACGCCCACAAAGGACATGATTGTGAAGAATATGCCTATCCACGAAGCAATATTGAGCGGAGTTTGCGAAAAGCTGATTATTCCTTCAAGCGAATATTTGAACAGCTTCCAGAAGCTCCATTTTGTTTCGCCTGCGGCACGTTCAACATTTTCAAACGGCAGCCAGTAGGTTTTAAAGCCTATCCAGCCGAAAATGCCCTTTGAAAAACGGTTGTATTCGCACATTCTGACAATGGCGTCTACCATATCGCGTTTCATAAGGCGGAAATCACGCGCACCATCAACAATATCGGCATCGGAAATTTTATTGATTAATTTGTAGAACATACGGGCAAACATTGAGCGGATTTTCGGTTCGCCTGCGCGGGTTACCCTGCGCGTGGCAACGCTGTCATAGCCCTGATTTTTGATAATGCTCATCATTTCGGGCAGGAGTGAAGGCGGGTCCTGCAAATCGGCATCCATTACGGCAACATAGTCGCCTTCGGCTTCGCAGAAGCCTGCATACATTGCGGCTTCCTTGCCGAAGTTGCGTGAAAATGAAAGGTATCTTACCCTTTCATCGTTTTGAGAAAGCTGTTTTAAAATTTTGAGAGTGGAATCCTTTGACCCGTCATCAACAAAAAGAAATTCAAAGCCGTAATCGGGCATAAGTGCCGTAACCCGGCTGACTTCTTCGTAAAACAACGGCAACACCTCCTGCTCATTGTAACAGGGGACAATAAGAGTGATTAATTCTTTCATTGTTTCACTTCCTTATGGTAAATGTTAACAAAATCAGCATTGACTTTTGTGCGGTAATACTCTAATATAACTATATACTTTTAAAGTATAAAATAATATGTTTGTTTTGTCAATAAATATTATTTTCAATCTAATGTTTTTCAGGAGGCTTGATTTATGCTTTACAAAAAGAATTCTGCTCCTTTGACGAAAGAGCTTTTTGCAAACCCCACAAGCGAATACCGCGCTACACCCTTCTGGGCGTGGAACTGTGAGCTTAACCAGGATTTGCTTAACCGCGAAATCGGCTATATGCAGGATATGGGCTTTGGCGGATTCCATATGCATGTGCGTGTAGGTATGTCAACTCAATATCTTTCTGATGACTTTATGAAGCTTATAAAGGGCAGCGTTGAAACTGCCAAGGATAAAAAGATGCTTGCGTGGCTTTACGATGAGGATAAATGGCCCTCCGGCTTTGCAGGCGGACTTGTGACAAAGAAAAAGGAAAACAGAGAAAAATATCTGCTCTTCACTCGCACAGGCTACGGCGCAGGTGCTGATGAATCCAACGACAGCTCTGCCAATGCCGTTCGTGAGGAAAACGGTGAGCTTCTTGCAAGGTATGAGGTAACGCTTGATAAAAACGGTTGCCTTGAAAGCTATCGCAGACTTGGCGAAAATGAAGAGTGCGAAAACTGCTGGTATGCCTATTGCGAAACACAGGGTGAAAGCGATTGGTTTAACTTGCAGACCTATGTTGATACGCTTTCTCCCGCAGCAATGAACGAGTTTATAAATATCACACATGAGCGCTATAAAGAGTGTATCGGCGATGAATTCGGCGAAGCTGTTCCGGCAATTTTTACCGACGAGCCGCAGGTTGCGCGCAAAAAAATGTTTGGCAAGGCAGAGGGCGATACAGATGCGTTTTTGCCCTACACAACCGACTTTGCAGATACATACAGAACAATGTACGGCGAAGAGCTTTTTGATAAATTGCCCGAGCTTTTCTGGGAGCTGCCCGACGGCAAGGTGTCCGTAACACGCTACCGTTACCATGACCATGTTGCGGAGCGTTTTGCAGTTGCTTTTGCGGATAATATCGGCTGTTGGTGCGAGAAAAACGGTATCATGCTTACAGGTCATATGATGGAAGAACCTTCGCTTGAAAGCCAGAACGCTGCTGTTGGTGATTGTATGCGCTCCTACCGCGGTTTTCAGCTTCCCGGTATAGATTTGCTGTGTGACAGCCGCGAATTCACTACCGCAAAGCAGTGTCAGTCCGCTGTCCATCAGTACGGCAGGGAAGGTATGTTAAGCGAGCTTTACGGCGTAACGGGCTGGGATTTCACCTTCCGCGGTCACAAATTGCAGGGCGACTGGCAGGCAGCACTCGGTGTTTCTGTGCGTGTGCCGCATCTGTACTGGGTTTCAATGAAGGGTGAAGCAAAGCGCGATTATCCCGCCTGTATCGGACATCAGTCACCGTGGTATAAAGAATATCCGTATATTGAAAACCACTTTGCAAGAGTAAATGCCGCCATGACAAGAGGTAAGCCTGTTGTGCGCGTAGGCGTTATTCACCCGATTGAAAGCTATTGGCTGCGCTACGGTCCGCGTGAGCAGACCGCTGACATACGCGAGGAAATGAACGAGCAATTTATGCAGCTTGCAAACTGGCTGCTGTACAGCCTTGTTGATTATAACTACATCTGCGAAGCCAACCTGCCCGCTCAGGCAGACGGAACAAAGGTCGGTCAGATGCAGTACGATACCATTATTGTTCCCAACCTTCTTACAATCCGTTCAACAACGCTTGATTTCCTTAAAAATTTCAAGGCAAACGGAGGCAAGGTTATATTTGCAGGCAGCCTGCCCGAGTATGTTGATGCGCTTGAAAACGGCGAAGCGAAGGCATTTGCCGCTGAAGCTGAAACAGTAGGCTGGTCGAGAATACAGCTTATAAATGCGCTTGAGGCAAACCGCGAAATTGACCTGCGCGATGATAGGGGAGAGCGCACCGACAACCACATGTATCAGCTGCGTGATGATGGCGATTGCCGCTGGCTGTTTATTGCTCCGGTAAACCATGATAATTCACATTATGCCTGCTGGAGTCAAGACTATACCCTGCGCATAAAAGGCGAATATGCACCTGAGCTGTGGAATACCATGAATGGCTCTGCAGAGCCGATTGCGGCTTCTTATAAGCATGGTGATACCTTTATTGATTTTGAGCTTTATCCGCAGGACAGCGTGCTGCTCAAGCTCGTTTGCGGCAGGTCGGCTGTTGAGCCTGAAAAGCGTAAGGAACGCGTGGAAGTCGGACTGATTCCTGCAAAGAATAAGGTCGAGCTTGCTGAACCGAATGTTGCCGTGCTTGATATGCCCGAATACAGACTTAACGGCGGCGAATGGCGCGCAAACGAAGAAATTCTGTGTATTACCGATATACTCAAAGCCGAACTTAAAATGGAAAATGCCATTGCGGGCGGCGCACAGCCGTGGCTGTTCGGCGTTGAAAAGGAAACCGAAACCGTTGAGCTTAAATATACCGTATATTCCGAGGTTGAGGTTGACTGTGTAAGCCTTGCGCTTGAGGACCTCGATAAATCAACAGTAACCTTTAACGGTAAGGCTATTGATACCGTAAGCACAGGCAAATATGTTGACGATTCTATTGATATAATTGCCCTCGGTAAGCTCGAAAAGGGTGAAAATATTATTGTTGTTTCCCGTGCCTTTGGCAAGGTTTCAACGCTTGAAGCCATGTATCTTTTAGGCGATTTCGGCGTTGATTTAAAGGGCAGAACATATACAATAACCGCACCCGTGCGCGAGCTTGAATTCGGCGATTGGACGCGCCAGGGCTTGCCCTTCTACGGTGGTAATGTTACATATAAGTTTACTGTTCAGGGCGGTAAAGACGAACTTCATGTTATGGTTCCGCACTTTGAACAACCCGTATGCACACTTACCGTTGACGGTAAACGAATGGGTACAATAGCTCTTTCACCCTATACTGCACCGCTTGGTAAGCTGTCTGAAGGTGAACACAGCGTAGAGCTTACAGCCTACGGCAACCGCTACAATACCTTTGCCGCACTTCATATGGCTGACCCTGCCTGCCGTTGGTACGGACCCGATGCATGGCGCAGAAGGGGCACACGCAAAGCATACGAATACCAGATTAAAAAAGCGGGCATTACCGCAACACCTATGCTGGTGAAATACGAATAAAAATCAGGAGCTGACCTGCTTTGATTTGCGGGTCAGCTCCGTCTTTTTTTAAGTTACTGCTTTGTATACTGCGTAAGCATCAATCTGCAAAGGGTAGGTTTCCATAACTCTGCCGTCATAAACAACGCTGATATAGTCGCCCTTTTTAAGGTTGAGCGAATCAATATCGGGTGCATAGGAAAGTACGGTGTCAAGCCGCACATAAACAGGTGTACCTTCCTTTATACCGTCTTGTGCGTAGGTTACTTCCATAAGTATAAGATTATCTTTAATCTCTTTAATTCTGCCTGAAAGATTCGGTTCAGCTTCGGGACTTATATCTGCCGTAACGCCGTTTATATCCGTCGGATTTTCGGTAGGCTTGTTGTTTGGCGTTGTATGGTTATCGGGCTGATTGACACCTTCCATAAAGCTGTTTACCTGGTTGAGTGTCATGTCGGCAGGTCCGATAAACACATCTTTGTTGCCGTCAATGGTATTCTTTTTAATTACTGCATAGCCGCCTGTTTTTATTTCCGTTGAGCCGCCGTCATCGTAACTGATTACGGTTGAGCCGCCGTCCTTGTACATCTGCGAAACTGCTTTGCCGTTTTTTGCATCTGCTGCGGCTTTTGAAACGATTGCTTCCGCCGTTACCTTGCCGCTGTTGAGCGCATCACCGAGCGGATAGCGCACACCGCCGACAAAAACATAACATTCATCAAGGCAGTACAGATAAACATGATAGCCGTATTTTTTGCCGAAGGCTTCATTTGTAAGCCATGTCATACCGCTTGACTTGCTTTCAACAATGTCGAGAAGATAATCATCAACAGGCTGATTTATACCGCCGGGTGAGTTGGTTGGGATTTCGTTGGTATTTGTTTTATCTTCGTTAGTTGCAATGACTGCGGTTGTTGAATATTCTTCGGTTGTATCAATGGGTTTAAGCTCTGCGAGAAAATGCTCGCGTGCTTTCTGGTCACATTCCGTTCGCAGGCGGTCAACATAGTTCTGCGTATCGGTGTCAAGACCTTTCGGGAATTTGTGCTTTATGCTGTTTGAATATTCGCTTCCCATATCCGGCTGCCAGTATTCAAGTACGGTATAATTATCGTTTTCACCAATCCCGAAGGTTATCGCAATCGGCTCAAGACTGCCGCCTGTTTCAACGATATATCCGTTTTCATCAAGGCTGTAGCGGGAATAAAGCGCCATTGTGTAAACTGTTACTGTGTGAATTTTATCGTCTTTGCTGCCGCTGCCCTCTACGGTCAGCACATGGTTTGCCTGACAGGCAAAATCGCCGTAAAATGATTTGCTGTTTTTATCAAGAATTGCCTTTTCGACAGCTGATTCAAGCACTTCGTCCATTATTACAGCGTAAGAATAATTGCCATTTTCTCTGGGGTTTGTCAGGAAGCAGACTGCGGCAATAATACAAACCGCAACCGCCGCAATAATAACCCAGAAGGCAGGCTTTTTATAATTCATAACTCCTTTTATCCTTTCTTTTACACCCACCTCGCCGAATGCAAGCGGACACGCGGCGATTGATTTACGGCTGATGCTTGCATTAAGTAAAGCGAGTGAATAGCTGCGGCGCGCATCTTCGCCAAGGTTTTTGATTACCTTTTCATCGCAGGCTGCTTCAATATCTCTGCAAAGCAGTATATAAGCAACCCACAGCAGGGGGTTGAACCAATGCACGCTCAACAGCAGAAAGCCCAGCGGCTTGATAAGGTAATCAAGGCGGCTGATGTGTGCCTTTTCGTGTGCGGTAACAAGCGCAATATCGTCCTCATTTATTTCGTAGGGCAGGTAGATTTTAGGTTTGATAAGCCCTAAAACAAAGGGCGATTTTACGCGCTCGCTCTGATATATGTTTCCTTCCTTTTTTGTAGCTGTGCGTAAGCTGAACTTTAATTTCGCCCAGCTTGCAATTGCGTAAATTAACATGAGTGCCATACCTGTAAGCCAGATGAATGTCAGAATCTGCGTAATGTTCAGCTGGAATTCCTGCGGTACGGTAACGCCTTCGTAAAAGTTGCCGCCCATGTAATCGTTTACGGGTGTGTCTATGACGGAGATTCCCGAATTCAGTTCAAATTGATTGCCGTAAATTGTTTTCGGGTCAATGGTCTGCGTGCTTGGTATAAGGCTGAATGCGCTCTGAATATCAAAAGGAAAGCAAAGCCTTAAACCGACAATGCCCCACAGCAGACAGTTGAGCCATTTCGGGGCTTTTTTGAAAAGCAGACGAAGAATTATAACGGCTATAACAATCCAACCTGCTGTAATGCTGATGTTTACAAGCTCTAAAAACGTTTCGGGCAGAATGTCATAAAGGTACTTAATAATATTAATTAAACTATCCATTATATTCTCCCTCACTTTTCGATGATGCGGCGGATTTCTTCAAGCTCCTTATCGCTCAAATTTTTGTGCTTGGCGAAGGCTGCTATGAATGCGGGCAGTGAGCCTTCAAACTTCTTTTCAACAAGCTCGTCAATTTCAGCCGCCTGCACTTCTTCCTTTGATACAAGCGAGGTTACCACAGTGTTTTCATTTTTCAGCACACCTCGGTCAGACAGCCTTTTGATTACCGTATATGTAGTTGTTTTGGACCAGCCGAGCTTTTCCTTGCAAAGCAGAGAAAGCTCGCGTGAGCTTATCGGCTCGTGCTCCCAGAGTATAAGACAGAAACGGTATTCGCTTTCAAAAACTTTAGGTGCGGACATAAAATTACTCCTTTCATGCTTATTCTAATGCATTAGTACAATATCATTCTAACGCATTAGAATAGATTTGTCAACGGATTTCGTACAAATAAATTTCGGCACTTATAATAAATAATTATATATCCTTTTGTATATGTTGCCGAAAGAAAAGGGGTCAGAAATACCCCCATATATGTGTATATAATAAATATTTAATTTTTAAAAATTTTTTTGAAAAATGCTTGCAATTTGTTGCATCTTGTGTTATCATACATGAGCATGCTATTTAGGATAGTGTGCAGATATGCGTAGAAACGGAAGGTGGCTGCTCACCGAAGCAGGGAATTTCCGTGGAGCATGTCCGATCATCGAACCGGGCGACTAGTAATAGTTCTCATCCTCGATGCGTCTTCTCACGGACGAACAAGGGGTGAAATTGCGCTTATGGCCACCGGAAAGTAGTTTCAGATACTTTTCGGATTTTGAATGGCTCGGTTGGAAACACCCGGGTGCGTGTGCTGAAAGCGCGGCCCGCCAAAATTTAGGAGGCGTACACATGGCAGTCAAAAACAAAATCAGAATCAGACTCAAGAGCTACGATCACAACCTCGTAGACAAAGCAGCAGAAAAAATCGTTGAAACCGCAAGACGAACAAACGCTCAGGTTTCCGGTCCCGTTCCGCTGCCGACCGAAAAAGAGGTCGTCACAATTCTCCGCGCTGTTCACAAGTATAAGGATTCCCGCGAACAGTTTGAGCAGAGAACACACAAAAGGCTTATCGACATCATCAGACCGTCAAACAAGACAGTTGAAGCTCTCACAGCACTTGAGCTTCCCGCTGGTGTAGAAATCGAAATCAAGCTGTAAGAAAACCTGTTCCCTATATTATATACATTATAGTATAGTTCGCTTCACAGGTCATGTTGGCTGAATTGCCAACCAATAACCGAAAGGAGAAAAACAAAATGCAAAAAGGTATCATCGGCAAGAAGATCGGTATGACACAGATCTTCGACGCGAACGGTAAGGTTGTTCCGGTTACTGTTGTTGAAGCAGGTCCCTGCCCCGTAACACAGAAAAAGACAATCGAGAACGACGGTTACGAATCCGTTCAGCTCGGCTTCCAGGACGTTAAGGTCGAGCGCCTTTCAAAGCCCCTCAAGGGTCACTTTGCTAAGGCAGACGTCGCTCCCAAGAAGGTTCTCAAGGAGTTCAGACTCTCTGACATCTCTTCTGTAAACGTTGGCGACGTAATCAAGGCTGACATCTTTGCAGTCGGTGACATGGTTGATGTCACAGGCACAAGCAAGGGTAAAGGCACAGCAGGCGCAATCAAGAGATGGAACTTCTCCCGCCTGAAGGAAACCCACGGTACAGGCCCTGTTGCAAGACACGCAGGTTCCCTGGGCGCATGTAGCGATCCTTCCCGTGTTTACAAGGGAAAGAAGCTTGCAGGTCACCTCGGCCACGAGAAGGTCACAGTTCAGAATCTCAGCATTGTCAAGATCGACGCAGAGAACAATCTCATTGCTATCAAGGGTGCCATCCCCGGACCCAAGGGCAGCTTCGTCGTAATCAAAGACACATGCAAGAAAGCTTAAGAAGGGAGTGTGCTATAAATGTCTACAGTATCAGTTTTTGATGTAACCGGAAAGAAAGTTTCCGATATCGAGCTTGCAGACAGCATTTTCGCTATCGAGCCGAACATGTATGCAATGCATCTCGTAGTAGTCAATTATTTGGCTAACCAGCGTCAGGGTACACAGTCAACCCGCACACGCTCAGAAGTAAGCGGCGGCGGCAAGAAGCCCTGGAGACAGAAGGGTACAGGCCGCGCACGTCAGGGCTCAACAAGAGCTCCCCAGTGGTACCACGGCGGTATCGCCCACGGTCCCAAGCCCCGCACATACGGCGGCGACATCAACAAGAAGGTCAGAAGACTTGCTATGAAGTCTGCTCTCTCTTCTAAGGTTGCAGGCGACGAGCTCGTAGTTCTCGACTCCTTCAAGCTTGATGCAATCAAGACTAAGGAAGTTGCAAAGGTTCTCGGCGCACTCAACACAGGCAAGAAGACACTCATCGTTCTCCCCGAGAAGGATGACGTTATCTACAGAAGCGCACGCAACATCGCAGGCGTCAAGGTTTCACTTGTAAACACTTTGAACGTATACGACATTCTTAATTGCGACACAATGCTCGTTCTCAAGGATGCTGTTGCAAAGATCGAGGAGGTTTACGCATGAGCAAGATAGCACAGGATATCATCATCCGTCCTCTTATCACAGAAGAATCCATGGCAGGTACAGCAGAAATGAAGTACACCTTCGTTGTTGCTAAGGATGCCAACAAAATTGAAATCGCTCAGGCAGTTGAAAAGCTGTTCGAAGGTACAAAGGTAGCAAAGGTTAACACAGTTAACTGCTCCGGTAAGCTTCGCCGCTTCGGCCGCTACGAGGGTATGACAGCTTCCTGGAAGAAGGCTATCGTAACACTCGCTGAAGATTCCAAGACCATCGAGTTCTTCGACGGTATGATGTAAGAATCATATTTATTATAGTAATAAATATTTAAAACAATTATTATCCGGCGGTAAGGTATGGAGCAAGACATACTCCGCGAAGCCGCTTTAAGGAGAGTGAAACTTATGTCTATTAAAGTCTATAACGCGACTACAAACGCAAGACGTAATATGTCGGTTACAGATTACTCAGGACTTTCAAAGGTAGCACCTCACAAGAGCCTTCTCGCTCCGATGAATAAAAAGTCCGGTCGTAACAGCTACGGCAGAATCACAGTCCGCCACAGAGGCGGCGGCAACCGTACAAAGTACCGTATTATCGATTTCAAGAGAGATAAGGGCGGTATGGATGCTACAGTAATGAGCATTGAGTACGATCCCAACCGTTCAGCTCACATCGCACTCCTCAAGTATGAGGACGGCGAATTCAGATACATCCTCGCTCCCGAGGGTCTGAAGGTTGGCGCAACAGTAAGAAGCGGTGCAGACGCTGACATCATTGCAGGTAACGCACTTCAGCTTACAGATATCCCTGTTGGTACATTCGTTCACAACGTTGAGCTTTACCCCGGCAGAGGCGGTCAGCTTGCAAGAGCAGCTGGTAACAGCGCTCAGCTCATGGCTAAGGAAGGCGTTTACGCTCTTCTCCGTCTCCCCTCCGGCGAACTGAGAAACGTTCCCGTAACCTGCATGGCTACAGTCGGTGTTGTCGGCAACGGCACACACGAGAACGTTAAAATCGGTAAAGCAGGTCGTAAGCGTCACATGGGTTGGAGACCTACAGTCCGCGGTTCAGTCATGAACCCCTGCGATCACCCCCACGGTGGTGGTGAAGGTAAGTCCCCCATCGGTCGTCCCGGTCCTGTTACACCTTGGGGCAAGCCCGCTCTCGGTCTCAAGACAAGAGCTCACAAGAAGCCTTCCGACAAGCTTATCGTAAAGCGTCGTAACGGCAAGTAAGTTGATGAAAGGAGCTAAAACTAATGGGTAGAAGTGTTAAAAAAGGACCTTTCGTGCAACCCAAGCTGCTCGAGAGAGTTGTGGAAATGAACAAGAAGGGCGAAAAGACTGTTCTCAAGACTTGGAGCCGCAGTTCAACAATCTTCCCCGACTTTGTCGGTCACACCTTCGCTGTTCACGACGGACGTAAGCACGTTCCGGTTTATGTAACGGAGGACATGGTCGGTCATAAGCTCGGTGAGTTTGCTCCGACGAGAACCTTCAAGGGTCACGCCGGTTCAAAAACATCAAACAGATAAAGGTCGAAAGGAGTGTAATTTAAATGCAAGCAACAGCAAAAGCAACCTTCGTGCGCATCGCACCCCGCAAGGTTCAGATAGTGCTTGACTTAATCCGCAATCAGCCTGTTGACAAGGCTCTTGCAATTCTCAAATACACGCCCAAGGCCGCGTGTGAACCCGTTGGCAAGCTGCTCAAGTCAGCAATCGCCAACGCTGAGAATAACAACGATATGGATGTTTCCAAGCTTTATGTTGCAGCCTGCAACGTAGGCCCCGGTCCCATCCTCAAGAGAATCAGACCCAGAGCACAGGGTCGTGCGAACAGAATCAACAAGAGAACTTCGCACATCACAATCACAGTAGCAGAGAAAGAATAAGAAAGGAGGAGGTTAAATAATGGGACAGAAAATTAATCCGACCGGTCTTAGAATCGGCGTTATCAAAGATTGGGAATCCCGCTGGTATGCAGACCCCAACACATTCGGCGATACACTCGTTGAAGACTACAAACTTCGTGAATACCTCCTCAAGACACTTGCTCCCGCAGGTGTTCCGAAGGTAGAGATTGAGCGTGACGCAAAGCGCGTTCGCATCAACATCCACTGCGCAAAGCCGGGTATGGTAATCGGCAGAGGCGGCAGCGAAATCGAGAAGCTCAAGAAAATCTGCGAGAAGAAGCTCTCCGGCGATAAGGAAGTTTTCATCAACATCGTAGAAGTTAAGCAGCCCGATCTCAACGCACAGCTCGTTGCAGAAAACATTGCTGCACAGCTCGAAAAGCGTGTATCCTTCCGCCGCGCTCTCAAGCAGTCCATCTCCCGCACAATGAAGCTTGGCGCAAAGGGTATCAAAACTCAGGTTTCCGGCCGTATCGGCGGCGCAGAAATCGCACGTACAGAACAGTACCACGAAGGTACAATTCCGCTGCAGACAATCCGTGCAGATATTGATTACGGTTTTGCTGAAGCACACACAACCTACGGCCTTATCGGCGTAAAGGTTTGGATTTACAAGGGCGAGGTTCTTCACGACGCACGTAAGCCTCGCAGGGAAGGAGGAGCAAAATAATGCTGTTACCTAAGCGCGTAAAATACCGCAGACAACAGAGAGGTCGCCTCAAGGGCGCTGCTCATCGTGGTAACAAAGTTACTTACGGTCAGTTCGGCCTGGTTGCTCTCGAACCCGCATGGATTACTTCCAACCAGATTGAAGCAGCCCGTATTGCTATGACACGTTACACAAAGCGTGGCGGTCAGGTTTGGATCAAGATTTTCCCCGACAAGCCGATTACAGAGAAGCCCGCTGAAACCCGAATGGGTTCCGGTAAAGGTTCTCCGGAATATTGGGTAGCCGTTGTTAAGCCCGGCAGAGTTATGTTCGAAGTAGCCGGTGTTGACGAGGCTGTCGCTCGTGAGGCTATGCGCCTTGCAGCAAACAAACTGCCTATCAAGTGCAAGTTTGTAACTAAGGAAGAAACGGATGGTGAGCAATAATGAAAGCCAGTGAAATCAGAAAGCTTTCCGCTAAAGAGCTGGATGCTAAGCTGCTTGAGCTGAAGGACGAGCTGTTCAAACTGCGCTTCCAGCAAGCCGTTAATCAGCTCGACAATCCGATGCGCATCAGTGCTGTTAAGAAGGATATTGCAAGAATCAAAACTGTTCAGCGTGATATCGAACTTCACGGCACAGACGCTTAAAGAGGAGGTCAGGTTCAATGAGCGAAAGAAACCTTAGAAAGACAAGAGTTGGTATCGTAACAAGCGACAAGATGGATAAAACAGTTGTCGTATCCGTTAAGGACAGAGTTCCGCACCCGCTCTACAAGAAAATCATTAACAACACAATCAAGCTGAAGGCACACGACGAAAAGAATGAGTGTGGTATCGGCGACCGCGTACTCGTTATGGAAACTCGCCCCATGTCCAAGGATAAGAGATGGCGCGTAGTTGAAATCATCGAGAAGGCTAAATAATTTTGACGCAAGTGTAAGGAGGCAAACACTGTGATACAGCAACAGACTTACCTGAAGGTTGCCGACAACACAGGCGCAAAAGAAATTATGTGCATTCGTGTTCTCGGTGGTACCAGGAAAAGATACGCTCACGTAGGCGACGTCATTGTTGCTTCTGTCAAGAAAGCAACACCCGGCGGAGTTGTCAAGAAGGGTGATGTTGTTAAGGCTGTCGTAGTTCGTACAGCGTTCAGCATCCGCCGTGATGACGGCACATACATTCGTTTCGACGAAAATGCAGCCGTTATCATCAAGGACGACAAGAATCCCAGGGGCACACGTATTTTCGGACCAGTAGCAAGAGAACTTCGTGAGAAGGATTATCTCAAGATTCTCTCCCTTGCTCCCGAAGTGCTTTGATGGAGGTACTGTAACAATGAATAAAGTTCATGTAAAGAAGGGCGACGAAGTCGTCGTCATCAACGGTAAATACCGCGGCGCACGCGGCAAGGTTATGGAAGTTTCCCCTGCAGAAGGCAAGGTTATTGTCGAAGGCGTAAACATCGTAACCAAGCATGTAAAGCCCCGCAGAATGGGTGAGCCCGGCGGCCTTGTAAAGGCTGAAAGCGCACTCTATGCTGACAAGGTTCAGCTTGTCTGCCCCAAGTGCGGCAGACCCACAAGAACCGGCAGCAAAGTAAATGCTAAAGGTCAGAAAGTTCGCACCTGCAAGAAGTGCGAAGCAGAATTTTAAGGGAGGGACATGACTGAAATGGCACAGCTCAGAGAACAGTACAAGAACGAGATCGCGCCTGCTCTTATGAAGAAATTCGGCTACAAGAGCGTCATGCAGATCCCGAAGCTTGACAAAGTTATCATCAACGTCGGTGCAGGCGAAGCAAGAGACAACCCGAAGGTTATCGACGCTATCGCATCCGACCTTTCACAGATCACCGGTCAGAAGCCCATCGTTTGTAAGGCAAAGAAGTCCGTTGCAAACTTCAAGCTTCGTGAGGGCATGCCCATCGGTGTAAAAGTCACACTTCGCGGTGAAAGAATGTACGAGTTTGTTGAAAGACTTTTCAACCTCGCTCTTCCCCGTGTACGTGACTTCAGAGGTATCAATGCAAACTCTTTCGACGGCAGAGGCAACTACTCCTTCGGTCTGAAGGAACAGCTTGTTTTCCCCGAAATCGACTACGATAAGATCGATAAGGTAAGAGGCATGGATATCTGCTTCGTAACCACAGCAAATACAGACGAAGAAGCTCGCGAGCTGCTCACTCTTATGGGCGCTCCGTTTGCAAAGTAAGGAGGGAATTCCGTGGCTAAGACATCAATGAAGGTTAAGCAGGCAAGACCCGCTAAGTATTCAACAAGACAGTACAACAGATGCAAAATCTGCGGAAGACCGCACGCCTATCTTCGTAAATACGGAGTATGCCGCATCTGCTTCAGGGAACTCGCACATGATGGCCAGATTCCCGGCGTAAGAAAAGCAAGCTGGTAAGAGCAATTGCAAAGGAGGTAACGGTATGCAAATCACTGATTCCATCGCTGATATGCTTACGAGAATCCGTAACGCAAATTCCGCTAAGCATGATACAGTGAAGGTTCCCGCATCCAACATGAAGAAGGCAATTGCTCAGATTCTTGTTGATGAGGGCTATATTAAAAGCTTTAAGGTTGAGGACGACGGCAAGCAGGGCATGATTGAAATTACCCTCAAGTACGGTCCCAACAAGTCCCAGGTTATCACTGGACTGCGCAGAGTTTCCAAGCCCGGTCTGCGTATGTACACAAATTGTGAGGATATGCCCAAGGTTATGAAAGGCCTCGGTATTGCAATCCTCTCAACATCAAAGGGTATTATGACTGATAAGGATGCACGCAAGGCCAACGTTGGCGGCGAAATCCTTGCATTCGTTTGGTAAGGAGGTGCTGCACAATGTCAAGAATAGGCAGAATGCCCATCGCGGTTCCCGCAGGTGTTGACGTAACAATCGACGGCAGCACTATCACTGTTAAGGGTCCCAAGGGTACTCTTACAAGAACAGTTCATTCAAACATGGTCGTTGAAATGGATGGCGCAGTTATTACTGTTTCCCGCCCCAACGATTCAAAAGAAAACAGATCACTTCACGGTCTTACACGTACACTTATTGCTAACATGGTTACAGGTGTTAACGAGTCCTACAAGAAGGAACTTGATGTTAACGGCGTTGGTTACCGTGTAGAAGTAAAGGGTAAGGATCTTGTTATGAAGCTCGGCTTCTCACACGATGTTATTATGCCTGCTCCTGAAGGCATCACCGTTGAGTGCCCCACACCCAACAAGATTGTTATTTCCGGTGCTGATAAGCAGAAGGTTGGCCAGTTTGCAGCAGAAGTTCGTGAAAAGCGTCCCCCCGAGCCGTATAAGGGCAAAGGTATCAAGTACGTTGACGAACACATCCGCCGCAAAGAAGGTAAAGCCGGTAAGGGTAAATAAGATTGAAGGAGTTGAAACGAAATGGTTAATAAGCCTGAAACAAGAAAGGCAAGAGACGCACGTCACGCAAGAGTGCGTAAAAAAATCTCCGGTACACCGGAGCGCCCCCGTCTCAGCGTATTCCGCTCCCTTCAGCATATCTATGCTCAGCTCATCGATGATGTTAACGGCGTAACAATCGCTGCTGCTTCATCTGTTGAGAAGGATTTCGCAGAGTACGGCGGAAACAAAACCGCTGCCCGTAAGGTTGGCGAACTGCTCGCAAAGCGCGCTGTTGAAAAAGGCGTTGAAAACGTCGTATTCGACAGAGGCGGTTATATCTACCACGGCCGTGTGCAAGAACTGGCCGAAGGCGCCCGTGAGGGCGGCCTGAAGTTCTGAGTAAGGAGGGTAAAACTTTGGCTAAAATCGACGCAACGGCATTAGAACTCCAGGAACGCGTTGTTACTATCAACCGTGTTTCTAAAACAGTTAAGGGCGGCCGTATCTTTAAGTTTGCTGCTCTCGTAGTTGTCGGCGACGGCAACGGTCTCGTAGGCTTCGGCCTCGGTAAGTCCGGCGAAGTTCCGGATGCAATTCGTAAGGGCATTGAGGATGCAAAGAAGAACCTGTTCAGAGTTGCTCTGAAGGGCACAACAATTCCTCATGAGGTTATCGGTAAGTTCGGCGCAGGCGTAGTTCTGCTCAAGCCCGCAGCTCCCGGTACCGGCGTTATCGCCGGCGGCCCTGTCCGTGCAGTTGTTGAAACAGTAGGTATCAAGGACATCCGTTCCAAGGCACTTCGTTCCAACAATCCCTGCAATGTAGTCAGAGCTACTATCGACGGTCTCAAGCAGCTTCGCAATGTTGAAGAGGTTGCTGCTATCCGCGGTAAGTCAGCAGAAGAAATTCTTGGTTAAGGAGGGTGGAACAAATGGCAGATATTAAGGTCAAGCTCGTCAAAAGTCTGATCGGTTCCAACAAGAGCCAGATTGCCACCGCTCACGCACTCGGTCTTAAAAAGATCGGCGACGAAAAGGTTCAGCCCGATAATGCAGCTACACAGGGCAAGGTTAAGAAGATTGTTCACCTTGTTCAGGTTAGCGAAGCGTAAGCAAGGAGGTGCTTGAGAAATGAAATTACACGAACTTTCACCGGCACCCGGTTCCACATCGGAGCGTAAGCGTATCGGTAGAGGTCCTGCTTCCGGTCAGGGTAAGACCGCAGGTAAGGGTCACAAAGGTCAGAAGGCTCGTGCCGGCAGAGGCATGAGAGCCGGTTTCGAAGGCGGTCAGATGCCCCTTCAGAGACGAATCCCCAAGAGAGGTTTCGTTAACATTTTCGCAAAAGAGATTGCTATTGTTAATCTTTCCGCAATTGATGAGAAGTTTGAAGACGGCGCAGTAGTTGACGTTGAAGCACTCATCGCAGCAGGTCTTGTAAAGAAGGCTCTCGACGGCGTTAAGGTTCTTGGCAACGGCGAAATCAGCAAGAAGCTCACCGTTAAGGCAAATGCTTTCTCTGAATCCGCTAAAGCTAAGATTGAAGCCGCAGGCGGAAAGGCAGAGGTGATCTGAGGTGCTGCAGACAATAATCAACGCGTGGAAGATTGCCGACCTGCGTAAAAAGATACTGTTTACAGCTCTCATCATCTTTATATTCAGACTCGGTGCAGCAATTCCCGTTCCTTTCACAAACATCGCTGAAGGCGGTATCCTTGGTGATGCAGCTGAAGGCACGTTCATGAGCTACCTGAGCATGATGACTGGCGACGCGTTCGCTTACGGTACAATTTTCGCTATGTCAATTACACCGTACATCAACGCTTCAATTATCATGCAGCTTCTGGCTGTTGCAATTCCTCCCCTGGAAAGACTTTCCAAGGAAGGCGAAGAAGGCCGCAAGAAGATTGCAGCTATCACTCGTTTTGTTACAGTCGGTCTTGGTCTCATGCAGTCCACCGCATACTACTTCTATCTGAGAAACCAGAACTACCTTATGACAGATGCTGACGGTGCTAAGTTCACCGGCTTCTTCGCAGTACTTCAGGCAATTACAATTATTGCTTGCCTTACTGCAGGTACAGCGTTCATCATGTGGCTCGGTGAACAGATAAACAATAAGGGTATCGGCAACGGTATTTCTATGATTCTTTTTGCCGGTATCGTATCCCGTATCCCCGCAATGGTTATGCAGGTTGTTTCCTACTTCCAGCTCGGCGGTCCCTACTATGTACTTGCTCCCATCGTTGGTGTTATTGCACTTCTGATGATTGCATTCATCGTATGGATGGATAACGCAGAAAGACGCATTCCCGTTCAGTATGCAAAGCGAGTTGTCGGTAGAAAAATGTACGGCGGCCAGAGCACACACATTCCGATGAAAGTAAATATGTCCGGCGTTATGCCCGTCATCTTCGCTTCATCAATTCTTTCACTTCCCCCCACAATTCAGATGTTTGTCGATGTTGAAGAGGGAAGCCCCTGGGAAACATTCTTCGGAATCTTCCAGGCAACACATCCGGTTTATGTTGTTCTCTACTTCGTAATGATTATCTTCTTTGCATACTTCTATGCACAGATTCAGTACAATCCCATCGAAATGGCAAACAACATCCGTAAGAACAGCGGTGCTATCCCGGGTATTCGTCCCGGTAAGCCCACATCCGATTATATTGCTAAGATTCTGTCAAGACTTACTCTTATGGGCGCACTCCTGCTGAGCGTTGTGGCTTTGTTCCCGACAGTATTCAGCCAGGTTGCAACCTTCTGCCTCGACAAGTTCTCCGACGGTTACTACAGCCAGGGTATGAACATCTCCCTGGGCGGTACATCTATCATCATTATGGTTGGTGTAGCTCTTGAAACCGTTAAGCAGCTTGAGAGCCAGATGATGATGCGTCACTACAAGGGCTTCCTTGATTAAGGCATAAGCCGGAAAGGAAAAATAGTTATGAAACTTATTCTTCTCGGCGCACCCGGTGCAGGTAAGGGCACACAGGCTGAGGTCATCAGCGCAAAGCTCGAAGTACCGGCAATATCTACAGGCAATATCATTCGTGAAGCCCTTGCCAACGGCACAGAAATGGGCCTGAAGGCAAAATCGTTTATCGATGCAGGACAGCTTGTTCCCGATGATGTCGTTATCGGCATCATCAAGGAGCGTCTTGCAAAGGATGACTGTGCAAACGGTTTCATCCTTGACGGCTTCCCGAGAACCATACCCCAGGCTGAGGCACTTGATGCAATGGGCGTAACCATTGACCGAGTAATCAGCATCGAGGTTGCTGATGAGAACATCGTACGCAGAATGTCCGGCAGACGCGTCTGCAAAGCCTGCGGTTCTTCTTATCACCTCGAATACAAGAAACCTGCTAAAGACGGTGTATGCAACGCATGCGGCGGCGAGCTGGTTCAGAGAAAAGACGATCATCCCGACACGGTTCTTGACAGACTTCATGTTTATCATGAACAGACCGAACCGCTCAAGGATTACTATGAGAAGAAGGGCATCCTTCGCATAGTTGTAGGTCAGGAGGAAGTTGCTGATACAACAGCGCTCACCCTCAAGGCTTTGGAGGATTAAGCATGATAGTGCTGAAAACCAATCGGGAGCTGGCCCTCATGCGTGAGGCATGCCGGATTTCGGCTGGGGCATTAAGAGTGGCAGGCGAAGCGGTACAGCCCGGTGTAACAACCGAGGAAATTGACCGCATAGCTTACGAATATATTATCAAGCAGGGCGCAAAGCCGAACTTCTTGAATTATAACGGCTTTCCTGCCACCGCATGCATTTCCATAAACGACGAGGTCATTCACGGCATTCCGAGCAAAAAGCGCGTTATCAAGGAAGGCGACATAGTCAGCATTGACCTGGGCGCATCCATCAACGGCTACAATGGCGACAACGCCGCCACTTTCGCAGCGGGCAAAATCAGCCCGGAAGCGGAGCGGCTGATCAACACCACCAAAGAAAGCCTCTACGAGGGCATTAAGGCGGCTGTTGCAGGCGGCAGAATCGGCGATATTTCAAATGCCGTTCAGCGCTACTGCGAGGAAAGAGGCTTTTCAGTTGTTCGTGATTTCGTAGGTCACGGTATCGGCACAAAGCTTCACGAAGACCCCAGCGTACCCAATTACGGCACACCCGGCAGAGGTGTGCGCCTGTTACCGGGCATGACTTTGGCCATTGAGCCCATGATAAATATGGGCGGCTACGAGGTCAGACAGCTTTCAGACGGCTGGACTATTAAAACAAAAGACGCAAGTCTGTCTGCACATTTTGAGCACACCGTTGCAATAACAACGGACGGTCCGAAAATTCTCACCGTTGAATAAGGGAGATGACGGATATGGAGCTTAAAAAAGGAAGCGTTGTCCGCTCCAAGGCGGGACGCGATAAAGGCAAACTTATGGCTGTTGTAGCAACGGAAAACAGAGCGGTGCTGCTCTGTGACGGCAAGGAGCGCAGGTTAGAGCAACCAAAGCGCAAGAATCTGCTTCACATAGCGCCGACTAAAACCGTGCTGGAGGACAGCAGGTTGTCAACCAATCACAGTTTAAAAAAAGCACTCGCTGAAATTGAAAAAGAGTGCATCTGAACGATGGGAGGTTAGGTTATGTCAAAACAGGATATGATCGAAGTTGAAGGTACAGTAATCGAAGCGCTGCCCAATGCAACCTTTCAGGTTGAGCTTGAAAACGGCCACAGGCTGTTAGCTCATATCTCCGGTAAACTCAGGATGAACTACATCCGCATTCTTCCCGGCGATAAGGTTACGGTAGAAATGTCACCGTACGACCTGACAAAGGGTCGCATCACGTGGCGCACAAAATAAGCACAAGCGTATTATCAAGGAGGTATTCCAAATGAAAGTCAGACCTTCTGTAAAGAAAATTTGCGAGAAGTGCAAAGTCATTAAGCGCAAGGGTAAGATCATGGTTATCTGTGAAAACCCGAAGCACAAGCAGCGTCAGGGCTAATTGACGCAAACCATTAACGGAGGTGCAACTGAAAAATGGCGCGTATATCAGGTGTTGACCTGCCCAGAGATAAGCGAGTAGAAGTTGGTCTCACTTATATCTACGGTATAGGTCCCAAAACAGCTAACGACATTATCGCCGCTACAGGGATTAATCCCGACACACGAGTAAAGGACCTCACAGAAGACGAGGTTTCCAAGCTCCGTGAGTATATCGACCACAACGTTAAGGTCGAAGGTGATCTCAGAAGAGAAACAGCATTCGACATTAAGAGACTTGTAGAAATCGGCTGCTACCGTGGCTTACGCCACCGCAAGGGTCTTCCCGTAAGAGGTCAGCGTTCAAAGACAAACGCTCGTACTCGTAAGGGTCCCAAGAAGACGATTGCTAACAAGAAGAAATAAGTGAAGGAGGAATAAAAAATGGCTAAAGCTAATGTTAAAAAAGCCGGTGCAACTCGCAGACGCCGTGAGCGCAAGAATATCGAGCGCGGTGCTGCACACATCCAGTCCACCTTCAACAACACGATTGTCACTATCACAGATACACAGGGCAATGCAGTTTCATGGGCAAGCGCAGGCGAAATGGGCTTCAGAGGTTCAAGAAAGTCCACTCCCTTCGCAGCACAGACTGCAGCAGAAACAGCTGCTAAGGCAGCTATGGAGCACGGCATGAAGTATGTTGAAGTTTATGTCAAGGGTCCCGGTGCAGGTCGTGAAGCAGCTATCAGAGCTCTTCAGACAGCAGGCCTTGAAGTCAGCATGATCAAAGACGTAACTCCCATCCCGCACAACGGTTGCCGCCCGCCCAAGAGAAGACGCGTGTAACCTATTATTCAGGAGGTGTAATTACAAATGGCAAGATATACAGGTGCGGTCTGTAAGCTTTGCCGCCGTGAGGGCAAAAAGCTTTTCCTCAAGGGCGCAAGATGCTATACAGGCAAGTGCTCAATCGAGCGTCGTTCCTATGCTCCCGGCCAGCACGGCCAGAGCCGCAAAAAGACTTCAGAATACGGTATGCAGCTTCGCGCAAAGCAGCAGGCTAAGCGTTACTACGGTATTCAGGAGAGCCAGTTCCACAAGTATTTCCTTATGGCAGAACGCCGTCAGGGTGTAACAGGTGAAAACCTTCTCAGAATCTGCGAAAGCCGTCTTGATAACATTGTTTATCTTCTCGGTTGGGCAAATTCCCGTGCAGAAGCAAGACAGCTTGTAACACACGGCCATTTCACAGTAAACGGCAAGAAGGTTGATATCCCGTCCTACCTTACAAAGGCAGGCGACGAGGTTGCTATCAGATCTGCAAGCAAGGACAGCGCAAAGTTCAAGGCAGTTCTTGAAACAAACGCAGCTCGTCCCGTTCCCCAGTGGCTCGACCTCAATGCAGATGCAGCAACAGCTAAGGTAGTAGCCCTTCCCGCACGCGATCAGATCGCAACACCGGTTGAAGAGCATCTTATCGTCGAGTTCTACTCGAAGTAATAATGTTATTGAGTTTCTGCGTTTATTACTCAAATTAACAAGGAGGGTTTTTTGAATGATAGGAATTGAGAAGCCCAAAATCGAAACTGCCGAATTCAGCGCAAGCGGAGATTACGGAAGATTCGTTCTGGAACCGTTGGAGCGTGGCTACGGTACAACACTCGGCAACAGCCTGAGAAGAGTACTTCTTTCCTCACTCCCCGGTTATGCTATCACATCCGTTAAGATTGACGGCGTATTCCACGAGTTTTCAACAATCAAGGGCGTCAAAGAAGACGTTACTGAAATTGTTCTTAACCTCAAGAGCGTAATTCTCAAGATTCACGGCGACGGTCCCAAGACAATGTACATCGACGCTTCAGGCGCAGGCGTTGTCACAGCAGGCGATATCAGCACCGACAGCGAGGTTGAAATCATCAACCCCGAGCTTCCCATAGCTACACTTGATGCTGATGCTCACCTTAGCATGGAGCTTACATGTGATAAGGGCCGCGGCTATGTTTCTGCAGAGCGCAATAAGGCTATTATGCAGCCTATTATCGGCGTTATTGCAATTGACTCTATTTATACACCTGTTTTAAAGGTGAACTACACAGTCGAGAACACACGTGTTGGTCAGATTACTGACTATGACAAGCTCACGCTTGAAGTGTGGACAGACGGCACCATCAATGCGAAGGAAGCCGTTTCTCTTGGCGCCAAGATCCTCAACGAGCATCTCAGTCTCTTCGGAGATCTGTCGGATGAGGCTTTCGACACAGAGGTAATGGTCGTCAAAGACGACAACAATACAGAAAAAGTTCTGGAGATGACCATTGAGGAACTTGACCTGTCTGTGCGCTCCTTCAACTGCTTGAAGAGAGCCGGTATCAACAAGGTTGAAGACCTTATCAACAAGTCAGAAGAGGATATGATGAAGGTGCGCAACCTCGGCAAGAAGTCTCTTGACGAAGTTGTTGCAAAGCTCAGAAGCCTCGGTTTTGACCTTCGTAAGGAAGAGGAATAATTCTTCAACCCAAACACACATTTATCTGTAAAGGAGTGTTTTAAATGCCCGGAACCAGAAAACTCGGCAGAGCCAGCGACCACCGTATGGCTATGCTTCGTGCAATGGTGACATATCTTTTAGAGAACGGCAAAATTGAAACCACCGTTACAAGAGCTAAGGAAGTCCGTTCACTGACAGAGAAAATGATCACTGTCGCTAAGGACAACAGCCTTAACGCAAAGCGTCAGGCTCTTGCTTTCGTCACAAAGGAAGATGTTGTTAAAAAGCTCTTCGACGAAATCGCTCCCAAGTATAAGGACGTTAACGGCGGCTATTGCCGTATCATAAAGACAGGCCCCCGCCGCGGTGACGCAGCGGAAATGTGCATCATCGAACTTGTTGGTGATGACAAGGCAGCTGTCGAAGAAACCAAGAAGGCTAAGAAGGCTTCCAAATAAGCCACAAGCCATTAAGGTTTAATATTTAATAACAACCCCTGCGTTGGTGTAAAAACCAATGCAGGGGCTTTTCTTGTGTGAAATAAATGTGTAATTTTCATTTTGTCGAGATAATATCAATGTTATAATCATTGTTATTTAACATCAAAATTCTATTAAATTATTGTTTAAACAAAATAATATGCGGTATTGTGCGCAGCGCTACGATGCTGCAACCTCAGGTTGCGGAAATTCAAGCATAAAATGGTGGCGTGCAACCGGGATTTTTGCTATAATCGGGGTGAAAGGAGCGGTGAATATGGAATTACACGAAAACTTATCTGCTCTGCGCAAGGCAAAAGGACTGTCGCAGGAGGATATGGCGGAAAAATTGGGCGTTTCGCGCCAAGCGATATCCAAATGGGAAAACGGCCTGACCTCTCCCGAAATGGCAAATATCGCAAAGCTGTGCGAAATTTTAGAGGTTACACCCAATAAGCTGCTCGGTTACGAGGAAGATGAAAAAACAAATCAACCTAAAATCCAACATTCAAAACCGCAGCGCCCATGGTGGCAATATATGCTTATCGTTGCCGGTGGAATTATGCTTGCACACCTGATTGCGTTTATCGTTGCAACAGCTCTTTTTGGTACAACTGTTTTTATCAGAAAATCACAGCCTGTAACTGAGCAACACGCAGAAATAATTGAGTTTGAACAGCCGGTAGTCAATAACTTCGATTTTTCAGTAAAAGAGAAAAAAGGCAGCTCAATGCTGATAAAAACAGATTTTGTTCCCGTTATAAATAACGACGATTATTTTTATTTTGTTTCGGTTACGGAAGATGACGGCAAAACCAAGGATTATAAAGCGATAAAACAGGGCGGAGTATATACGGCGGATATTCAGCTTGATATAAGCTCGATACATCGCGCTAAGGTTGTGGTGTTGATTGAAATAAACGGTCAGACCTATTCACAGTACCTTGCGACAATAAGAGAAGTCACCGAAAATTCAGTTGCGTGGGAATGAATATTCGTTAACTTTCGGGGCAATAATTTAAGGCATCGGCAGTAAATAACTGTCGGTGCCAGATTATTTTATAGGAGTATTAATTATGAAGAAGGATTTTTTTATTTCTCTTGCCCTTGCGGCGATAATTCTGACCGCGTGTATATTGAACATAGTTTCCTTTGCGCAAGCGTGCGATAGTGTTCGCCGCGATGTTTTACGCCTTCATGTAGTAGCTGATTCAAATAGCGAAACCGACCAGAAACTGAAGCTTTTGGTGCGCGATGCGGTTCTTGAAAAAGGCGGCGAGCTTTTTGAAGGAACGGTTACAGTCAATACCGCAAAAGCCGAAATTCTGCCGAGAATTGACGAGCTTGAAACAGCAGCAACAAAAGTTTTGCGCGAAAACGGCTGCAAAAACAGCGTTGAAATAACCGTAACAGAAGAATATTTCAATACGCGGTGCTATGAGGATTTTACCATGCCTGCAGGTGTTTATACTGCCGTGAGGGTGAATATCGGTTCAGCGCAGGGACAAAACTGGTGGTGTGTTATGTTTCCGCCGCTGTGTTTGCCCGCAGCCTCAACCGATGCGGACGCGTTCTTTACCGATGCCGAAATGAAGGTCGTTTCATCATCACCTGAATATGAACCGCGGTTTAAAATAGTTGAAATAATTGAGTCAATTAAAGCAAAATTGAAAGAATAATTGCAGTTTGTCGAGATGAATTCAGAATGCAGAACGCAGAGGGCAGAACGAAGGGTCGCTTCGCTCCGATTTTATAAAATGTCATTCTGAACGCAGTGAAGAATCTTAAAAGATCCTTCGCTTAATCTGCGGCTCATTTAATTTAATTCTCTCAATCTTCTGTTTATCTCATTTAACACTCGTTTTTTGTCTCCGCTCCATAGCGGTGCAATAAGGTCGCGTTTTGCGCCGTCGCCTGTAAGGCGGTGAATTATCATATCGGGTGGCAATATTTTTAGACAGTCAATCAATATATCTATATATTCGTTCATATCCAGCGTTTTAAATTTACCTGCGCGGTATTCGTCTGCAAGGTCAGTGCCTTCAAGCACATGCAACAGCTGCAGTTTAATTCCTTTTGCGCCGCTGTTTGCTACATATCGTACAGTATCAAGCATCATTTCCTTTGTTTCACCCGGCAAGCCGAGTATAACATGAACAACAACTTCAATATTGTTATTTAACAAATCAACAACTGCTTTATCAAAAATGGGCAAATCATACCCCCGGCGGATATATATTGCCGTCTGCGGGTGAATAGTCTGCAAACCCAGTTCAACAAATACAGGTTTTATTATGTTAAGCTCCGATAAAAGCTTTATTACATCGTCAGGTAGACAATCCGGGCGTGTGCCGATTGAAAGCGCAACTATGTCTTCTTGCTCAATCGCTTCAAAAAACAGCTTGCGCAAGTATTCAACAGATGCATATGTGTTGGTGTAATCCTGAAAATAGGCAATATATTTTGCGCCTTTAGCTTTTTTACTGACAAGCGCTTTGGCTTTTTCAATCTGAGCGGCGATACTTTCGCACCTGCCAACGGCAAAGTCGCCCGACCCGTGCGCAGAGCAGAATATACAACCGCGTGTGCCTAATGTGCCGTCACGCGTGGGGCAGGTCATGCCACCGCTTAACGCAAGCTTATATATTTTGCAGCCGAATCTGCTTTTCATTTCTTCATTGAACGAACGGTAAACCATATAATTACCACCGAAATTGAATTTGTTATATGTTATTTTATCATATATAATATGCCGCCACAATAGCATAAACTCAATTAATACGCTAGAATACACTATATAATGTATATAATATTATAATATTGTCAAGAAACGCGAGGTGCGGTGTAGAACAAGATAAAAAAGTTAAAAAAAGGTGTTGACATTTGTCACTTTGTTTGTTATTATATGCAAGCTGTCTGCGAGAGAACAGCACTCACAAAAAACTTTTTCAAAAAGTTTGAAAAAAGTGTTGACAAGCGCAAGAAGATATGGTAATATATTCAAGCGCCTCAATCAGAGGACAAGCCAAACTGAATAAGAGCTTGAAAAAAGTTTCAAAAAAGTTTGAAAAAGGTGTTGACAAGCGTGAGCGGATGTGATATAATTCATAAACGTCGCCGCGAAAAAGGTTGACACAAAACGCACCTTGAAAATTAAACAACGATTGAAAAGAAAAACCCTTGAAGATTCTTTTAGAAGTAAGTACTTCAAACAGTAATTCGTGAGATAACGAATTAAAAGACAGATACGCTAGAGTATCGAATGAGCGATTAAGCTCTAAGAAATGATTTGTACTCGAAAGAGTAGAGATACAATTTTTTAGAGAGTTTGATCCTGGCTCAGGACGA
>JAFQBE010000006.1 GCA_017416765.1 Clostridia bacterium
AAAGATTGGTTCGGGTAGGCTGCTCAGAGGAGAGCTCGCAAATAAGACCTTCCGTTGACTCGCACCATCCGTCAACTCTCTGAAGCAGGTACAAACCGCTTATTCCTCGTCATAGCTTTTATGGTAGTTACACTACAAAAAACACGACTAACATCGCTCCCCGCTATAACGGTCGGGCTCCGTCTGCCTTACTCAAAAACTCTTTCAGGCTCGCCGCTCTGAGGTGATTTAGCCTTGATAAATCCTTCCGCCGATTCACACCAACCATCGGCTCTCTGATGCGGGATTAATCTGCCGCTCCTCGTCATTGCGTTTGCTGAATTATTAAATTGCTGTCATTATAGCACCGTGAAAAACTGCCGTCAACCGCAAAATTTCACAAAAAACAACCCACTTTAGCGCTTTAAAGTTTTGCACTTTTAACAAAGTAGCACGGTGCATTATTTTATATATTTTTATTGTTTGTAAAATCACAGTAACATCATTGAAATTAATATTGAAAATTAACTTTCCGACGATATATAATTTATGTTAAGCTGTATTGAAGAAAGGGACTAAATTAATGAAAAGAATAATTTGTTTAATTATTTGTATTCTTATCGTCAGTATGCCGTTTAATGTTAAAGCAGACAGCGCGTTGAATTCGTCGTCGGAGGATTTTTCTATGAACATATGGAATGTTAAAACTGAAGAAATAAATCCGGAAATACGTTTTGTCGGCAATCTTATTCGTATCATACTTCCTTCAATGAACGAAAGTTTTTTCAAGCTTGCAAATGCTTTTATGGATAATATCGGTTTGCCCGATTTAACACGTAACATAACCCGTGAGGAAGTTTTTGTTGAGCGTGAGGATGGCTCAAAATTGCGTTTATGCGTATATACTCCGAAAGAAAAGAAGGATAACGTACCGGGTTTACTGTGGATTCACGGCGGTGGGTACGGGCTTGGCTGTCCGGAGCAGGATTTCAGTTTTATCCAGAGTTTTATTGATACAACAGGCTGCGTCATTGTAGCACCTGACTATACAAACTCCACAACTGCGCCGTATCCGGCAGCTTTTGACGATTGCTATGCTGCACTTTTGTGGCTGCGTAATAACGGTGAAAAATACGGCATGGATGAAAACCGTATATTTGTCGGCGGTAACAGTGCCGGTGGCGGACTTTGCGCTGCTGTTACATTAAAGGCGAGAGATACGGGGGAAGTCAATATTGCTTTTCAGATGCCTCTCTATCCCATGCTCGATGACAGAATGACAACCGAATCCATGCGGGGAAACGATGCACCAATCTGGAATGAAAAGTCCAATGTGAATGCTTGGAAGCTCTATCTTGGTGCTGATTATGAAACGGATAACGTTTCAAAATACGCAGCACCTGCCAGAGAAACGGATTATTCTTCTCTGCCGCCTACACTTACGTATATCGGTACGGTTGATCCGTTTTATGATGAAACCGTGATTTATGTTGAAAACCTTAAAAATGCCGGTGTAGAGGTCAGCTTTAAGACATTGGACGGTTGCTTCCACGGCTTTGATTTGCTGAGTTATTCCACTCCTGCAAAGCAGGCACGCGAGTTCCTTGTTGAAGGCTTTGTTTATGCAGCCGAAAACTGTACAGCACCGCAACCGGCTAAATAAACTTGAAATAGATTATAAGTTTTGTTAAATACAAGAATAGAATCCGACCGTATGAGCTCTGATTAATGATATAGTCCCCTTAGAGTAGACACTCGAAAAAGCAAAAATTTTCGAGACTACACTAAGGGGATTGTTTTATGGGAAGAAAAGGATATAAGTACAAGAAATATTCAGCGGAACTGAAAACAACAGCGGTACAAGAATATCTCAACGGAGGTGGAAGTCACAGATACATATGCAAAAAATATGAAATATCCAGTACATCGGTTTTTCGAAAATGGATAAAGTGGTATAATGGTCATAAAGAATTCAAAGAGCGAAACTCTACCAAGGGAGAAATCTATATGACCAAAGGAATAAAAACCACACTGGAAGAAAGAGCAAACATAGTAACGAGGAGTAACCCATGTCAAAGTTATATACTTAGAGAGTGATGAGGGGATGTAATAAAGAAGAATGTGGGTATGTGGTATAATTAATTTACAAATAAGAAATTGTGAAGGTTGTTTAGGCTCGCTGGAAGATATGTTAAACGATTATAAGACCGAAGATTTTTCGTGGACTGTAAATTATCAGAGCATAACATTCTATTTCAGCCCGTATGATATAGCATCATTTGCAGCCGGGCTTATAACGGCTACGATTTATTTTGATGATTACCCTGAGCTGTTTAATGAGAAATATACCGAAGCTCCGGCTTCTTATGCTATTGCTCTTCCTGCCAATAATGATATTTCAGTTGACCTGAACGGAAAAGACGGTAAAAAAGATGTTTTGTCTTATAAAGCTAATTTTGAAAGCGAAGACCAGATAATATCATCAATTACTGTGAATCTGAACGGTAAACAGTTTGATTTTGACGGTCTTGAAGCGTTTGAAGATTCAGTTTATCTTGTTTTTATTCAAGGTCATTATTATATCTATTATAACATCTACGGATTTAATGATTATTCTGAAATTCTTGTGTTGGAATTAACTGAGAACAATATTAAAGAATCGGATGTTTTCTTTAACGGTAAATTCGATTATTTTTATATCTACGTTGAAGGCGAAAATGAAGTTTATACTGCAAAGCTGATGTTCAACAATCCTGCTGAATTTACGCTTACAAGCCGTTGTGATTTGCTCGGAACTTACATGGGCAGAAAAACATATTTGTCAGATCCGGAAACAGGTATGCCTGAATCGGCTGAAAAAAGCTATAAAGTCGAGTTTTACACCGAGTTTACTCTGGTCTCAAAAATTCCGCTTTCAGTAAAAATGCTGCCAGGCGAAAGGGAAGAAACCTTGCCTGCAGGCACCGGCTTTGAGATTATCGGAACAGACGGCAAAAACTATGTTGATACCCGCCTTGCAGACGGCAGAGAATGCCGCATTTACGCAAGTCGAAATAATATTGAATATGATTATGATGTTTATATCAACGGTGTTTCGGAATATGATGTATTTGAAGAAATAATGTACGCAGGATAAAAGGAGATTATTTAAAATGATTAAAAAAGTAACGGCAATCATGCTCGCTCTCATTACTGTTTTTACAATGATGAGCATTTCAATGACTTCGGCATCAGCCGCAACAAAGGTTATTGAAATCAGCAAGTTCCCTTCAATCTATTACGGAGAAACCCTCGAAAATTCAAACCTTACCCCTTGCTTCCCATCGCTTGACTACAATCAGTCGCCTTATTATTCGGAAATCATGTCAACACAGGTTCCAAATTGCGGCGGCGAGGAAGCTGACCCCAAAAAGGAATATTATGTGCTCACAACATTCTATATCGGCGGCTATGAGCTTCCCGCAGCTGATGAATTCAAGGTTGTATATGACGGCAAAGAAATTCCCTATTATAATTTCAATTCATATCTGCCCAGCGACAGTGCATATTTTCTTTATAAACATGGCAGTAACGGCAAAGCAATGTGCATTATAAGAATCAAACTCGGTGATTCTGCAACTCTCGGCACTGGTGTTACTGTTAAAAACGGCAAGGCTTCTGCTTCAAGTGCTGTTGCAGGCGATGCTGTAACAATCACTGCAGATCAGATTGACGGTAAGATTTTTTATTGCTGGAACATCACAGGCGCAACTCCTGAAGATTATTATGATTCCGAAACAACATTCACAATGGGTGCTTTCAATGTTATTGCAGAAGCGGTTTACAAAGATTGTGAATGCAATTGCCATAAAGGCGGAATTGAAGGATTCTTCTTTAAATTCGTCCTCTTCTTCCAGAAGATTTTTGGTATGAATACGGTTTGCGGCTGCCAAATGAATCACAATGTTTTCGGCGATCTCTGGTAAGATTTAAAATCTCATAAAAAAAACGGCGGAGAAATCCGCCGTTTTTTTTAAAAATATGCACTAAAGTACGATGAAAAATAAAATAACTATGATATAATGGTATTTGTAAAAATCCGGCAAATGGGTGTGATGTTATGAAAGATTTCAGCAAAGTAAAATTCAAATGGACCTTCCGTGATTATCAGCAGGCAGTGCTGGATAATTCGCAAAAGCATCTTAAAGACAAGAGAATTCATATCGTTGCCGCACCGGGCAGCGGTAAAACCATTCTCGGTCTTGAGCTTGTCCGCAGGCGGAATTCACCTGCGCTCGTTATGTCGCCGTCTGTTACAATCCGTCAGCAGTGGGGCGAAAGATTTATTGAAGCATATCTGCCCGAAACGGAGATTCCTGATGAATATATTTCTTATTCGCTTACAAATCCGAAGCTGATAACCTCAATAACATATCAGGCATTACACGCAGCTTTCACAAAATCCGTTATGGAAGCAGAAGCGGATGAAGATGAATTTGAAGCAGAGGAAGCACAGGATTTCACGGGCTTTGATATTTTTGCCGAAATTAAAAATGCAGGTATTAAAACAATCTGCCTTGATGAAGCGCACCACCTCAAAAGCGAATGGCAGAAGGCTCTCGAAAAGTTTGTTGAAATGCTCGGTAAGGATGTAACAATCATCGCTCTTACAGCAACTCCGCCTTATGACAGTGCACCTGCCGAATGGAACAGATACCAGACCCTTTGCGGCGATATTGATGAAGAAATTTTTGTTCCGCAGCTTGTTATGCAGAAAACTCTCTGCCCCCATCAGGATTATATATATTTCAGCTATCCCACCGCAGAAGAATCGCAGATTCTTGCAAATTACAAAGCAAAAGCATCGGCTGTTACCGATGAAATAATCAGAAGCGGTCTGCTTTCAAAGGCTTTGCAGGCCTCAAATGCCGCCAATAATGAAGAGCTTCTTTACGATAACCTTGCAGGCTTCAAATCGCTTGTCTGTGTTGCGAAAAAAGGCGGCGCAAACATTTCAAATAGCCTTGAGGAAAAGGTTTTTGAGGGCAGAAAGCCGACCGTTTATTCAATTGCTGAAGCCGAAAAAGCGTTTCAGTTTATCGTTGATAAGCCTGATATATTCACCGAAGAAATAAGCGAAGAATTAAAAGAAATTCTTTCAAAAGAAGCTCTTATTGAAAAGAGAAAGGTCAGACTTGCTTCAAGCGATAAAATAAATAAAATGCTTGTTTCTTCAACGGGTAAGCTTGCAAGCATTAACAGAATTGTTGCAAGTGAGAATGTAAATCTCGGTGACTCTCTGCGTATGCTCATTCTCACCGACTACATCAAAAAGGATATGCTCAAGCTCGTCGGTACGGATGAAGAAATCCACGCTCTCGGTACGGTTCCCGTATTTGAATCAATCCGAAGAACTAACCCCGATGCAAAGGTTGCCGTGCTTTCGGGTACGCTTGTGATTCTGCCCGATTCAGCCGTTGAAACTGCGCAGGAAATCGCATATAACGAGGGTGTGCCTTGCAGAATAAAGAAGCTTGAAAATACAAACCATACCGAAATCATTTTCAGCGGCTCAAACAAAAATAAGGTTAGCATTATAACAAAAGCATTTCAGCTTGGTGTTATTAATGTGCTTATCGGTACAAAATCTCTGCTTGGTGAAGGCTGGGATTCGCCTAATATTAATTCCCTTATTCTTGCAAGCTTTGTGGGCAGCTTTATGCTTTCAAACCAGATGCGTGGCAGGGCAATAAGAATTGATAAAAAGAATCCTGAAAAGGTGTCTAATATCTGGCATCTTGTGACCGTTGAGCCTGATTCAAAGGACGAAATCATCAGCGATGATTTTGAAACAATGAAGCGCCGTTTTGCCTGCTTCCAGGCTCCTGCATATAACAGCGATGTTATTGAAAGCGGCACGGACAGAATTGATATTCTCAAAGCACCCTATGATACAAACGGACTTGAAAATATTAATAATCAGATGTTGTCACTTGCCGCCGAAAGAAACGTTATGTCAGGCAGATGGAACGCTGCCGTAAAGGGCAAAGCAAGACCCGAAATTGCTGATGTCAGCGAGATTCCGGCTGAAGTACAGCCTGCAAAAGCTGTTCATAAAAACAAGATTTATGCAATTATTCTTGCTGTTGTGGTTGTTCTTGCAATAATTATAATAGCAACATCCGGATTTTTCGGCGGTCTGCTCGGATTCATCATTGCGGCAGTTGCAGCTGTTTTCCTTATTAAGTGTGCAAGTGTTGTTATGAAGAATTCCTCACCCGAAAAAACAGTTTCAAACATTTCGGGGGCAGTTCTCCGCACGCTCAAAGAAATCGGTGAAATCGAGAGCAGGGGAGCAACGGTTTGTGTTAAAAAGTCCGAAAAACACAATACAATAAATTGTTCGCTTGAAAAAGCAACGGTACGGGAAAAGAATGTTTTTGCAAAGGCAATATCCGAGCTTCTTTCTCCGATTGATGACCCGAGATATGTTTTAATCGGCACAAAGGGTATCTCAAAGCTCCAAACAACAAATTACGTTCAGAGCTATGCCTGCCCGTCAATTATAGGAGTTAATAAAGAAACAGCTCAAATCCTTGCAAAGAATCTAAAATCCGCAGGCGGTAAGTTTGACCTTGTCTTCACAAGAAGTGAACAGGGGAGAAAAGAGCTTTTTAAATGCCGTAAGTTTTCATATATCAACGCAAACAGTAAGCTTGTAAAAACCAAGAAAATTGTAAAATAGCTTTATCAGAAACGAAGCACCAAGGTTTACAGCCTTGGTGCTTCGTTATATATCGTTGGCTATGTCTTTTTATTCTGAGTATACTTATGTTCTGACAAAATAATTTAAAAAAACCATAAAAACAAGAAAAGTTTGCACTAAAGTAAAAACAGAGATTATATAAAACTGGTCAGCTTATATAATTCCAAAATTAAACCTGTGTTAGGTGAGGAGAAGATGAAAACTCTCAGTAAAAAGAGGATTGAGCTTTTCCTTGATTCAATATCGGAAAATTATTGCGAAACTGTGCTGAAGGACTGTTATGTTCTCCTGAAAAAGATGTATACCTATTACTCTAAACCCAACGGACCGGAATTCAATATAATGAATAAGGTTAAATGTTCTCAATCACAAAAGGAAAAGAAAGAGAAAAGGGGGTACACGCCTGAAGAACTCAAAAGAATTTTCGCTGTTGCAGACAGCATTAACCCTGAAACAAACAGACCGAAATATATGTACGGTAACGCAGTTAAGCTTCTGTTGCATACAGAAATAACTCTGCTCATAAATGCGTTTAGACGATATGAGTTTGATTTAACCGCTGCCAAGTCAGAAATTACTGTTATTGAGTTTGCTGCTGCCGATGAAAAATGGCTTGATTTTATATGTAATAACCGTAGTGGTAAACCTACAGGTGATTATGATACTCAGATACTTTTGAATACACAGATTCGAGCAACAAGTTCATTGAAAATTAATTGGTTATTGTATATTCTATTGAATTGTTAATCGCAAATTTATGGGCAGTCGAACCTTCTGAACAGATAATTGTCAGTGAATCACAACCACTGAATGCATCATCTGCGATATTTGTTACCGAAGGGGGGATGGTTATTGTTTTAAGTGCGGTGCAATTTGCAAACGCTTCATCGCTGATTGTTGTTACTGAATCAGGAACGTTTATCGAACTGAGGTTTGAACAGCCGTAGAATGCACCAATACCGATTTGTTTAAGTGAAGAAGGAAGCGAAATTGTAGAAAGAGATGTACAGTCCGCAAAAGCCTCTTGGCCTATCTGTGTAACAGTATCAGGCAGTGAAACGGATGATATATTTGTGTTGCCCTGAAATGCACCTACACCTATTGCGGTAACGGTATTACCGCCGATTGTGGACGGAATGCTGACGCTTTTGTTGCTGCCATTATACTCTGTTATTACTCCCGAAGCACTTGAATAATTATTTTCAGGGTTTGTTGTAGGCGGTTGTGTGGTGAGTTGTGTTATGCTTTGAGTTGTGGCTTCCGTTGCAAGTTGTGTTGTACTTTGAGTTTGGGGTTGTGTTACAACGGTGGTTGGTGCTTGAGTAGTAGGGTATGATGTGGTTTCCGGCGGTTTCTGAGTTGTTGTAGCTGTAGTTTGCTTTGCTTGTGATTCTGTAAAGGCTGTTGTTAGATTACTGTTCGAGGAAGCTATTTGTGTGACGACTTGTGAAGTTGGATGTATGCTTGATGTACTTTGCACGGTGCTGCTTTCGGTATTTGATTCTTCTGAAAGACTTTCTGCGCTGTAGCTTTGGGTTGTTGCGCCTGTTACTACTTCCTCGCTTTCAACTGAATACTCGATTGTCTGTTCGCTTTGCTTTTCAATTTGCTTTTTGATTACCGCCGTACCACCGACAGCTAAAGAACCTGCGACTATAACAGCAGCTGCCTTTGCAACAATTGCTGTGGTAGTTGTTGCTGTGGCTGCGGCGGCAGAAATTGTTGTTCCTGTGGTTGCAGCAGCTGTGGCGGCTGTTGCACCGGCAGTTGTTGAAGCGGTTGCACCGATCGCTGATCCTGCCGTTATTGCGGCTGCTGATGACATAGCCGCAGGCAAAGTAATGTTTTGTGCCTGATTTGTGAGAACAGAAAGTAAAACCGGAATTGCGCCGATGCTGTAAAGCGTAGGGTCTTTTTTTCGGAGTTTTTCAAACTGCTTTTCAATTTTCTTTCTGCCGTTGTGCAGTCTGCTTTTTACTGTGCCGACGGGTATGTTCAGTATTTCGGAAATTTCGTTCAGGCTCTTGTCTTCATAGTGAAAAAGCACTATACACGCACGTGTTTCAGGTGAAAGGGTGTTGAGAATTTCTGTTACACTGTTTCGGAGGTCTTCACGTTCCATAATCTCTTGCGGAACGGGTTCAGCGATTTCTTTTGAAGTTTCTTCTGCTTTTCTGTTCAGTAAAACGATTGGTGCGATAAGTCGTTTTTCTTTTCTTATATAGTTCTTACATTCGTTTTCTACAATTGATTTTAACCAACTTTCAAAGCTCTCGGGTTTTTTTAGCTCCGAGAGCTTTTCTGCTGCTTTGATGTAAGCGTTTTGAAGAACATCATCTGCATCACTTGGATTTGAAAGTATTAGATTTGCCGTGCGGTAGGCGATTTTGGCGGTTGCACGGTATAGCTCTTCAAATGCAGCGTTGTCTCCGTTTACCGCTTGCATTACAAGCTCTGCGTAGTTTTTGGTTTCTTTCATTTTATGCTCCGAGAAATTTCAATTGGGAATTAAAGAGTGAAAAACAGGTGCCGAAGTTAGCGAAAAAATTGACATCCGCTATTGATAACTTGCAAAAACTGTGGTAAAGTAATAATGCCAAACAAACTTAATATACTATTGTAGGTATGTATTTTTAAAATTCGGAAAAAATGCATGCTCGTTTTCTTCATATCTGTAATAGTATGTTGAAGTTTGTTTGGCGACATTCGAGCTAATGCATTTTTCGTGCGTCAGCTTCGGCTGGCGCATTTTTTATTTTGTTTAAAAATACATGTCGGCTTTTTTACTTCGCTTTTACGGTATCACTCCGGCTAATACAATATAACATAATCGTTCAAATCTAACAATAATTAAACAAAAATATATTTTGAAAAAATTTCAGTGAAAATGTGAACCTTTTCAGAAAAAGCGGTGTCTAACATATTAGATTAAGCATTAAGTTAATTTTTTTAAAGAACGGAGATACGAAAACATGAAAAAAACATTATCAATCATTTTAACTGTTACCTTTTTATTCCTGTCTGTTTGCTGTGCCGCTGCACAGAGCAGCGAAAACCGTGTTTCTGCCGAAAACATAAATACTGCTCCAGGCGATTATGTTACTGTGCCTATATATATTGAACATAATACCGGATTTATGGGTTTTAGCATTACCATTACGTACCCGCAGGAAGAGCTTATGCCGGTTTCGGTTGAAAAGGGAAGTGCTTTGTCCGGCATATTTAATGACAGTATTTCTACATCTTCTGATAACAGTTTTAAGGTACTGTATACCGGAACAGGAGATATTACTGAGGACTGTTGTTTGTTCAGTGTAACATTCAAGGTAGCTGAAAATGCTGCTGACAGACAGAATAGGATAGTGTTGAGCTATTCACAGCCTGATACCTTCCGTGAAGGTTGGAAGGATGTTGAACTTTCGTGTACGGATTTTTACATAAACGTTGTAAATGAGCAATCTACTTGTGTAACCGATACTACTTCACCTGACGATGATACTGAAAGCACAACATCTCCGGAAAACAATCCTTCTGAGCAGCCCGGTTCAGATGTTTCTAAGCTTTCTGTTCGTATGAGAAATTGGGTAAACTCTCTTGCTTTCCCGTTAAATATTTTGGTAGGTATTTTTGTAATTCCCGTTTCTTATGTAATTTCGATATTCGAATAAGGTGGTGGTCGAGATAAAAAAACATAGAATTATAGTTTTGCTGCTTTTTTGCTTTTTTTGGTGTTTGATATTAGCAATGAATGTTTGTGCTGTTAAAGTTTCGGCAGATACAATTACTGCTAAATCAGGTGAAAACATTATTATTCCTGTTGAAATTTACGGCAACAGCGGAATAATGGGATTTAAAATTAATGTAAAATATGACGCTTCGGTTTTGAGTTCCCCTTTGGTTCATAGAGGTAAAATAACCAACCAGGGTTTGCTTAACGACAGTATAGGTGTGAGCGACGAAGGAAGCTTTGATGTTTTGTGGAGCAATACCGAGAATGTTTTGGTTGACGGAACGCTTTTTTTGCTCAGCTTTAAAATTAATGAAACAAAAGCCGCCAAAACTGTTATAAAGCTTAGCTGCAGTCAGCCCGATACCTTCAATGAGGCTTGGGAGGATGTAACGCTCGATTTAAAAGAAATTGAAGTAAATATTGTTTCTGAGCCGTTATCTGAAAAATCTTCTGAAGGATATAAAGAGGATGCAGGCGTTGACACTGAAGATATAAAATCAGCTGTAGAAATTGCGCTTGGAGAATTAGAAAAAAATAATACTAATGGTATGAACGATAGTGAAAAAACACAGCTTGTTGACCGCACGAACGAAATAATATTTCAGCTAAGCGGAAGTAAGAATGCTTTCAGTGATTTTGAGTCGTTGAATAGTGCATACCGTGATTCTGTGAAGCAGGAATATGTGAATGAAATTTTGTCGGCAGTTGACAGTGATAAAATTGATTCTGCAATTAACAGTGCTCTTGATCGTTTCGGTAAAGAAACAATTGAAGAACTTGAGCCTGATGAAAAAGGAGAGTTTGCAAAGCTTGTAGGAAATGAACTTAAGTTGATAGCAGGGGATGTGGATGCGGTTTACGATAAGCTGTCTGACTATGAGGCCGCTGAAGCAATAAAGCAGCTGCAGGAAGAAAACAGCGAAGCGGCAACACAGGGAATAAAGCTTCCTGAAGCAAAGCAAAATGTCAATACGGTAAAGATGATTATATTTGCGTCTACTACGGCGGTTGTGATTATAATTGTTGCTACCGTTTTATATAAACGAAAAAAATACGGAGGTAAAACCAATGAAAACAATATTTAAGCGTATATTTGCAGCGGTGCTTGTGGCATTTATGCTCTTTGGCTCAGCGCCCGGTGAAGCATTCACAGGTATATCCTCGCTGTTCAGTATTGAAGCAGAAGCGGCGGATCTTGCTGATCCTGTCTTTCCAGTTGCTAATACATCTAATCTTTATGTAATTACATACGGCGGCGAATCGTGGTATTATTCACAAGGACGAGAAGATTTTACGGGTGGTCATTATGGTACAGATTATCGTGCTGTTGATATAAGCGGAACCGGTGCAACACGAGGAACAGCGGTTCGTGCAATAGATGACGGTGTCGTTGTACGTGTCAGAGGTACAGATGGCTCAGTTTATATCAGACATACACGAACATTAAAATTGTATGATAATAGCCATGCGTATTCAGAATGGTATACTATAAGTGCGCATATGCAGAACATTTCCGTAAAAACCGGTGACAGAGTATCAAGAGGTCAGAAAATTGGTGAAGTAGGAAACACTGGAACCAGTGCAATACATTTGCATTTTTCTATAACAACAAAGCTTTATAATGGAAATGACGGCTTCCACTATGGCTTCAATTATCCCGGTGCAAAAAATGAACAAACATTGAAACAGTATTCTAATTATACGATTTCCCCTATGTGGATTAACGATACTTATCGTTCTGTATATTATCGTGCGTATACCAATAACAGTGCTCATGCTTCTGCTCTGAGAAGAATAACAGGAGGTACTGAAAATGCACCTGCAAGTACAGCAGAAATAGTTACAAAACCTGCTGCCCCTTCAATATCTGCCGACAAGACGGGTAATATTCCGTTGAACAGCAAGATCACATATAAGTGGAACGCTGTTTCAAACGCTACCGGATACAAGGTTTATCTTGACGGTGAGTTGATTGAAAACATAGGGAATAAAACTTCTTATGTAATGGATGCTGTTTATCACGGTACATATAATTTTTCCGTTAAGGCTTACAATTCTAAATATGAAAGTAATTTTTCAAACACTGTTACTTCCCAAACCCGTGTGCCGAGCAAGGTAACCTTTGTCGATTGGGACGGTACGGTTATCGATAGCCCCAGATATGTTGAATTCGGCAGCAATGCAATAGCTCCCGATATTCCTGAACGTGAGGGTTACACCTTTGCAGGATGGGATAAGTCATTAAACAAAATTACTGAAGATACCGTAATTACAGCAACATATAAAATCAATAAATATAAAATTAAATTCCTTGATTATGAAGGAAATGTTGTTTCTACACAGACGGTTGAATATATGAAAGATGCTGTTGCACCGTCAAGCCCTGCAACGCCTACAGGTTACGAGTTCTTCGGTTGGGACAGCGAAAAATATTTATCCGTTAAAGAAGACGCTACAATCAGGGGCATTTATGCATGGGGTAATGACGAGCTTCCGATTGTTGCCGAAATAACTACAGCCAAACGTCAGGAAGACGGATATTATGTTTACTTTGATTTGACTAATTATCCCGATTCAACAACAAGAGGACGCGCAATAGTTTCTCTCAAAACTGCGGAAGGCAAGCTTGTTGATACCACCGAATCGGCGGCATTCAGTATTCCTGCCAGCGGTGAAAAAACGGGTATGGAAGTGTTTATTCCGTGCGAGTATTCTGCATCAACTGTTGAACTTATAATTGTTGACAGCTTTTCCTCAGGTGTTCCGATTTCAAAATCAGTAAGCATTGAGGTTGATCAGGCACTCGAGTGGAGCGACTGGTCTGATGAAGCACCTGAAGAGGGTACATATACCGATTTGGAAACACGCACTGTTTATAGATACAGGGATAAGGAATTTACTACAGCAAATACCTCCTCACTTTCCGGTTGGTCTCGAACCAACGATACACCTACATGGAAATGGAGCAGTTACGGTAATTGGAGCAGTTGGTCTAAAACAAAAGTTACATCAAGTGATTACAGAAAGGTTGAAACCAAAACCGTAACCGATCAAGCCGGTTATACACAGTATCGTTATTGGAGATACATAAACAGTACTAATGGTAATTTAGGCAGTTATACTTTTGGTACATATGGCTGGGCAGGCGTTTGTTATAATTATCAGGAAATCTATTTAAACTATGCGTTGAGTTTAAAAGATTCTGCAAACGGTTTGTATGGTGAGGCGTTATACAACGGCGGTTTCCGAGCAGCAAGAAACGGTTGGTTTTTCGGTGAATCAACGTGGATTCCTGCCGTAACTCATACAGAGTACAGATACGCCGACAGAACTAAAATTTACACATACTATTTCTACAGATGGCTTGACTGGTCTGATTGGAGCGCTTCTGCTGTTGAGGCGACAGATAACCGTCAGGTTGAAAGCAAAACTCAGTACAGATTCCGCAACGAGTTTGGCGATGCGGGTATTGAAGACAACAGTGGTTCACTGATTAATGTTGATTACACTGTTGATTCATCACTTGGCGGTAAGCAGGCAACTGTATTCGTTCACAAGTATAATGAGGCTTCAGACTGGACATGTGAACATGTTAAGCAGTTTGAAATACCTGCAGACGGCGATATCAGCTTTAGTTTCAAGCCTCGAGAAGAACTTTCTGCTGTAACAGGAGATTATACTGTATCTTTAGGTATTGAAGGCAATACAAACACAATAATTATAAAGACAATTGAAGCGCCAAAGCCCGAATATACCGTAACATTCCGTGATTGGGACGGTACTATTATCGACACACAGACTGTTGAACAGGGCAAAACAGCAGCGTATCCCGAAAATAGCCCCGAAAGAGAAGGATACGATTTCGTAGGCTGGAGTTCAACACTTACAAACATTAACGCAGATGTTGAAATCGAAGCACGCTATGTTATAAAAACTTATGATGTCATTTTTGTTGATTGGACAGCTAAAAGTATTGTAACAAAAACCTTTGAGCATGGCGAGTTCCTTACTCCGCCTGAAGCAACAACGGTTGAAGGTTACAATTTTGTCGGCTGGAGTGGTGTGACAGAGGGCGAAACAGTTGTAACAGAAGATATGATTGTTACGGCAGATTATGATGCTGAAATATATGAAGTCAACATCTATGACTTTGATATGAATGTTATCGGTACACAGACGGTTGAACATGGAAGTTTTGTTGACCTTCCTGATGAAATTGAGAAATCAAAGTATATTTTCCTTGGTTGGAAATCCGCAAATGATAACAGCACAGTCAGCGCAGTAACCGGTGATATGGATGTGTACCCGGTATACATTTTCACTGAAACTACGGAAAGTCCCACAGCTTCACTTGATTCAGGTGTATATAAAGAAAATCAGACACTTGAGCTCAGCTGTCCTACAGAGTCGTCTGTTATTCACTACACAACTGATGGCACAAATCCTCTTGATTCTTTGACCGCAAAGCTTTATGAAGAGCCGATTGTGCTTGATAGAAGCATGGAAATAAAGTTTGTAGCAAGCACGTTTGAAATGAATGACAGTGATGTTGTAACTCGAGTTTATGCAATTAACAGCGGCGAAGGCACGAGCGACTGGATGCAGTTGAACGATGTGCCGGATTATGTGCTTGGAAATATGGCTGATTATTCTGTACAACAGGATACAGGCTACCGTTACAAGGATGTGATTGTTACTTCGTCAACTTCCGAAATTGCTGCTCTTGAAGCAAGCGGATGGAGTAATGAGGGCTATGAATACGGCAATCAAAGCGAGTGGGTGCTTGAAAAGCCTGTGCTTGAAGATGTCGAATATGAAATTATTGAACAGAAACCGCCTCAGGTTGAAGAAACACATTATCAATATACTCATTATAAGTATTACGATGATGCTTCGGGCAAATATATCTTTAGCGCTACCGAGGTTGATGGTGCAGAAGGTGAGTGGGAAACATACACCTCTCCTGTTCGTCTTACGGTAAGCGGCTTTGTTAGCGGAACAACAACAGCATATTATTTGTATAACGGTGAGGAATGGTATAACCAAAAGCCTGTTACTGTAATGGTTGACCCTGGTTATATGATGTACAGCTACAAGGTTAAAAATTATACCCTGACAAAATGGACAGCGTGGACTGTTGAAGCACCCGCTGCTGATGAAGCACGAGAAATTCAGACTGATACTGTTTATTGCTACACAGCACCGGATATGTGCCTTGTAGAAATTGTTTCCGATTTTTATTCTTCAACTCAGCTTGGTATTGTGGGTAAAACGCTTGATGTTGATACAACACTTTTCACAATGGAAGGCTTTATCTTTGACGGATTCTACAAGGATGCTGAGTTTACTGAAAAGTGGGATGTTGAAAATGATGTTTTAACTGGAAATGTTAAGCTTTATGCAAAAAATTCGCTTAAGTCTTATACTGTAAAATTCTGTGATGATAAAGGTAATGTTCTTGACACACAGACTGTCGAGCACGGCAGTGCTGCAACAGCTCCTGATGTTAAAATTGAAGACGGATATGTTCTTATAGGCTGGGATACCGATGAATATCTGCGAGTTGAAAGAGATGTTACTGTTACAGCGGTTATTAAGGCTGAATCTGAAATAACTCAGGTAAAGCTTAACAGAAGTAAGTTTACCACCACCGTGGGTTCGGCATTTTATCTCAATGCTACGGTTACACCCATTACTCTTGAAGACAAAGCTGTTACTTGGTCTTCAAGTGATTATTCAGTAGCAGAAGTTAACGATGAGGGTGTTGTTCTTGCTGTTTCTTTAGGTATAGCTACTATTACAGCAACAGCATTCGACGGAACAACTGCTTGCTGCTTTGTAACAGTAACAGGTAGTACAGACAGCGAGCTTTCACTTTCACTTTCAACAAGCCTTACAGTCGATGATTCCGGTTATTTGAGGAATATTCCGATAATTACTGATGAAATTCTTGACACACATATTGCGGCAACAGCCGGTGAAATAAAAGCTCAGTTCATCAATACTGATATTGCTGTTGTTGACATTAACGGTAATGCTGTTTCTGATAACGCACCGATAGGTACAGGCAGCAGGGTTATACTTATGGATGGTGAAAGCGTTGTTGACTCAATAACTGTTGTTATCACAGGCGATTATAACGGAGACGGTTATATAAACAATCGTGATGCTTCAATGATAACTCGTTATCTTGTTGATAAGGAAAAAGCAGAACTTTATCAGATGCTTGCTATTGATGTTAATGGCGACGGCTATGTAAATAACCGTGATGCTTCAATGGTATCAAGATATCTTGTAGGCAAAGAAAAACTGTAAAATCAAAGTATCCGACGGGCTTTTGCCCGTCGGATATGGATTTAGATTAGGTTGTGATGTAATTGTTAAACAAGTTTAAGAAAATAATTGCATTGATTTTATCTGTGGTTATTGTTTTTACGGCTACAGTTATTGCCAGTGCAAAAGCAACCCCCACTTTTTATATTGAACAGTGTGCAGCTGTTGCAGGCGAAACAATAGTTGTACCGGTTTGCATATCCAATAATCCGGGAATAATGGGCTTTTCTGTTGTTGTTGAATATGATTCTGATATTTTTACGCCCATTCAAACCATTGCTTTTGATATACTTTCAGCCGGAACACTTAATGACAACATAGGAACTGGTAAGAAAAATATAGTAAAGACTGTTTTTACTGCTTCTGAAAATATATGTGGCGATGGTATCTTGTTCTTTATAGAGTTCAGCATAAGCGAATCTGCGCAAGGCAACTATGATTTTAAAATTTCATATTTACAGAGCGATACATTTAATGAAGATTGGGAAGATGTTATATTTGAGTGTATAAGCTCCACTACGAATATTATTAAAAGTGATGTAGAAAGCCCTGCTGTTTTTTCTGTCGAATCAGTTACAGGATATTGCGGCGATAAAGTGAGAGTAGCAATTAACGCTGAAAATGCTCTTGGGGCAATGGATTTTACGCTTAAAATTGGTTTTGATAAATCAGTATTGGATTTAACTAAGGTTGAGGTGACTGATTCAACGGATTCCGCAAACGGCACACACATTACAGACTATGCTTCGAATTATATTTCTTTTTCGTATTCTGGTGTAATCAGTGAAGAAGGACCGATTTATTATTTGAATTTTGACATACAGGGCTATGATGCGGGTGTGCAGGATATTACAATTTCGTGTGAAAAAATCAGTTTTATTGAAACTTTTGAAAAAGATGTTGTCTGTAAAAACGGTATGGTTGAAATTGTAAATCCGTTTGAGAATGAATACTGTTATGCATATACGGTTGATGAGGTTGTTCTTAAAGAAAAGCAAATTGAAGTTCCAGTAAAGTTAATCAATAACAACGGCATAATGGGCTTTGGAATGAACATATATTTTGATAATTCCCTCGTAAAAGTTGTTGATGTGGTAAAGACAAAATCTCTTAATAAAGGTAATTTCGATTACAGTGTATCGGTAATTTCTGATGGTGAAGAGTCTGCAGGAATGATAAATGTAGTATGGAATCACAGCGAAAATATGCTTGATGACGGTGAAATCTTTTCAATAGTGTTTGAGCTTACCGGTGATGAAATACCTGATGAAATTCCTGTTGCTTTTGAAGTGCGTCAGGAAGATTCATACAATGAAAACTGGGAAGATGTTTCAGTCGTATTTGATCCTCAGTTTTATATGATTTCTCTTTCATACATTCGTCTGAATGCATTTAAAACTCAGTTACATATAGGTGAAAAAACTTCTGTGTCCGGTGTTTGCAGATCGGGCGGTGAGGACATTGATGCTATGTTGTTTTCAACTAATCCTGCTGTAGCAAAGGTTGAAAGCGACGGCACTATAATTGCAGTGGGCAGCGGAAGTGCAACTATAATTGGTCAGTCACTTGACGGAAAGCTGAGCGACAGCATTAAAATTAATGTCAGTGCTTCTCAACCTAATTTGAAAATATACAGCTTTAGTGATTCTTTTGATTTTAAGGTTAACCTGTTAAAAAAATATTCGTCTGCTACTATGAATTTAGGCTATAAAGTTCAAAATTGCGAAAAAGCTGTTAGCTTTAAGTGGTCATCTTCAAATAAAAAAGTAAAAATTGACCAAAATGGCAAGATTACCAATACAGGAAATTTTGCACGATCTTCAACGATAACGCTTACGGCTTATGATGCACAGGGTAACGTCGTAGCAAAATCAAGTGTAAAAGTAAGATTTTTTAAATTAAAATGGCAGCTTAATAAGTCTTGATTTACTCGATTTCGGTATAAAAATATTGTAATATTCCAATTAATATGATATATTTTTAATAACCGATTGCGAGGTGTTATATTTTGAAAAAATTAATTTTTCTGCTTCTTGCAGCTGTAATACTTTCGGGTCAGATAATTTTTTCTGAACCCGATTTTGCCTTTGTTTCTTCAGCTGCGGATAACAAATGCGGCGACAATATTACCTGGTATGTTGATACACAGTCCGGTGTGCTGACACTTGAGGGGACAGGCAAAACTTACGATTATGCAGTCGGCAGCGCACCTTGGGACAAGTATTACAGCTACATAACAAGTGTTACAGTAGGCGAGGGCATAACCTACCTTATGGAGGGTACGCTTGACAAGCTTTATAATGTTCAGACATTAACACTTCCGTCAACTATCGAAGAAATACATACTCACGCTGAAATGTTTTCGCTTGAAAATATTATTTTCCCCGAGAAAACAGAGCTGCGGTATGTCTATTATCAATTCGCTGACGAAAGTCCGTGGTATTTGAATCAACCTGACGGTTCGCTTATTTATTTCGGTTCTTTTTTGTTTGACATCAAGGGTGATTTGCCTGATGATGTGACTTCACTTGAAATACGGGACGGTACTACCGCTATCGGCTGCCGTGCATTGAGTTATGAAACAAATCTTATCAATATATCATTTCCCGACAGCCTGAAATATCTTGGTGAGCACGCAGTTTATAAAACCGGTTGGTATGAGTCGCAGCCTGACGGTTGGGTTTATGCCGGTAAGGTTCTGCTTGGTTACAAGGGTGATATTCCCGATGTGAACTGTGTGTTGCGTGAGGATACTAAAGCTATAGCTGATTACGCTTTCTATAGTGATGATTATTTGGAAAGTATAGTTATACCTGCTTCTCTTGAGGAGATTGGAAAAAGTGCTTTTAACAGCTGTCAGGAGCTTACAGAGGTTGTTTTTGAAGAAGATTCTTCATTGAGGGTTATTCACAGCAGCGCTTTTAATTATACAAGCCTCAGAGAATTTGATATTCCTGAAAGCGTTGTTAAAATCGGCAGTGACGCTTTTTCGGCAACGGATATAAGGTACATATTAATTCCTGCTAACGTTCTAAGCTGTGACGGTGCGTTTACCGATATGGAAAACGCACGCAGTATTGATGTTTCTCCCGATAATCCAAACTATTGGTCAAACAACAGCGGTATAGTTTTCAGTAAGGATAAATCCGTTTTGCACTTCTTTCCGGGTGACAGCTCAATGACCGAATATACCGTACCTGCAGGTACAAAGCATATAGCTTACGCTGCTTTTTCAGGCACAAATCTGAAAAAAATTACTCTAAACGATGACCTTGAAACGGCAGGTGAGTATATTTTTTCGGGCAGCTATAATCTATATAATATTAATTTAGGCTCAGGCTTGTCGGTAATTAATTCAAATATGCTGCGTGGGTCAAGCCTTAATTACAAGGAATTGGTTATTCCCGAAAACATCAAGACGATAGAAAAAATGGCTTTTTCTGTAAGCTCGCTTAAGGATATATATTTCCTCACAAAGGATGCAACCTTTGCTCGTCAGAGCGTATACCATACCGATAAGGTTGTTATTCATTGCTATGAGGGTTCAACGGCACAGCAATATGCTGAAGAATACGGCATACAGTATATACTTTTTGAAGACGAACCCTTTACGAGGATGCTGGAGGAGCTTATTTTTAAGGCAGAAGGGGTTTATCGTCCGAACTATTCTGAAAAAAGTCTTGCCGAGCTTGATGCGGCTGTTAATGCTGTTGATTTGGATAAAGAGAATTTGACTCAACAGCAGGTTGATGAATGGTATAAAGCAATATCGGCTGCTCTTGACGGGCTTAGTGTCGGTGCGGCTGACTGTACAGAGCTTGATAAAGCAATTAAAAAATCAGCTTCAGTCGATCGCAGTCTTTATACCGCCGAAAGCCTCGCAAGGCTTGATGCTGCACTTGCTGCGGTTAATGGCGACCCGACCAAAGCAGAGCAAAGTCAGGTTGACGCTTGGGCACAGGCAATAGAAAAAGCACTTGCTTCTCTTGAGTATCTGCCTGCGGATTATTCTTCGGTTGAAGAAGCAGTACGTACTGCTTCTTCAATTGACAGGCGTTATTACTCAGATTACACACTTACCTTGCTTGATAATGCTGTGAAGGCTGTAATATACGGACTTGATATTACGCAGCAGAATATTGTTGACGGGTATGCACAGGCAATAATGCTTGCGATTGGCAGATTGGAATACGCCGCCGTTGTTTTAAGGCATGATGTATGCGGTGTTATAGTTTCTGCTACAACAAAAGAAATAAAACCCGATACATCGTTGTCTGTTGAAACGGTTGATCCCTCAAACTATGAGGGGACTAATTTTGCCGTAGGCGGTTCAATACGAAGCTTGCATTTTTACGATATTAACTTAATTTATCAGAATAGTACCGTTCAGCCCGACGGAACGGTTAGCGTAAAAATTAAGTTGGCGGACGGTGTTGATCCTGCAAAATGCAAGGTATATCATGTTACGGACGATATAGTAAATCCTTTAGTGCGTTTTACCAGCACAATTGACGGCAACTATATAACCTTTGAAACCGACCATTTCAGCGAATTTGCGGTTATTGAGGTTGAGCCGGTAGTAACGTCTATAGAAATTAAATCATTGCCTGCTATAACTGAATATAATATAGGCGATTCGCTTGACCTGTCCGGTCTTAGTGTTGTGGCTTATTACAGCGATTCCTCTGTTAAGCAGATTGACGATTACAATGTCAGTATGACTGATATGTCATCTTTAGGCGTTAAAAAAGTTACGGTTTATTATACTTTTTCCGGTGTTACAAAAACAGCGGAATTTGAAATAACTGTTACCGATTCCGAGTGCTCGGCAGACATTTTGTTTGAATCAGTTTCCGTAGAACGGGTCAACAAAAAGATTGGCATTTTTCAGCTTTACACAAAGGCTTTCGTTAATCTTGAATGTGTTACCAATAACATAGGGGAAAGCACAGTGCATTGGCGGTCTGATAATCCAAAGGTTAAGGTTGATTCAAACGGCAGGATAACCTGCAGTGGATTGTTCGGTGCAAAGTCCGCAAATATAACTGTTGAAATTTTGGATTCGGAAGGTAATATAGTAGCAACTGATACCGTTCAGGTTGTGTTTTATAAGCTGTCTTTTCAACTGTCCAAATTTGCGTCGCAGCTTTTCGGCAGAATTATGAATGCAATGATATTTTAATAAACTGTAAATATAAAAACTTCAGTCTGTCAATACGTATGGGCTGAAGTTTTGGTCTTTGTATTGTGGCTTATAAATGAGATTGTAAGAGGGAAGAAGAAGTTCTGTACGGTGAATAAATACTAATATATTTATTATTTATCAATAGCAAACTTGTTGACTATTATGCGAAAATATTCTCAATTTAAAGTTTTAGAAAAATAATTGTGATGGTGTATAAAATGAATAACTATTTCGTTGAAAATTAAGAAATTAAACGGATTATTCATTTTAATTCAAACCTCGTATCAAAAGCATATATTTCGAGAGTAATTAGAGAATACATAAAAGATGGGTGTGGGTTATATGATAATCTCAAATGGTTACTTCTTATGAATATTCTTATAAATTAACATTTAAACACTTTTTAATTTATACAACAAACCGCTTCATAGAGCTTTATGCATAATGAAGCGGTTCCTTAATTAATTTTTCTTGTTATAAAACCCGTTTGTGTCAATTTTAAAAAGCTTTATTGCTTTATTAATAAGTGATGAAAAATCGTTGCGTGTCAGTTTCATAACACCTTTGATAAGCGGTGACACTCTGAATCCTGCCATAGCATTGACCGTTCCGAGATAGAAGTCATCTGGGAAGCGGGCGTCCTTATCCTTTGGCACACTATCGCAGGTTTCAAGGAACCATCTGAGCAATTCTGAGCGCATTTCATTGATGATTTCCGCATATTCGGAATTATCAATCTCGTTTCTTTCTTCACCTTTTGACAAATCGTAGAATTCATCTGTTTCATAAAGGCGCATAATATATTTGTAATCCTTCGAGCGAATCATAACCGCTTTTGTGTGCTGACCGTCATTCTTTTGCTGAATACCTATTCTCGGTGCATATTCGTCCGCAACAACACCGAAATAGTTTTCAACCTCTTCTGTGCAATGTTCTTCACCTTGAAGTCTACCGCCTTCAGAGCATACAAAATCACGGACAGCAACATTTTTGTCGGCAATTGTACTTTTGAGAGAGCGTCCGAAATGTGTGTGACCAGCTTCTGTTTCCGTTATGTCAAGAACAGTCGCAAAAAAGTCTATTAGCTCAACGGGATTAGAATTAATTCCGCTGTCACTCTGCATCGATTTCGGCAGTTTTACAATAAGAGGTACTTTCACGAGGCAGTCGTCAAAAAGATTTTGTGCCTTTTCGGGGATTCCGTAGTCTGCCGTAAAATCTCCGTGATCGGCAAAGAAGAATATTGCCGCATTGTCATATCTACCCGTATCTTTCAAAGCCTGAATGATTCTTCCCGTGAAGTCATCAACCCTTGCACATTGAGCAAGGTAAGTTTTTCTTAAAGCAAGCTTATTTTCATCATCCCAATCACCGATGCCGAGAGCTTCGCAGAGTTCATATTGCATTGATGGTTTCTTATCTTCGGGTTGCGACGGTGCTTTGGGTGGTGCGATACGGCTTTCGTCAATAAGGTCAAGATATTTTTTTTCTGCATGATACGGCGGATGCGGATTGTTTAGACCGAGAAACGCAAAAATAGGTTCATCTGCTTTTGCCTTTCTGATTAATTTCTCGCAGCCCTTTGTCCATACATAGTCATTATCGTGGCAGATGCCGTCATCCTGAGTGTTAGTGATTTCGCCTCTATAAAAGCTCAGGTATCTTTTTTCGCCTTTTTCGCCTCTGCCTTCATCTTTTGCATTCTTACCGCATTTGTTATATATTTCATTTGTGCATTCTTTCAGCCATTTTGTGTCCTGACCTGCAAGGCAGTCGCCTCTGCCGCTTGTCCATACAAAGTAGCCGTTATTTTTTAGAATACGGTAAAGATTATCCTCATCCTGACGAAGAAGATAACTCATTGTTCTGTGCCCGTTAGTGTGAGGATATTTGCCTGTCATAAACGAGCATCTTGAGGGGACACATACGGGATTCTGACAGAAAGCATTGCTGAAGCTGACGCCTTCATCTGCCAATGAATCAAGGTTAGGTGTATGAGAAGCAAGGTTTCCGAGATGATGCAAAGAATCTGACCTCATCTGGTCGGGGTTTATAACGATAATATCAGGTTTTAGGTTCATATTTTCACTCCCTTTTTCTTTGCCTGTTCTTCCATTTTGAGTGTATAGTCTGCTTCGTCGCGCAACTCTTTTTCGGACTTTATTCTTGCTTTTTCTTTCTGCGCATTAAACTTCTTCATATATTTTTCGAACTCTGCTTCGTAATTGAGCTTAGCATTTTTACTGCACTTTTCTTTTAATTCTGCTTTAAAAGATTCAATGGCTTTTTTATCAAGCTCATCCTGAATGAGTTTTGCTTTTTCTGAAGGCTCAACCCACTCTTCACCGTTTGCCTTGCATTGATCAATCTGTCTCTGACGGATTGCTTTCTGTATAAAGGGCAATTTCAGTTCAACATCAAGGAAACGAAGAAGTATTGCAAGACCGAGATGTATAAAGATGTTTATGCCTACAAAAGCCCACACGATAGCAGACAAAACACTGTCCGGCTGTGTTGTGATACAGTTGCCTGATGCATCAAATTCAGGTTGATTATATCCTCTGATAAGTAGATTGAAAATACCGATGCTCAGTCCTACGGCAATTGTATTCATCGAGTTGATAACACTTGTTGCAACACCGTCACAGCGGAAGCCGTGCTTGTACTCGATTTCATCAAACACACCTGCCATAAGTGCAGGGAATACATAAGCCGCAGGCACAATACCCATATTCATTATAAACTGACCGATAAGCACAACTACGAGATTATCGGGTGCAACAAAGGTAATAATATCACCGACCACGCAGAGAATGAATCCGGTTGCAGTAACGGTCTTTTTACCGAATTTCTTCGAGAGAGGCCAGACAAGGAATATGCCGATACCCATTGGCAGACCGCCGATAACATTGAGCAGAGTCTGTGTTATACCGTCTGCATAGGTGCTGCCGAGTACCCAGTTGGCATAGTAGGTTATTGCGTTTGAACGGGTAAGCTGTCCAACCCAATAGAAAAGCCAGAATGCAACAAGAATCCACCAGTTTTTGTTTGACATACACGCTTTGATTTTTTCTTTGAAAGCGTGGTTATCTTCCTCTGCTTTTTCAGGATTTTCAAGAGTAACTCTTTCCTTTGTAAAGTAGTATTCAAAAAGCATAACAGGCAGCATAATTATTGCCGCAACTGTCATAAAGGTTACCCACGCATCAATATCTCCCTTAATTTTCGGAAGAACAAGCATCGGGAACAAAAGAGCCACAAGTATTCCGGTGATTGCAATATTTGCAACATTATTGAACACCGCAAGCTGACTTCTCTGCATATCGTTTCTTGTTGAAAGTGGCACCATCATCATGTGCGTGATGTTGTACATCGTAAATGCAAAGCAGTAGTAAAGATTGTATGTGAAGATTATGTAAATTGCCTTTACAGTTGTTGATGCGTGTGTCGGAACAAAGTAAAGCAGTATTCCGCATATTACAACTAGAGGAACCGACAGCAGAAGCCAAGGTCTGGCTTTGCCCTGAACGGTTTTTGTTCTGTCAATAATCGCACCCATAACAAGGTTTGTTATTGCATCAAGAATCTTTGAGAGAACAGGGAATATGACAAGAAACATTCCGCCCCATACTCCGCTCATTCCGAGTTCATCGGTGTAGAAAACGTTGAGAAATCCCTGGGCAAGAAGTGCATTTACAAGAAGTGCTCCTGCTGGACCGATAAGATAACCGAGAAACTTTTCTTTTGGTGTTGTGTTGTAGCTTTGAATACGAGACTCAAATAATTTTGAAGATAAAACTTTCAAACCTTCCGCCTCCGTTGACAATTTTCTTTTATTAAATTATACTATTTAAATAGAAGATAATCAACAGACTGTTCGATAAGTAACTGTTTGTTATCGAACAGAAGCGAAGGGAAGTGTTCGTTAAATGGATATAAGAATCAAAAGAACCCAAAAAATGCTTGAAGACGCACTTTTTGAACTTATGAAAGAAAAAGTTGTTGAAAAGATAACCCCAACGGAACTTTGCAGAAAAGCCACAGTAAACAGAAACACGTTTTATTCCCATTATTCAAGCGTTTCTCAGCTTTATGAAAGCATTGAAAACAGGCTGATAGACTCCGTTGACGAATCGCTCAACGAAAGCAAAACGACAGTTGAAGCTATTACGGTTGTTTGTCGTATGCTCAAAGCGAATCAAACACTTTCAAACATTATTTTTTCAAAACACCTGAGTTCAAAAATAATGAACCGTGTTTTTGTTATGACAAACAGATTTAATATGAACAAAATGAAATCTGAGGGTAACCATCTCTCAGATAACTACAAGCAGATGGTTTCGGCTTATACGATTATGGGCAGCGCCGCTGCACTTGAATGCTGGGTCAGAAACGGTATGCAGGAGCCACCGGAAGAAATAGCGGAATTCATCCGGAATATAGCCAAAAACGGTTCGTCTTTTGTGACGAAGTAAATCAAAAGATAGAGTATTTATTTTTTTTAAAAAATATATTGACATTTATTCGCACTCGTGCTAAATTATGTATAGTACGAGTGCGAATATTGCTTTTGGAGGAAGTACTATGGCTAAAAAAGAATCAACAAAAGATAAAATAATCCGAGTTTCAACCCGAATGTTTCTTGATTACGGATATTCGGCATCAAGCGTAAAAATGGTTTGCGATGAACTTGGAATAAGCAAGGGCAACTACACGTTTTATTTTCACTCAAAAGATGACATTCTTGCGGTGCTCACTGATTTACTGTGTAAATATCAGTGGAAGATGATTAAGGAAGAAGCGGATGACGGAATCAGTTCATTGCTTGCTCTTTGTTTTGAGCTTATGACAATGGCGGCGGCTTGCGAAGAAAGCGAGGTTGCAAAAGACTTTTTTATTTCGACTTATCAGAGTCCGAAATGCCTTGAAATTATCCACAACAATGACACCGCCCGTGCAAAAGAGGTTTTTGCTCAATACTGTCCCGATTGGACAGACGAGCAGTTCAGAGAAGCGGAAATTCTTGTTGCAGGCATTGAACACGCAACTCTTAATGCTATTGATAAAACCGTACCGCTTGAAACACGCATTTCGGGAGCGTTGAATACTATTATGTCAATTTACAATGTACCCGAAGAAATCCGCAGAATAAAAATTGAAAAAGTTCTTGCAATGGATTACCGTTCAATCGGCAAACGCATTTTCAACGAGTTTAAAGAATATGTTGAAAAAGAAAATGCATTTTAATTTCGTAAAAATTTATATTCAGATATAAGGAGGAATCCATATGAAAAAAACAAATAAACTCATAAGCATTTTTATTGCTGTTGCGATGCTTTTGTCAATGGCGCCGATTTCGGCGTTTGCTGCAGAGCAGAATACAGTTATTCTTTACACAAACGATGTTCACTGTGCAATTGATGATTATGCTGTGCTTGCCGCATATAAGGCTCAGCTTGAAGCGGAAGGCAATACGGTTATTACTGTTGATGCGGGCGATGCAATTCAGGGCGAGGTTATCGGTTCAACAACCGAAGGCGAAGCTATAGTTGATATTATGAACGCTGTTGGCTATGACTACGCCGTTCCCGGTAACCATGAATTTGACTACGGCATGGAGGTATTCCTTGACCTTGCACAGAACAAGGCGGAATATGATTATATCTGCTCCAATTTTTATGATCTTACATCTAATACACCTGTGCTTAAACCCTATGCTATTGAAGATTTCGGGGCATATCAGATTGCATTTGTAGGAATTTCAACTCCGGATACGGTCACTTCAACAACTCCCGAATATTTCAAGGATGAAAACGGTAATTTTATTTACGGATTTCCTTCTTATCCCGGGGGATTGACAAATGAAGACCTTTATAACAGCATTCAGGAAAGCGTTGACGAAGCGATAAAAGACGGTGCGGATTATGTTGTTGCGGTAGGCCATGCGGGAATTATCGGTTCAAATGACGGTTGGAAATCGAGCGATATCATTGCGAATACCGATGGTATAGATTGTTTTATTGATGCTCATTCCCATGAAATAACGGAAAAAGCAGTATATAAAAATAAAAATAACGAAGATGTTTTCCTTACATCAACGGGTGCGAAGTTTGCAAACTTCGGTGTGCTCACAATCGGCGGTGATAACAAAAGTTTTGAACTTATAAACCCCGATAATGTTGATATTGAAACGATGTCGGCAGACGCAAAATCGGCTTATACTGCCGTCAAGGAAAAGATTGACGGTTACAACGAAGATATAGCATATCTTTTTGAAGAAATAGGCAAATCCGAAGCAAATCTTATTATCTATGATTCCGATTCGAGCAGAGCTGTAAGAAAGAGAGAAACCAATGCAGGAGATTTTGTTGCCGATGCTTACCGTGCGGTAACAGGCTCTGATGTCGCAATAGCCAATGGCGGCGGTATCCGTGCAGAGATTGAGGCCGGAAGCGTAACAAGAAAGAGCCTTATGGATGTGAATGCATTCAACAACAATATGTGCGTTCTTGAGGTTACGGGTCAGCAGATTATTGACATACTTGAGCACGGTGCACGCAAGTGCCCCGAAGAACTCGGCAGCTTTTTCCAGGTTTCGGGTATGTCATTTGAAATCCACACATACAGAAAAACTCCTGTTATTACCGATCAGCTTGGTAATTTTATCGGAGTTGATGAAACTATGGAACGTCGTGTTCAGAATGTCTGCGTCGGCGACGAACCTATTGTTCTTAACAAGAATTATACACTTACAGGCAGCACTTATGTGCTTCTTCAGGGTGGCGACGGACTTACAATGCTTGACGGTGCAAGAGTTCTTCAGCAAGAAGGACTGCCTTGCGATTCCGAAATGCTTATTGAATATTTCGTCGAAACCCTTGAAGGAAAAATAACTGCCGAAAAATACGGCAACCCTGACGGTGAAGGCAGAATCACAATTATTGATGATAATCTCAATGCCCCCGACTGTGATTATGAAATCGAATTTGGCGATACATTGACAATTACAGCAGAATCCTCTGACGGTGTTTTTGTTAAGTTTGTACCCGAAAAATCAGGTAAATATATTTTCAGAACCGAATCCGACGGAGTTGACACCGGAGCTTACCTTTTTGATGCCAACGGTGAAGAGCTTTTCGGCGAATATCAGGATGATACAGAAGAAGGTTTTGATTTTAGGCTTGAATATGAGTTTGAAGCAGGCAAAGTGTATTATCTCAATATAATTACATATTCCGAAGGTGCAGAAACCTTTGAGCTTATTATTGAATGCGGTCATAAATTTGAGGAAGGCAGCTGCGTTATCTGCGGTGAGACCTGTGACCATACGGAAATCGGTTTTCTCGGTTACTGTTTCTGCGGTGAGAACTTCCTTGGAAAAGATATAAGTATCGGCAATGAATATTCGCTTGAAAACGAAGCTGCCTATGAAACTTTCTGGTTCAGATTTACTCCTGAGGTAGGCGGATATTATTCCTTTAAATCCGCATCGGAAAACGCTGACCCTGATTGTTCTCTTTATTATGCAGACGGCGAATGGCTTGCCGACAGCTTTGATGTCAACGGCTTAGATTTTGACCTTGTGTACTACTTTGAAGCAGGCGAAACTTATTATTTCGATACACATAACTGCTACACCGCAGGTATTTTCACTGTTAATCTCAACCGCATAATTCATACCGCTGACAACGACAGCGAGCATGACATCGAGTTTGTTGAGGGCGTATATTCGAATTGTACGGAGCACGGATATACCGACGGACTTTACTGTAACGATTGTGAAGAATTCATTTACGGTCACGAAGAATTGCCGCTCGATGAAGGTTATCATATTGATGATGACTATGACGAAATCTGCGACCTTTGCGGTAAAGAAAATATCTATGACGAAGAAATGTGCTCACACATATGCCACAGTGACCATTGGTTCTGGAGGTTTATCTGGACAATAGGCAACTTTATTCACAGCCTTCTCGGTGTCAGTCCCGTTTGCGAATGCGGCGAGGCACATTATTGATTTAAGCTGAATTGCATTTTAAAATGGAGGTTTTTATGAACGGCATTACCATTATGATAATCTCTCTTGCCGTTTTGCTCCTTGCATATATTTTATACGGCAGGTGGATTGCAAAAAAATGGGGAGTAGACCCCAGAAGAAAAACTCCCGCTTATGAACAGCGTGACGGCGTGGACTATGAGCCTGCGCCCAAGAGCGTTGTTTTCGGTCATCAGTTCGCTTCAATTGCAGGAGCAGGTCCGATAAACGGTCCGATTCAGGCGGCGATATTCGGATGGGTACCCGTGCTATTATGGGTACTTATCGGCGGCATATTTTTCGGAGCAGTTCAGGACTTTGCAGCCATGTATGCTTCTGTCAGAAACAAAGGCAGAAGTATCGGCTACATAATTGAAAAATATATCGGCAAAACAGGAAAAAAGATGTTCCTGCTTTTCTGCTGGCTTTTCTGTATCCTTGTTGTTGCTGCATTTGCCGATATAGTGGCAGGCACTTTTATGGGCTTTACCGTAACCGACGGTATGCAGAGTGCAAACATAACGGCAAACGGTTCCGTAGCAACCACATCGGTGATGTTTATCGTGTTTGCGGTTGTTCTCGGTCTTATCCTCAAATATGCCAAATTGCCGACAGCCGTAAATACCGCCATCGCAATTGTAATGCTTGTTGCATCTATAATTATCGGTCTGGAATTTCCTATGTTTCTTTCTCTTGATGTATGGCACATTTTTGTTTTTGTTTATATTTTTATTGCATCCGTTGTGCCTGTATGGATTCTTTTGCAGCCGAGAGATTATCTCAACAGCTATCTGCTTGTTGTAATGATAGTTGCGGCAGTTATTGGCGTGTTTGTTGCAAATCCTCAGATTAATCTGCCTGCATTTGTGGGATTTGAGGTTGACGGCAGCTATCTTTTCCCCATCCTTTTTGTTACTATCGCCTGTGGTGCTGTTTCGGGTTTTCATTCATTGGTTTCTTCGGGTACAGCATCAAAGCAGATTAAGAATGAAAAAGATATGCTTCCCGTATCTTTCGGCTCAATGCTTCTTGAAAGCATGCTTGCCGTAATCGCTCTCATTGCGGTTGCTTCTTTTGCAAGCGGTGAAGCGGCTGCACAGGGCTGGAATACTCCCGCACAGGTTTTTGCAGGTGCAGTTTCGGGTTTCCTTACAACTCTCGGTTTACCCTCTGATATAGTTTATACTCTTATCACTCTTTCAATTTCAGCCTTTGCGCTGACTTCCCTTGACTCTGTTGCCCGTGTAGGCAGACTGTCTTTCCAGGAGCTTTTTCTTGACGATTCCATAACCGATGAAAACATGGGTAAGGTCAGAAAGGTGCTTACAAATAAGTATTTTGCGACAATTATTACCCTTGTGCTTGCATACGCTCTTACTCTTGTGGGCTATAAAAATATCTGGGCACTTTTTGGCGCATCAAATCAGCTTTTGTCTGTATTTGCGTTCCTTGCATGTGCGGTGTTCCTCAAGAGAAGCAAAAAGGTAAGATGGTTTATGTATATTCCTCTCGGTGCAATGCTTGCTGTAACCTTCACAGCTTTGGGCATGACGGTTTACAATAAGGCAACGGCACTGCTTATGTCTTCAAGCACAGACATTTTCGGCGATGTACTTCAGCTTGTGTTTGCAACACTGATTATAATTCTTGGTGTCTGTGTTGTGATTGAAGGTTTCAGAAAGCTTTTCAAAAAAGACGACAGAGGAATAAAAAGTGAGGTAAATGTATGAAAAAAGCGTTATCATTTATTCTCGCAGCGGCAATGCTGCTTGCTTTTGCCTCCTGTGACACAAAAGATGCCGATATGGTTGCCGAGCTTGGTTTGAATGCAGACACAAAAGCGGCAACGGAGCAGACGGTAAAGGTTAATTCTGCAATTTATTCCGTGCTTGATTTTGAAGATAAAACTGAATATGAATTTGCTGCAAAAGGACTTATAGATGCGCCCGAAGAACTTGAACTCAAGGATGCTGACGGAAAAGTTATCTGGAGCCAGAAAGCATACAGCTTTGTGGACAATTATGAAAAATGTCCCGATACTGTAAATCCAAGTCTCTGGGAGAACACTAAAAACAACCACGCTTACGGTCTTTTTAAGGTTTGTGAAAAAATATATCAGGTCAGAGGCTATGATATGGCAAACCTTACTCTTATCAAAGGCGATACAGGATGGATAATTTTTGACCCTTTGATGAGCGTTGAATGCACTCAGGCGGCAATGCAGCTTGTTGAAAAGAATCTCGGTAAACTTCCCGTTAAAGCTGTTATTGTTTCTCATCCCCATGTTGACCATTATGGAGGAATCAAAGGTGTAATTAATGATGAACAGGTTGCCGACAGCAATCTTACTCTCGAAGAACAGCTTGCAAGCGGCTTTATCCCGGTTATTGTTCCCGAGCATTTTACTGAACACGCAGTGAGCGAAAATCTCTATGCAGGTAAAGGTATGGGAAGAAGAGCATCTTATCAGTACGGTGTTTTTCTTGAACAGTCGGAAACCGGTAAAATGGCAATGGGTATCGGAATGGGTCAGTCAACGGGAACAGTCGGCTTTATCAGACCGACATACGAAATCAGAAACACTGGTGAAGTTTACACAATTGATGGCGTCACAATGGAATTTCAAATGACTCCCGGAACTGAAGCTCCCGCAGAAATGAATATCTGGTTTCCAGAAATGAAAGCGCTTTGGGTTGCCGAAAACTGCACAGCAACTCTTCATAATCTTTATACATTAAGAGGCGCGCAGATTCGTGACGGAAATGCATGGGCTAAATATATAACCGAAGCAATTGCTCTTTACGGCAATGATGTGCAGCTTACCTTTCAATCCCATAACTGGCCGCATTGGGGCAATGAATTCGTCAATGATTACCTTGCGGATACAGCAGCTGTTTACAAATTTATAAACGACATGACTCTCACTTACATAAATCAGGGCTATACCTCTGATGAAATTTCAAATATGATTCAATTGCCCGATGAACTTGCAAAGAATTGGTATACCCGTCAGTATTACGGCACGGTTGCCCACAATTCAAAAGCGGTTTACCAGAAATATATGGGCTGGTATGACGCAAACCCTGTCAATCTTAATCCTCTGAAGCCTTCTGAAAGTGCAAAGAAATGGGTAGAATATCTTGGAGATACGAATGAGGTTCTCCGTAAAGCAAAGGCTGATTTTGACAAGGGAGAATACCAATGGGTTGCGGAGGTTACGAACGTCCTTGTTTTTGCCGACCCCGAAAACAAAGCGGCAAGACTTCTATGTGCCGATGCACTCGAACAACTCGGATACCAAGCTGAATCAGGAGCATGGAGAAATGCTTATCTTTCCGCTGCACTTGAACTACGAAGCGGAAATGCCGCACAAAAGGGTGCAAATACAAAAACAGACGGTAGTCTTATCAGAAACATGACTGCGGAAATGATATTTGACTACGCCGCCATTCTGTTGGATAAAGAAGCAATTTCAAAAGAAAACTTTAAAATAAACATCGTTCTTTCGGATACGCAGGAAAGAATTATGCTTCATTTCAACAACGGAGCATTGTTGCAGTACTCAAACACAAATTCGGATGACGCAGAGCTTACCGTAACCTGTCCACAGAAGGCAGTTGCGCTTATCCTACAGAAAGATATGAATAAAATCAAAGCTTCTATGAAGCTGGAGGGCGATGCTTCAAAGCTTGAGCTCATCGTTAACAACCTCAATCAGTTTGATTCGGCAGGCAATGCCGAATTCAATATAGTTGAGCCTTAATTTAGTTTCTTTAATTTTACCACAGAGATTTTTTCATTGTTCTTTTTTAAAGGATCTATTCATTAATTCATGGCTTTTTATGTAATATACGTTCCGAACAAATAAGAATTTCTAAGAAGGGTGACAAACTGTGTTCAAAAAAAGTATAGTTTTTTTACTTGTTTTAACTATGTTGCTTGGCTTGCCGTCAGTCGCATATGCCGAAGAATGTGTTCCCGAAAAGGAAGGTTATGTGCTTGATTTCAGCACCGAATTTAATGATGGTAATTTAAATACAGAGTATTGGTTACCGCAGTATCTACCTCATTGTACTTCTAATATAGCTGGGTCCGCTGCAAGGTATAAAGTAGAGAACGGTTATCTGAATCTGTATATTACAAAAGATTCTCCTGATTATTTCGGCGGTCGGCCCGGTTCGGCAGATCCCGATAATCTTTTATGGATAGCCAACGGTATTCAGACATGGGAAAAGAATCATCTGCATCCAGGTGGTAGTCAGCAGGTAGAAGTTGAGCCTTATGAAGGATACGCAACACAGTATGGCTATTTTGAAATACGGATGAAAATGCCTGATACCGGTGGTGGCGGATACGCTTCATGGTGGCTTATAGGCACTCAGGATGATGCAGCTCCTGACGGAACAGGTTCTGCTCAGAATGCCGAAATAGATGTCTTTGAAACCTTTTTTAAATCCCCGGGAGTGTTTGAACCTAAAGTCCATGCTTGGGATGATCCAAATCTTGACGAATGGGCAAGCAGGGTCGAATTGGATGGCGACCCAAGTGACTATGTTAATGAATTTCACACTTATGCTATGGACTGGAGACCCGAAGGAATAACATTTTATGTTGACGGAAAAGAAGTGGCGCAGACGAGGGAATCACCGCAATACAGAATGTGCATGATTTTGTCTATGTATATAAACTCTGATTTCAGCGGTTGGGATGAGCCCGAAAATAATTATCCCATAGAATGGCTGATTGATTATGTACGTGTCTATAAAGATAAAAACGGTTATGATGAGAGCAACCGCCTTACTGAGTTTGAGCGTTTTATAAAAGATATGTACGACTCACTGACTGTATTCGGACAGCGTATTTTATCATTTTTTCAACACCTCTGTATGAAGTGTCGTCAGTTCATTGAGCATTTATTCAGTATTATTCCTGTTTTGTATACAGAACAACAATAAATATCTGTGGAACATCAATCGTCAATGTAGCGAAGAATTTTTTAAAAAACATATTGACATTTATTTGCACTCGTGCTAAATTATGTATAGTACGAGTGCGAATATTGCTTTTGGAGGAGGTACTATGGCTAAGAAAGAATCAACAAAAGATAAAATAATCCGAGTTTCAACCCGAATGTTTCTTGATTACGGATATTCGGCATCAAGCGTAAAAATGGTCTGCGATGAACTTGGAATAAGCAAGGGCAACTACACGTTTTATTTTCATTCAAAGGACGATGTTCTTGCGGTGCTTACAGATTTGCTGTGCAAATATCAGTGGAAGATGATAAAGGAAGAAGCAGATGACGGAATAAGTTCGCTGCTTGCTCTTTGTTTTGAACTGATGACAATGGCGGCAGCTTGCGAAGAAAGCGAGGTTGCGAAGGACTTTTTTATTTCGACCTATCAAAGCCCGAAATGCCTTGAGATTATCCACAACAATGACACCGCCCGTGCAAAAGAGGTTTTTGCGGAGTATTGTCCCGATTGGACAGACGAGCAGTTCAGAGAAGCGGAAATTCTTGTTGCAGGCATTGAACACGCAACTCTGAATGCCATTGATAAAACCGTGCCGCTTGAAACACGTATTTCGGGAGCATTGAATACTATTATGTCAATTTACAATGTACCCGAAGAAATCCGAAATATAAAAATTGATAAGGTTCTTGCAATGGATTACCGTTCAATCGGCAAACACATTTTCAACGAGTTTAAGGAATATGTTGAAAAAGCGAATACATTTTAATTACATTTATAATTTGTATTCACATACAAAGGAGGAAACCCTATGAAAAAAATAAACAAACTCATAAGCATTTTAATCGCTGTTGCAATGCTTTTGTCAATGACGCCGATTTCGGCGTTTGCGGCATCAGTAGTAGCAAGCGGTAAATTCGGCGCAAGCGGCAGCAATCTCACCTGGTCGCTTGACAGTGACGGTGTGCTTACCGTAAGCGGCAGCGGTGCAATGGAAGATTTTGCCAACGGCGCAAGTATGCCATGGTACAGCAAAAGGGCTAATATTAAAACGGTTGTTATTGAATCCGGTGTTACAAACATTGGCAAGAATGCTTTTACCGGTTTTACCGCTATTTCTACTGCAACGATTTCGGACACAGTAACAAGTATTGGAGATAAAGCATTCTCTAACTCCTCTCTTGCAAACTTTGAGTTTTCCGATGGCGGCAATCTTAAAACAATCGGAACCTCGGCGTTCAACAGTACAAGAATTAAAAGCATGGTTATTCCCGACGGCGTTACAACGCTTGGTTCATATATTTTCGGCTACGGTCCTATTAAAAGCGTTACAATTCCTGCAAGTGTAACATCTGTCGGAAACTATGTCTTCGAGGAAACTTCCAGTTTGAGCGAAGTTATTTTTCTCGGCAATAAAGAGCCTGAAACTATAGGCAATACAGTATTTCTGGGTTGTTCCTCGTTAGCTTATGTATCTGTTCCCGCAGATTATGAAGGCGATGATTTCAGTAATCTGAAGGTAGCAAAGGCTGTATCCTCTGTAGCAGAGGTGAACGGTCAGGGCTTCGCAACTCTGGCAGATGCGATTTCAGCTGCACAGAGCATCAACGGCGCCGAGCTCAAGCTTCTGTCTCATATTTCCATTGACTCAGGTATCACGATTGAAAGCGGCAATTTTACCATTGACCTTAACGGTAAAGAACTGTTCTCAAACGGTTATTTTCTTTTACGCATTGACGGTGCGGATGTAATTATCGTTGATAGTGCAGGTGGCGGTATTTTTAACGCAACTAACGATCAGGGCAACATAGTGCTTGAGGTGTTGAGCGGAAGTGCAAACATTTCAGGCGGTACGTTTAATTCCGCCAGCTATCCCGCAACCGTTAGAGGCGGCACACTAAAGTTGACAGGTAAAGACTTTGTTTTGAACGGCAACTGGCGTATCGGTTGGTATGGCGGAAACATTGACCTTTCAGCTTGCACAGCTGATGAGGTTCTTATTCAGGCTTGTGCTGACGGATTACAGGCAAGTGCAATCACATTGCCCGACGGATGGGGTTTGTTCAAAAACAACGGAACACCCTGCACCGATTTTGTAAAAAACGATATTTACGTAGCCAAGGCAGGCTTTAAAGTAACAGCTTCTGTCAACCCCGCTGAAGGCGGAACGGTAGAAGGAGCAGGCACATATAGCTCTGGTGCAACAGTTAATCTCTCTGCAACGGCAGCCAACGGTTACAGGTTTATTAATTGGATAGAAAACGGTGAGGAAGTAAGCACAAGTGCAGTCTATACTTTCACAGCTTCTAAAAATCGTGAGCTTACTGCAAACTTTGAAATTGTTCCTCACACCCACTCATTCACATACTCTGCAGGGGGTGGCAGAATAGTTGCAACCTGTGTTGCAGGTGACTGTCCGCTTGAAAACGGCATTGGCGGCATGCTCACAATCTCCGCACCCGCTGACCTTTATGTTGACGGCGAAACAGCCAAGGAAGCAGTTATTGACAATCAGCTTGTTGAAGCGGTTGATTACACCGTTACATATTCAACCGCAGACGGCACTGCACCCAAAACCGCAGGCACTTACACCGCAAGCGTAACTCTTGGCGGTGCAACGGCAACGGTTGAGTTCACTCTGCTCAACTATGCCGCAAAGGTAACTGATAAAGACGGCAACGAGCTTGAAGGCTCACCCTATAAGACTTTTGCAGCTGCAGTTAGAGCGGCAGAGAAAAGCGAAGGCAGCACAGTAACTCTGCTTGATGATATTGCACTTTCGTCAACGCAGTATGTTTATTCCAGCACGTTCACTCTTGACCTTAACGGCAAAACTCTTCTTAATGAAACTGCAGCAGCTATAAGCATTGAATCTGATGCGGACGTAACAATCAAGGACAGCGATGAAGGCGGCATAATAGAATCCAAAACGCAGAGTTCTGAAACTATCTATAATTACGGAACTCTAACCGTCGAATCCGGTATCATCAAGGGCGACGGCGGTATTGATAACCGCGGTACACTTAATTTCAAAAACGGCAAAATTGAAGCCGACAAGTCTCATGCGATTATAAATTTCGGCACAGCCTATATTTATAACGGTATTCTTGAATCTTCGGGTAATAATGCAATAAGAAGCAATCCAGATGCAACCATCTATGTTTACGGCGGAGAGTTCAGCGGTTCTGCCGGCATAGTCAACCACGGCACAGCCTTTATTGAAGGCGGCGAATTCACGGGTAAGTCCTATGCAGCACTTAATCTGCTCGGCGGTACGGTTGAGGTAACCGGCGGCAGCTTCACGGGAACAGACTTTGCAAGCGGTTATTACAGCGGCACACCCTACGGAGAATATACCGTTTATTGTAACGAAGGTGCAACCCTCACCCTTAAGAGCGGCGAATTCCCGAACGGCTTTGTTGTTGCTAACACATCCGCAAACGCAATCCTCGCAGAGGATTATTACTACAAAGATGTCGACGGTAAGCTTATTGATGTTGCAGATGATGCAAATATCATTAACGGCTATGTAAAGGTAAGCAAGGGCGCTGACCTCTCAGATGCGGTTATCACCGTTGACAAAACAGAATTTGTTTATAACGGTCAACATCAAGCACCTGCCGTTACCGTAACAATCGGCGGAAAGACACTCAAAGAAAATGTGGATTATGCTGTAAATGCTCGAAGATGGGAAAACGGTGTTCCAGTTCAGTGGTTCTATTACGTAGATGCAGGTGTTTATACTTCAGTTATTGACGGTTTGGGCGATTACACAGGTAAGGTTGAAAAAGAATTTGTAATCAAGCCCGCAACTGTTGACATCATCTGGGAAGGCGACGAATTCTATTACACAGGCAACCCCCACAAAGTAGCCGCAAAATATATTGACATTGACGGCAACGAAAGTAATGAATTTGAACTTATAAACTACGTTAACACAAATGTTGGTGTTTACACCGCAACGGCGATTTTTGCCGACAACAACTACTCTGCAACCGAAGCAGCGATTAACCACACCTATGAAATTAAGTGGTATGACGGCGCACCCGATGCAGAAATCGGTGGAATAAAGGGCGAAAACGGCTGGTATATAAGACCTGTTATCGTAACCGCACCGGACGGATATGTGATAGACACACTCGTTGACGGCACCTACGGTAACACAATAACCTTTGTTGAAAATGAAGAAAATGCTGTTTTCTATATGAAGGAAATCGCTACAGGCTACATCGCAAAGGTTGAACTTGGCGAAATCAAGGTTGATCTTAACGACCCGACAGCAGAAATTACCGTAGGCGAGAACAAGTGGAATTCTTTCCTCAACACTATTACCTTCGGCAAATTCTTCAAGCAAACACAGTCGGTCACAATTGCCGCATCAGACCAAACAAGCGGTGTTGCAAAGATTGAGTACTTTATAGCAACCGAAGAAATCACCGATTTTGAAAACATTGAATGGATTGAATACACCGGAAAATTCGACATTGAGCCAAACTCAAAGAACATAATCTATGCAAAGGCAACCGATCAAGCAGGCAGAACAATTATTATAAATTCCGACGGTATCGTTGTTTACAGCGTTTCACAGGTAACTACAGCCGATACTCTGATATATACTCTTACAACTATTGAAGATGTTGAGTATTCCGTTGATTTCAAGGGCAACACCGTTGATTATGTCAGGATCAATAACGATGAACTCAGTACTGATGAATACGAAGCAACTGAAAAAAGCGTAATAATCAAAGGTGAATACATTGAAAACCTTGCAGCCGATGCTGTTTATGAAATCGTAATAGGTATCGATCCTATGGGCGAGAACTTTGCCGTTGGCGATGCTCCTGCCGAAATGAAGGCATATCTTGCAGTAGAAAAGATTACGGGCAGCGTAATGATCACAAACGATATCAGCAAGGTTTATGATGGCACTCCTGTCGAAGCTCCGCAGTATGAAACAATCGGTACAGGCGAAGTAACAATAAAATATACAAGTGCAATCGGCGAACCTCAGTATACGGATGTTGTTCCTACACAGGCCGGAACATATTTTGTTTTGGTTGAAATTGCAGAAACAAACAAATCAACTTATGATTTCGGTGTTGCCGAATTCACAATTGCAAAGGCAGATTCTGCAATTACTGCCGCGCCTACACCTAACACTCTCACATATAACGGCGAAGCACATAATCTTATTTCCGCAGGCGAAGCGATGTACGGAACAATGGTTTACAGCCTTGACGGTACAAAATATTCCGAAACAATTCCCCAAGGCACGGATGCAGGCGATTACACCGTGTATTATAAAGTCGCCGGTGATTCAAATCATAATGACACTGTGGCTGAAACTGTTACAGTAACAATCGACAAAAAGCTCGTTTCAGTTTCCGCAACAGTTCCCGACAGAATCTACGGTGAACATTACGAAGTTGATACATCAAAGGTTGTTGTTACTTTTGACGGAATTGTTGAAGGTGATGATGTAGGCTATGTTGTAACCGATGCAACTTATTATATGCATACTGTTACAGATAATGCTCCCGTTCAAGTCGTTTACAATGTGAACGGGGCAGATGCAGGCAATTATCAGTTCCCCGAATTCGGTGACCGGATTGCTCCCAACTTCGGTGTTGAGGCAACGGGCAGAGTTCTTCCGAGAGATATTGCAAACGCAGAAATTACTCTCGGCGATGCTCTTGTTTACAATGGTACAGAGCAGACACAGACAGTTGCAGCCGTAACCGTTGGCGGTCTTGAAGTAACATATACCGTAAGCGGCAACAAAGCAACAAACGTCGGTGTTTACGAACTCACAATCACAGGTAACGGCAACTTTGCAGGCGAAACAACCGCTCTTTATGAAATTGCTCCCGATACAACAGGCGTTGATGTTCTCAATGTTGATAACGTCAAATCAAGCGATAAAGAAGCAATCGAAGCAGTTGCACAGCAGATTGAAAATGCGGTAACAGACCTTGCAGACGATGAAAAGAAAGCCGAATACAAGGCAATCACCGATAAGTGCGATGAACTTCTTTCAAAAATCAATGATACCGTAAATGAAATCGAAAGAATTGATGAAGCTGTAAACGGCTACGATAAGGAAACAGTAACATCAGCTGATATTCCCGAACTCGGCAAGCTTATTGACGACATTAAGGCTCTCACCGACGGCGATAATCTTACCGAAGATGAAAGAGCGACTCTTGAAGAAGCAGACAAGGCAATAGACGAGCTCCTTGAAAAACTCGCAGAGGTTGCAGAGGAAATCAAGAAGGTTGATGAAGCCGTTAAGTCCTATGACGAAGAAACAGTCAAGTCAACCGACAGTGAAGACCTTGCACAGCTCAAAGACGATGTTCAGGCTCTTATCGACAGCGGTAACACAACCGAAAACGAAAAGACCGCTCTTGGTGAAATAATTGAAAAGGTTGAAGGTCTTGAAGATAAGATTGAAGAAATCGAAACACAGCTTGAAAGAATCGCAGGTATCGAAAACGTCTACAACCCCGAAACCGTAACAAGCGATGATAAGGCAGCTATCAAAGAAGCTATTACTGAAATCGAAGCTGTAAATCCCGATAATCTCACCGACGAGCAGAAGGAAGAATATAAAGAAATCAAGATAGGCTTAGAAGCTCTCCTTGACAAAATTTCAGCGGCTACGCTTCAGGTTGATGCAGTAGGCGAGGTGCTCGCAGCATTTGATGCTGACCGTGTAACAATCTTCTGGGAAGACGATATTGAAGCTGTAAAAGCAAGAATTGACGAACTCCTTGCAGACGAGAACATGGGCGAAGCAGAAAAAGCAAAACTCGAAGAATACAAGGCAGAATGTGATAAGCTCATCGAGATTATACACACACCTGTTGAGTATTTCTCACTCCGTCTGTTCTATCTTATCTGGGATCTCATTCTTTGGATATGGAACAGCGTGGTTAACGCCTTTTCCGGTCTCTTCGGCATCCGGGCAATCGCATAAATCCTCATCTTGCCGGTGGTTTAAAATAGTATTTGCAATCGATTCTTATTTTCTTATTAGTTATTAAATATCGCATAAAAAACAATACCCGACCCGAGCGTATGCACAGGACCGTAAAAAACGTACAATGAAAAAAACACCCTCCTATGGTAGAATTAAGATAACTATCATAGGAGGAATTTTTATGCCCGGAAAATACAGACACATCAAGCAATATGAAAAAGAAATAAAAGAATTAAGAG
>JAFQBE010000034.1 GCA_017416765.1 Clostridia bacterium
ATCGCAGGATTTTTCAACCCTGCTTACAAGAACGGAGCTGCTTGTAAGAGTTGCCGAACACGATAACAACCTTATGGCAACCCTTGAATCCGATATTAAAATCCTTGAAGAGCTTGAAACAACTCTTACCACAAGCGTAAGCGAGCAGGAAGTAAAGGCGGACCAGCTCGATAAGCAAAGCACAGTGCTTGCCAATAAAAAGGCTGATGCACAGAGCGCAAGCGCAGAGCTTGAAGAAAAAAAGGCTGAAATTCAGGTTCAGTACGACCAGGCAAAAGATGAGCTTAACCAGCTTGATAAAGAAAGCGACGAATATATAGCACGAATCAAAAAGCAGGAAGAACAGCTGCTTGAGCTTTCGGCTGAAATGGAAGAATTTATTAAAAATAACGGTTCTTCAACCTCAGACCCTGATGAAGAAGAGGTCAGCGAAGAAAGTGTAAGCGGTGAAGAAAACGAAGATAAAGAAACCGAGGTTGAAAAGCCCTCTAACCCTGCAAAGGGTATGATGTTCCCGCTGAAAACAAAGGGCGTTTATATTTCTTCTCCCTACGGCATGCGTACTCACCCGATTACGGGCGAATACAAAATGCATAGCGGCGTTGACTTTTCAGCACCCAACGGCACAATAAACAAAGAGCCGATTTATGCAGCTCAGGCAGGCGAAGTTATTTTCGCAGGCACAAGGGGCGGTTACGGCAACTATATTATTGTTGACCACGGCAAGGGTATCACAACCTGTTATGCTCACTGCAGTTCAATCGGTGTTACAACCGGTCAGCAGGTAAAGCAGGGTCAGGTTATAGGCAAGGTCGGCGATACGGGCAGTTCAACAGCACCGCATCTTCACTTTGAAGTTCGTATTGACGGTGCTACTACACAGCCAATGAACTATGTCAGTCTTCCCGGTTGATAAAACCGTAAAACTATGAAAGGCCGGTGCAGCGGCGAATGAACAAAAGAATTTCACTCGGGTTGACCGTAGCCCTTATTTTACTCAGTATTACGGCAACCTTTGCAATTACAATGACCGTTTCGCAGAATATATATAACGGACTTATTTCAAAGCTTTCAAACCGCTTTGAGCTTTACGAAGGTATCTCTGCGATTGATAATTTTGTCCGTACAAATTTTTACGGCGAGTTTGATGATGATTCACTTTTTGCCCGCAGTGCAGAAGGCTATATGAAAGGTCTTAAAGACAGCGGCAGCTACTACATGACCGCACAGGATTATATTGAGTATACCCGCCGCCTTAAAGGTGAAGGTGGTATCGGTGTAGCAGCACAGTATGATTCTGAAAAGGGAAAGGTAGTTATAACTGAGGTTTACAGCGGGTCATCAGCTGAAAATGCCGAGCTGAAAAAGGGCGATGCAATAATAAGCGTTAATGATGAAGCTGTTTCTGTCAGTAATGCGGCAAGCGTTATTGAATCGTTGCAGATAGGCAGACGCTTTGAATCGGTCAACATCACCTATGAACGCGGCGGCACAACAAAAACGGTCAGCGTTATGCGCGGCTACACTAAAACAGTTACTTCGTCCTATATGGGCGGTGTAGGCTATATAAGAATAAGCGGCTTTTATGAAAATACGGCTTCGCAGTTTCAGGCTGAAATTGACAGCCTTAATGCACAGGGTGTTACCTCACTTATCCTCGATTTAAGAAACTGTAAGGACGGTACTATGGATTACGCTTCCGCGGTGGCTGATATTCTTCTGCCCAGCGGCGCGGAATCTGCAACAGCTGTTGCAAGCGCAATAAAGAGCGACGGCAGCGTATACAAGAACTTCACTTCCGATGCTTCTGCAATAACCTTCCCCGGCGGAATAATCGTGCTTGTAAACGGTTCTACTTCGGGCGGTGCAGAGCTTCTTGCCGCACAGCTCAAAGCCTTTTCAAAGGCTGTAATTTCCGGCTCAACCACAGCCGGTCAGATGACTCTGCAGGAAATTTATACCCTTGAAGACGGCAGCGCAATTTCGCTTACAATAGCAAAAATTGTTTGCTACAGCGGTGCGGAATATTATGGCGGCAACGGTATTGAACCCGATATGCCCGTTGAATTTACGGCAGGCAGTACGCTTGCAACAAGCCTTGAAGGCTTGGCAACCGACTCGCAGCTGCAGGCGGCATATGCAAAGTTTGTACAGACTGCGGCTTAAATAAGCATAAAAATACAGGACAGTTTCGTGAAAAAATGAAACTGTCCTGCTTTTTATTTGCTGAGTTTATTTACCAAATCCCGGTCGGGTGTTACATACAGTGTATTGTAAACGTGGTATATAACCTTGCCGGGCTTTGCTCCCTGCGGCTTTTTCAGGTTGCGCACCTGTGTGTAGTCAACGGGTACGCCTGAAGATTGCCTTGCCCTGCTGTGGTAGGCGGCTATAATTGCCGCTTCAACCAGCGTGCTTTCGGGTATTTCTTCGCCTTCGGTTACTATTATCGTATGTGAGCCGGGAAACTTTTGCGTATGCAGCCATATATCATTTTTAGCAGCTGTTTTTAGCGAAAGCCTGTCATTCTGCTCGTTGTTTCTGCCGACTAAAATCATAAAGCCGTCGCTTGATTCATATTCCATGGGCGCAAGAGGCTTCGGAGCTTTTATGCCAGGCTTCTGCTTGTTTTTAAGGTAGCCCGTGTGCGCAAGCTCATGCTTTATTTCCGCTATCTGCGCTGTTGTTTCAGCGCGTGAAAGGGCATCCGCAACCGTGTCAAGGTAGGCAAGCTCTTCTTCGCCGTTTGCAATAAGCGTTGTCAGCATCTGTTCAGCTGTTTTGGCCTTGCGGTATTCCTTATAATATCGCTGTGAATTTTCGTTGGGTGTCAGCGCAGGATTTGCGTTGATGCGTATATTTTCATTTGTGTAGTAGTTATAAACCTCATAAAACGGTGCGCCCTTTTGCAGTTGATAAATGTTTGCCGCAATAAGCTCCGCATTTATTTTCAGCTGTTCGCGGTCTGCACAGTCTTCCAGCTCCTTGCTCTGCAAATCAAGCTTGCGGGCGGTGCGCTGTATGAGGTTTGAAACAAGCTTCTGAAGCTCGGATGAATTCTGTTTTGTTCTTTCAATTCTGTCCTTTTCGTAGTAAAAATCGTCAAGCAATTCGGAAAATGTTTCGTAATATTTTATTCTTACATTGTCGCCGTATTGCGTTATAGGAAAGAATGAAAAATCCAGCGGCTTACCGCCTGCATCAATTACTGCACAGGGCTGAGGCTCAACGGTTTTAAGCTTTTGTGTTTCAGCCGCTATTGTGTTAAGTTCGGCATTGCTTAAAAACTCCGTGCGCTTGTCTTCGCCTATGGCGCGGCTGACAATTTCTCGGCAGACTATAGGTGAAACACCTTGAACACAGCCCAGCAGCGCATTGCTTGCCGCTTTGTTGGGTATATCCGAAATTGCTTGCGCTATACCATCTGCGGAAATATCGGTAAGGTCGGGCTTGTTCTGCTTTGGCGGCATTTTGTAAAGCATGCCGGGCAGGATCTGCCGCACCGATGAGGTTTCGCTGTCTACACGCTTTACAGCATCAAGTATATTGCCCTGTTCATTAATTAGAATTATATTACTGTACTGTGCCATAATTTCAATGCACAGCGTCAGCTTTACGGGTTCACCGATTTCGTTGGTGGCATCAAAGTCAAGAAACAGCGCTCTTTCAAGCCCTTCTTGCCTTACTGCGGTAAGCATTGCATTGGTCAGGTGCTTTCTTAACAGCATACACAGCATAGGCGGCTTTGCGGGGTTTTCGGGTGGAAATGCGGTGAAATGTATTTTCGGCGAGTTTGCGCGTGCGCTTAAAAGTAATTTATGTGCGCCGTTTCTTCCGCGCAAAACAAGCACCAGCTCCTCGCGTGAGGGCTGATGCACCTTTTCAATACGGCAGCCGACAGCGGCTGCCGCTATTTCTTCTTTGATAAAGTTAAGGGTTAATCCGTCAAGAGCCATTAATTATTCCTCAAACATTTTTGCAAGCTTTTTAAGGTCATCCGTATCAAAAAATTCTATGGCAATCGAACCGCCCTTGCCTTTGGAATTTACACTGACCTTTCTGCCGAGTGTTTCGCAAAGCGAAAGCTCAACCTCGGTAATGTATTTATCCTTTTCGGGTGCAGCTTTTGCGGCCTTTTTAGGTTTAAGAAAATCCTTTACCGCTTTTTCCGTCTGCCTTACGGAATAGCCCTTTGCTATTATTTCATCGGCAAACTGCTTTATAAGTGCGTCATCTTCAAGCGGAAGCAATGCCCTTGCGTGACCTGCGCTTAACTTTTTACTGCTTACAAGATTAAGCACATCTTTAGGAAGGGAAAGCAGACGCATAAGGTTTGCAACGGCTGAACGCGATTTGCCTACACGCTGTGCAGCCTCCTCCTGTGTGAGCGCATAATTATCCATCAGGTATTTATAGCCTTCTGCTTCTTCAATCGGGTCAAGGTCTTCACGCTGTAAATTTTCAATAAGTGCAAGTGCTGCGGCATCTTCATCGCTCAGTTCCCGTATAACAACGGGTACTTCTGTAAGACCTGCCATTCTGGAAGCTCTCCAACGCCTTTCACCCGCAACAAGCTGATAGCTGCCGCCGGGCAAAGGACGCACAAGAAGCGGCTGAATAACACCGTGCTTTAGTATGCTTTCGCTTAGCTCTGCAAGTGCTTCATCGTCAAAATTTTTTCTGGGCTGATTTTTATTAGGCTCAATTTCGTTGAGCTTTAATTTAACGGCGGAAGAAGCCGAAATATTTTCAATTGAATTATCTACAAGCAGTGCATCAAGTCCGCGGCCGAGACCGCCTTTTTTCGGTGCCATATCGTTTCTCCTTAATTTTTATGTATTCATTGCTATTATTTCGTCGGCAAGGCTGTCATAGGCAAAGGTGCCCTTTGATGTGCGGTCGTAATACATTACGGGCTGACCGAAGCTTGGTGCTTCGGAAAGGCGGACCGTACGGGGAATTACGGTGTTGAAAACCTTGCGCGGGAAGAATTTTTTAACTTCGTCCACAACCTGCTGTGTAAGGTTTAGTCTGCCGTCATACATGGTCAGCAGTACGCCTTCAATTTCAATCAGCGGGTTATAAAGCCGTTTGATGTTGCGCACGGTGGAAATAAGCTGTGATAAGCCTTCAAGTGCATAGTATTCGCACTGAATGGGTACGAGCAAGCCGTCTGCCGCGCAGAGTCCGTTAAGTGTAATAAGACCGAGCGAGGGCGGACAATCCAGAAAAATAAAATCGTATTCCTGCTTTATAAGTGCAAGGCTTGTGCGAAGCTTTGCTTCACGCCTTTCGATATCAACAAGCTCAAGCTCTGCACCTGCAAGGTCCATTGTTGAGGGAATTACATCAACATTTTTAAAGGGGGAGTGTACTATTGTCTGTGCGGCAGGTACAGCGTTTACAATATTATCGTAGGATGAAAGCTTTACATCGCGCTTGTTTATGCCGAGTCCGCTTGTTGCGTTGCCCTGTGGGTCAATATCCACAAGCAGTACTTTTTTGCCCTTTGCGCCAACGGCGGCTGTAAGGTTTACGGCGGTGGTTGTTTTGCCGACACCGCCTTTCTGGTTTACTATAGCTATTATTTTACCCATAGGAACTGTACCTCCGTTATATCAGGGTTTCAATTTTTTCAATATATCCTGCAACGGAATAACCTGCAGGAATAATATAAACTGCAATAAGTGCAAGGATAACCACAGCGGCAAAAACTGCAAATACGCCCTTACCTATAATTTGCGGAACTTCATAACCGCGCTTTTTCATAATAAACAGCATTATTGCAAGTATTACAATGCCAGCTAACGATATTGCAATTCCGATATCTGTACCGTCAGCAGTAAATTCAAGCGTTACATTGCCTTCGCCTTCGGGTACTTCAACTGCAATGTAAGCACCGAGGGCTTTGTGCACGGCTGCCTTTTCGCCGTTTATTTCACAACTCCAACCCTTATCATAGGTTATAGGCACGAAAAGATATTTTGCTTTGCCAGTAGTGTTGCTGTAATCAAAACTGAGGCTTGATTTGCCCATTGTTTCATTAGTTACATTATCTTTTGCAAGTGTATTGAGTGCGGTCATTTTTTCAAGCGGCATGCTTGCAAGCTGAACCGTATCATCAGTGAATACATTGCCGTTTATACAGCTTACCGTAATTTCTGCTGTTTCTCCCGCTTTGAAGCTGCCCAGCGTCATAGTACCGTTTACTGCGGCAGAAGGGAAAAGGTAGTACTTAGTCTGCTTATAATATGCGCCCAATACCAATTCGCCGTTGACTTCGGTTTTATAGATGTGCTTTTTTTCGTATTTGCCGAAGTTGATATAAAGTACGCTGTCTTCTTTTGCAACATAGCGGAAAACAAGCATACTGTCCGAACTTGAAACAAGCCTTATATTTTCGCTGTCTGTATCTCTTGTACAGATTTCAAAAAGTTCATCGTCGCCGCCCGTAAAAATTTGCCAGAGTTTATTCTGCGTTTCAAAGCGCTGTTCAAGCGGAGCTTCTGTTATGCTTTCAAGCAAGCCTTCGTCTGCAAGCAGACCAAACTCAACCGGATAATTGTTTTCGTATAAATTAAAATTCTCCGTGCTGTCAGTCAGCGTGTACTGGTCTGTGATTTTGTGGTGGTTGCGCTGTACAAGCTTCTTTACGCCGAGTATACCGTCGGTGAATGCTGTACCGCCCGAGTCGAGTACGCGTGTGTACTGCGTACTGTAGCCGAGTGCGGCGGCAGCCTGCTGCATATAAAGCGGTATTGTATGTGTCCAGTTTGAAAAAGCGGGACTTGCTAACAGAAACGGATAGTTTGTGTTAAGCGATGTGTCGGCATTTTTTATTTTGCCCATAACACCGCAGTTTGTATCAAGTGCCGAAACCTCATTGCAGTATTCAACAAACGAAGAACTGTTGTAGAAATTCTCTTCAGCCTTTTTCTGGTGTTCGTTTGCAATGCCTGCATAGCCCGTAGCAAAGCACTGCACAATGCAAAGCACAAAGCAGAAAGCTCGTGTAATGTATTTTTTCTGGAAAAGCAGAAGTGTGAAAAGCGGAAAAGCCGTAGCGGCAATCAGAGCAAAGCACCTTGCGTATACATGACCCGTTGTGTCGCCTTCTTTTATGGCAGAACTGTGACAATTCTGGATATAAAAATATAGCGCATAAATAAAGCCTACAGTAAATATTGCCGCCGCAACAAGCATAAACGCTTTTACAATTTTATTTTTAGGTACTGTTATTGTTTCGCCGTATCTGTCAATTGCAAGCAGTGCAAGCAGAAGTACGGTAAAAACAGATGCGTAGAAAAATCGCATGGGGAAGTTTACATAACTGCCGCCGTGCCATATAAGGTTGGTGTTTTCGAATACTACGGGAGTAAGTGTTACAGTAACTGCGCCGAAAACAAACAATGCTTCTTTTTTCTTTTTTGCTTTGAGATACCTTACTGCCAGTAAAACAACAAGAATAAAAGCAAGCTGAAGACCTACGGTTAAAATCAGTTTTGACGATACTGTGGATATGGGCGATTTATTGAGAATTTTGCTTATAAGCCCTTCTTCTGTTTCAAGGCTTGTCTGTAAGCGCTTTGATGAAAGGGTCTGTACAGCCGCAGGGACAGAACGCCATGCGGAAAGCAATGCACCGGTAAGTGTTGAAAGCCCGAGCATACATGTGCGCTGACCGCGGATTTCTTTAGGTGCCAGCAGAACAAGGTAAAGTCCGCTTAAAAAGAAAACGGCAAGCGTAATCATAAAGCCCTGATAAACAGAAAGAAACAGCGTGTAAGCAAAAAACAGCGTATAGCAAATAGGCTTATTATCAACCAAAAGCAGCTTCAAGCCGTAAATAACCAACGGAAAAACAGCAACAAAAGCAAGCCATGAAGAATTGGTGTAATAATACATGGAGTATGCGCTCATTGCGTACAGTGCTGAAAAAGCTGTGCGCCACAGCTGGTTGGTGTCGGGGAATAGCCTGTCAAATACAAATTTTGATGTAACTGCCGCTGCTATAACATAAACCAGAATCAGCGCAGCGAGCGCATGAATAAGATTTTCCCTTTCAAAAAGCAACAGAACAAGGTGAAACGGTGTGATAATTGCAGAGCTGATAATGTTTACACCAAGTCCTGTAAACCAGTCAAAGTTCATGGCCTTTTCGCCATGGAACCAATCGTAAATATGGTACTGTATGGGCAGAGAACTCTGCGCCATATCGTCAAAGGTTATGTCTGCCGTACCGAAAGGCCATACACCTTTAAGGGCATAAATAATTATCATCAGCGCTGCGCATATTAAAGCACCGCTGAAAAGCGACGGCAGATTTTTTACTTCCTTTTTAAGTTTCTCTTTCATTTGCTTCACCTTAATTGTGGTTTACAAGTTCTTCGGCAACAAGTGTGGCAGCACACTCTACATAGTCTGCACAGGGGCGGCGCATATAGTATTGCGCTGTGCGCTCTTCGGGTACGGGTGCGCTTGCACCGGGCAGACCTAATAATTCTCTGCAGATATAGCTGCCGTTTTTCTTTGAAAAATCTGAGGCAAGTTTCTGGATAAGTGCATAATGGTCAGCTTTTTCTTCCTTTGCCTTAGGGTCAGAATATCCGACAACTGTACCTGTAACCATAAACATTCCGCTGACAGCACCGCATACTTCACGCAGTCTGCCCATGCCTCCGCCGAAAGAGGATGAAAGCATTGCGGCAGTCTTTCTGTCAAAGCCTGTAATATCGTCAAAAGCAAGAAATACTGCCTGCGCACAGTTGTAGCCTTCTTCAAAAAGTGCACGCGCTTTTTTGCCGTATTCTTCGGGAGTTAAGTTGAGTTTCATATTCTGCTCCTTGTAAATAATTTTTGTGAACGATAAAGTGCAGTTTGTCAGGGACAAACAATGTAAAATGAAAAATTGAAAATGTAAAATTGTGGGAGGGCTTCGCCCTCACCCATTATAATAATCGCTTTAAATCAACATTTTATAAGTTCGGAGCGAAGTGACCCTTAATTTTCAACTTTCCATTTTCAAATTTCAATTCAGTTTGACAAACTGTAATTTACAGCATATTCCAATCCGGTACATAGCCTTTGTCGGCTGCTTCAAGTTCCTGAACAAAGCCGTTTTCAAGTCCGAGCAGGAGCATATAGCTGCTTACCTTTTCGTATTCTTCCTGCGTGATTTTTCTGCCGAGTTCGCTATGGGTTTCTTTTCCTGTGGGGAAATACTGTGCCATAAGGCTTACATAGATATCTGAGGGGAAATTATCCGCAATCAACTCAAGCACACCGTAACTGTTATCAATATTATTGGGGAGAATAAGGTGCCTTATCATGACACCGCGTGTCATCATTGCATTTTCGTTGTGTTGCGGCAGACCGACCTGACGGTACATTTCTTTTATAGCTTCAAGGGCGACCTGAGGATAATCAGGCGCGAAAGAATATTTTTCCGCAGTATCATTTTGTGAATATTTGAAATCGGGCAGGTATATGTCAATCAGCCCTTCAAGTGCTTTAAGCGTTTCAACGCGTTCGTAGCCCGAGGTATTGCATACAACGGGCACAGAGGGCTTGTACTTTTCAAGTGCTTTTATGATTATCGGATAGTACGGTGTGGGGCTTACAAGGTTGATATTGTGTACACCGTCAGCTTCAAGTGCTTTTATCAGTTCAATCAGGCTGTCAGAATCAACCGGTTTTCCGCAGTAGCTTTTAGAAATAACATGGTTCTGGCAGTATTCGCACCGCAGCACGCAGCCGCTGAAAAAAATCGTACCAGAACCGTTCTTTCCGCTGATGTTCGGTTCTTCCCACATATGCTTTTCTGCCCTGCATATGCCGGGTAAAGCAGGTAATCCGCAAAAGCCTTCACCAAAAGAACTGTCAAGTCGTTTTGCTTTACAGTTTCGGGGGCAAAGGCTGCAGCTTTCAATAGTGAAATTATCCATTGTATTTTGCGTTCAGCAGAGCAATGAGTGTGTCTGTCAGACCCATCTCTTCACTCTTGTTCATCTCTCGGTAATCCTCGGTTGCAGTGTCCTCGCTGTCATCTGAAATTTTGCGTATGCTCAACGATTTTGCGCCGTATCTGTCACAGACTGAGGCTATTGCACCAGATTCCATATCGAATGCACAAATGCCGAAACGCTCGTGAAATTCAGCCTTTGTTTTGTTGCTTGTGAGGAACATATCGCCTGTGCCGAGTGCACCGATGTAAAGATTTTGAGCTTTACAGAGTTCGAGCAGCTTAGCGTCGGTTTCGTACACATATTTCTGGTCTGGTTTAACACCTAATTCGTATCCGAGCGGGGTTAAATCAAAATCGCATTCTGTGCAGCTGCTGCCTGCAACGAGGTCACCCCTGCGCACACCTTTTACAGCGCCGGAAAAGCCGATATTGTATATTTCTTCCGCACCGTATTTAAGAATTGCATGTGTTGCGGCAATGGCGGCGTTGACCTTGCCGATGCCAAACAGCATAGCAACAAGCTTTTGTCCGCAGAATTCCATTTTCAGCATTCTCATGCCGTTTTCGGTAAAGTTTTCTGCGCCGTTTTCGGTTGCCCATTTACAGAAGGGATTATATTCGTGTGTGTCAGCTATAAGTACAGCAATAGTTTTCATTTTATTTTCACCTTTATTTTATTTCATGGAGTAATGGCAATTGCCTGATTTTTGCATAGTATGGTTTGAGGGCAGACTTCAGGCAGCATAAAGAAATTGCAGTGGCTTTTGATAAGTCCGCGGGGAGCTGCTTTTTCTGCTGCTTTAATATATAGCGGATGCCGCTTTTGCGGTGTCCGCCCGAATCAAACAGCGCGTGAGCCGTTGATGAATACAGCTTTGATGTTCATTTCATCGTCGATAACGAGCAGGTCTGCTCTCTTACCTGCGGCTATTGAGCCTGTTTCGCAGTCGCGGCGTATTGCTTTTGCAGGGTTTATTGTGCATGCTTTGAGGGCTGATTTGAAATCTATACCGAACCGAAGCAGGTTTTTGAATTCTTCAAATATATTTGTAGTGCTTGCGGCTATTGTGCCGTCGGCAAGGGTAGCCTTGCCGTCTTTTACATATACTGTCTGACCGCCAAGTTCATACTCCCCATCTCCGCAGCCTGCGGCAGACATTGAGTCACTTATAACAACGGCTCTGTCTTCGCCTAAAAGCTCAAAAGCCATACGCAGTATTGCGGGGTGGTTGTGGAAACCGTCGCATATAAGCTCTGCCGTTGCTGTTTTGTTTTCAAAAACTGCGGTCGGTACACCGGGTGCGCGGTTTTGTATCGGGGTCATGGCGTTGAAAAGGTGGGTAGCGTGGCTGAAGCCGTTTTCAAAGCCAAGCCTTGCTTCTTCGTAGCTTGCTGAAGTGTGCGCTGCTGAAACAGTGCATACTTCTTTGGCTTTTTGTGCGAAATCCAATGCATCTTCAACCTCCGGTGCAACATCTGCCAGCATAATCGGGCAGATTGAATTGAGAAGTGAGAATTCTTCAAAGTCGGGTGTGCGGACATGCTCTGCCGCCTGTGCGCCCTTTTTTGCAAGCGAGATATAAGGACCTTCCATATTAATGCCATGGATATAAGCACCATCTTCTTTGCCCATGCATTCCTTTACAGCGGCAAATGCCTTTTCAAGCGTAGCCTGCGGCAAGGTCATGGTAGTGGGGCAGAAAGATGTGATACCCCTTTTTGCAAGGTAGCGGCTTATGGTCTGAATCTGCTCTGTGTCACCGGACGAGCTGTCTGCAAGGCAGGCACCGTGAATGTGTATGTCGATAAAGCCGGGCAGAACTGTCATGCCGCTGAAATCAAGCAAATCCTCTCCGTCAAGAGTGCCGAGAGACTTTATAAAGCCGTTTTCAATTTCAATATCTGTTTTTGCGGGCGAAAAATCTTCAGCCCAGACTGTAGCGTTTTTTATTATCATAACCAAACACCTATATTATCCCATATTAAAAGTATCCATAATTATACTTCTTTTTTCTTTCTTTTTCAATAGTTAATGAATAAATAATAAATTTTGTAATTTTACTCTTTAATTAAGCGATTTGATGTGATATAATACAACAGTTAATATTATAATGCCGTAATTTTTGTGCGGCATAAAGCATAATTGGAGTCTTGATTTATTATGATGAAAACAGGCTTTGACAACGAAAAATACCTTAAAATGCAATCCGAATGTATCAGACAGCGTATTGAACAGTTCGGCGGTAAACTCTACCTTGAATTCGGCGGCAAGCTTTTTGATGATTACCATGCTTCCCGTGTTCTGCCGGGATTTAAGCCCGACAGCAAGCTGAAAATGCTGCTCGAACTCAAGGACCAGGCGGAGGTTGTAATTGTAATCAACGCGGCAGATATTGAAAGTAACAAAATCCGCGGTGACTACGGTATAACATACGATGCGGACGTGTTAAGACTTATTGACGAATTCCGCGAAATAGGTCTTTTTGTCGGCAGTATAGTTGTGTCACAGCTTGCAGGTCAGCCTGCGGCTGAGGTGTTTATCGAACGCATGAAAAGCCTTGGCGTAAAGGTATACCGCCATTATAAAATTGATGGTTATCCTTCAAATATTCCGCATATAGTGAGCGATGAAGGCTACGGAAAAAACGATTATATTGAAACACAGCGCGAGCTTGTAATTATTACAGCTCCCGGTCCCGGCAGCGGCAAAATGGCAACCTGCCTTTCACAGCTTTACCATGAAAACAAGAAGGGTATCAAGGCGGGCTATGCAAAGTTTGAAACCTTCCCGATATGGAATCTTCCGCTCACACACCCCGTAAACCTTGCCTATGAAGCAGCAACGGCAGACCTTAACGATGTTAATATGATTGACCCGTTCCACCTTCAGGCATACGGCGAAACAACGGTAAACTACAACCGCGATGTTGAAATTTTCCCTGTACTTAACACAATGTTTGAAACTATTTTCGGTTCATCACCCTATAAATCTCCTACGGATATGGGTGTAAACATGGCAGGTAACTGTATTTTTGACGATGAGGCTGTATGTGCTGCAGCAAAGCAGGAAATTATCCGCAGATATTATACAGGCCTTTGTGAACGCCGTGACGGTAAGGTTGATCAGAGCGTTGTATATAAGCTTGAGCTTCTCATGCGTCAGGCGAAAATAGAAAAGGATGACAGACCCGTTGTCGGAGCTGCTATTGAGCGGGCAAGGCTTACCGGTGCACCTGCTGCGGCTATAGAGCTTGATGACGGTACCGTTATAACCGGCAAAACCTCCGAGCTTCTCGGATGCAGCGCGGCAATGCTTCTCAATGCGCTCAAAGCATACGCAGGGCTTGAGGATGAAATGCACCTTATCTCGCCCGAGGTTATTACACCTATTCAGCACCTTAAAGTTGACCACCTCGGCAGCAAAAATCCAAGGCTTCATACCGATGAAATTCTGCTTGCACTTTCAATCTGTGCTGCAAATGATGAAAATGCGGAAAAGGCTATGGAACAGCTTGAACGCCTGAAGGGTTGCGAAATGCATGTAACGGTTATGCTTTCTCAGGTTGATGCGCATGTACTTAAAAAGCTCGGTGTAAATGTGACTTGCGAACCCGAATATCAGGGTCAGAAACTATACAGAAAAAAGTAACTATATAAAGGGAGTGTATAATAATGTTGAATTTTACTCTTACAGGCTTTGCGGACGAAGCCGCAAAAGAACTTGACGGTCAGATTGCTGCTCTCAAGCGCAACGGTATGTTCTATTTTGAACCCCGCGGTATTGACGGCAAAAACATTGCCGATTTTACTGTTGAAGAAGCAAAAGAGCTTAAAGCAAAGCTCGATGCGGAAGGTATAAAGGTATCTTCTATCGGTTCACCATTCGGCAAAATTGAAATTGATGAGGATTTCGAACCGCATTTTGAAAAGTTCAAGAATACGGTTGAGGTTGCAAAAATTCTTGAAACAAAATATATCCGTATGTTCAGCTTTTTCTTTACAAAGGGTCAGAGCTACGAAGAAAACCGTGAAGAAGTTCTGCGCCGTGTAAAGGCAATGGCAGATTACTCCTATGAACAGGGCATTTATTGCTGCCTTGAAAACGAAAAAGGAATTTACGGCGATACTGACGACAGAAACCTTGAAATCCTCCGCTACTGTAACCCGAAGCTTTACGCTATAGTTGACCCCGCAAACTACATTCAGTGCGGTGTTGACCCGTTGAAGGCGTATGAAAAGGTTGCAGGCTATGTGAAATATCTCCATGTTAAGGATGCATATTTTGAAAACGGCGAAGTTGTACCTGCAGGTAAGGGCGACGGCAGCGTAGCCGAAATTATCAAGCTTTTTGCACGTAACAACGGCGAAAAATTCCTCTCTCTTGAACCGCATCTTACCGTGTTTGACGGTCTTTCAGACCTTGAACCCGATAACGATACAATGAAATCAATAGAAAACAAGCAGAGTTATGTATATGCAAGCAGCACAGAATCCTTCGATGCGGCTGTTGCAGCACTCAATGAAATTCTCGCTAATCTTTCAAAGGGTGTAATACGCCTTGGTATTATCGGCTGCGGTAATATGGGTATGAGCCATATCAATAATATAAAGAAAGGCTGTCTGCCCGAGTTTGAGCTTACAGCTGTAGCAGATCTTAAAGAAGAACGCCGCAAGGCAGCACTTGAGGCTGTACCCGGTGTAAAGGTATATAACGACGGCAGCGAGCTTATTCAGTCAGGCGAAGTCGATGCAATTATTGTTGCTACACCGCACTATCTGCACCCGACTTATGCTATTGAAGGCCTTGAAGCAGGTATCCATGTTATGATTGAAAAACCCGCAGGTGTTTACACAAAGCAGGTTGAAGAAATGAACGAGGCTGCCGCAAAGAGTGACAAGGCACTTGCTATCATGTTCAACCAGCGTACAAATCCCTGCTACATAAAGCTGCGCGAAATTCTCCGCGGCGGTGAATTCGGTGAAATCAAGCGCGTAAACTGGATTATTACCGATTGGTACAGAACACAGGCTTATTACGATTCAGGCGATTGGCGTGCAACCTGGTCGGGTGAAGGCGGCGGCGTGCTGCTTAACCAGTGTCCGCATCAGCTCGATTTGTGGCAGTGGCTTTGCGGTATGCCCTGCAAGGTTCGCGGCTTCCTGCACGAAGGTAAGTGGCACAACATTGAAGTTGAGGACGATGTAACAATTTATGTCGATTATCCCAACGGCGCAACAGGCGTGTTTATTACCACTACGGGCGATTATCCGGGTACAAACCGCCTTGAAATTACACTTGACAAGGCAAAAATTGTCTGCATGAACAATAAGCTCGAAATTATTGAGCTTGACCAGTCCTGTTCGGAATATTGTGCAAATGCAGGTGAGGGCTTTGGCAGCATTGAAACCAGAACCTATACCATCACTCCTGACCCGGCACCGTGGCCGCAGCATGTTCAGGTTATGAAGCAGTTCGGCGACAATATTCTGCGCGGCGGTGAGCTTGTAGGCAGGGGAGAAGAAGGTATAAACGGTCTGACAATTTCCAACTGCGCACACCTTTCAAGCTGGCTTGACAAAACTGTTGAGCTGCCTATTGATAAGGAGCTTTATTTCACTCTGCTTCAGGAAAAAATTGCGAATTCCAAGTTTGTAAAGGTTACAAAGGAAGCTGTTCAGCAGGATATGGATTCCACCTTCGGAAGCTGATTTAAAGGCATTAAAACAGATATTCCTAAATATTTTTTGTAAAACTCTTGACAAACCGGACAATAGCTTATAAGATAAAAGCCAACAAAGCTATTAACAACTTATTAATAATTTAATCAATGAAGGAGGAAAAACACATGCCTTTCGAACAGGTACGCGACATTATCTGCAAGCAGCTTGAGCTTGAAGAAAGCGATGTCACAATGGACACAAATATCAAAGACGACCTCGGAGCAGACAGCCTCGACCTTGTTGACCTTGCAATCAGCCTTGAGGACGAATTTGAAGTTGAAGTACCCGACAACATTCTCGAAAAGTTTGAAACAGTCGGCGATATCGTTAAGTTTATCGAAGAAATGTAATTTTATTAAATCAAGGTCGGTGCTTCACCGACCTTTGTTTTTTAGTGGGTGTGGTTATGAATAAACTTGTAAATAATACGCAGCGGCAGATTCATTTTGATTTACTCAGGATATTGAGCATGTTTATGGTTATTCTGATTCATGTAGTTGCAGACGGAATACATTCTTATGAAGTCGGTTCATTTACTTGGAGTGTCAGTAATGCATATGATAGTTTGGCTCGTTTTTGCGTTCCCGTTTTTGTTATGATTTCCGGTGCTTTTATGCTAGATCCCGAATACGAGTGTACAATAAAAAAGTTGTATTCAGTTAAGATTTTGCGTATGGTTACTGCGCTGGTTTTCTGGGGCTTGGTTTACGGAATATATTTTGTAGTCAAGGAACCTAACAGACCGCTTTTGACTCTTGCTTATCAGTTTATTTATACGCTTTTTACCGGTTATCATCACATGTGGTTCGTTTTCATGATAATCGGCTTGTATATTATTACACCGATATTAAGAAAGTTAGTGGAAGACAAGAAAATTACGCAGTATTTTCTGCTGTGTTCATTTGCGTTTTCTGCCGTGTTTATGTTTGCTGTAGATATATCCGATAGGCTTATGGGTATAAATGTGGTTTTGAATTTTGTTTCAGAGCTGCTTGCTTATGTGAAGAAAAATATCCATATTGATTTTTTGTTGGGTTATGCTTTCTATTATGTATTAGGTTATTACTTGAAAAAATACAGCATTTCGCGTAAAATCGAAAAAACAATTTACATAGCCGGAATACTTTCTTTTATATTTATAATGGTCGGCACATATACACTTTCTGTGTATAAAGGAAAAAATGTTGAAATATTATATGAATACCTCTATTTTCCTGTTTGCTTTGAAGCTGTAGCTGTATTCATGTTTTTTAAAGAACATATTTCAAAGATTGATTTTAAAGAAAAAACTATAAAAACAGTATCATTTCTGTCAAAATACAGCTTTGGTGTTTATCTTTCGCATATGTTGGTTTTGAATCTTTTACCGTTTGGTATAGATGTGCTGAACCCAATTGTTTCTGCGCCGCTTATTACAATAGCAGTGTGTACTATAAGTTTATTGATTGCTTTTATCCTCGGCAAAATTCCCGTACTTAAAAAATATGTAATTTGATAATCTGAATAAAACCGCTCCTTCAGGCAGAAAATAGCTGAAAAGGAGCGGTTTTACTATGATGTTTTTAAAGGCGTTTTTAATCGGCGGATTTATTTGTATGATAGGTCAGATTTTGATGGATACAACAAAACTTACCCCTGCGAGAATATTGGTTGCTTTTGTTGTTGCGGGGGTGTTTTTAGGCGGAGTTGGTTTATACAAATACATTGCCGATTGGGCTGGATCAGGTGCTGCTGTACCGCTGACGGGTTTTGGTTATACGCTTGCCAAGGGTACAAAAGAAGCGGTAGATAAGGATGGTCTGCTCGGTGCGCTGACAGGACCGTTGACCTCAGGTGCGGCGGGTATCACCGCGGCAATGCTTTGCGGACTTATAGCTTCCGCTTTTGCAAGGTCAAAGGAAAAGTAAAATACAGTTTATCTGCCGTTGGCAGATAAACTGTATTTTAAGTAATAAGTAAGAAGTAATGGTGAAGAAGTAATGGCGGGATATCTACACTTCTTAGCTATTCACTATTACCTATTACTTCAAAATAACAGCTTGCCGCGGCAAGCTGTTATTTTATCTGTACGGTGTGCGTACATTAATCATTCTGAAATCAACTGGGGCGCGTTCTTTGTTAAAGCGGTAAACGCTGAAAACGATACCCATTGCAAGGTAAATACAAAGGTTGGAGGAGCCGCCCGCACTCATAAACGGCAGGGTAATGCCGATACATGGCAGAAGCATGAGGCACATACCTACATTGACAATTACCTGCGAGCCTATCATAGCCGCAACACCTATGCACATCATTTTACCCGGTGTGTCGTTTGCCATGCGTGCAACCTTGCTTACGCGAAGTACAAGCAGTACAAACAGCAGCATAACAAAAAGGCAGCCTAAGAAACCTAATTCTTCACCGAAAACGCTTAAAATCATATCGTTCTGCGCTTCGGGTACAACATCGTTTTGAGTGTACGGACCCTGAAAAAGTCCTTTGCCGGTCCATTGTCCGGAGCCTATTGCGTTTTTTCCCTGCAGCTGTTGGTATATAATGTCGGAATATGATTCGGGGTAGAGCAGTGCAAGGAAACGGTTTCGCTGAATATCGCTGAAAACCTTGACCCAAACAAGGGGAAAGGCTGCAATTACAGTTAAAAGGGCTATTGCAAAATACCGCAGCTTGATGCCAGCCATAAAGGACATGACGGCAAATATCATCAGGAAAATAAGTGCTGAACCGAGGTCGCCTGTTACTACAACAAGCAGGGTGGGTATTGCGCCGTGAACGCACAGCAGGAGTATATGCAGAATTTTGTCGATTTTATCGCGCACAAGCTCAATGTGAACCGAGAATGTAATGATAAACGCTACCTTTAAAAGCTCCGACGGCTGAAAGTAAATGCTGAAGCTGCCTATTTCAAAGGGTAGCCATGTTTTAACGTCGCTTCTTTCCTGCGGACCTGTACCGAAAGGGAACAGGGCCAACATAAGTGCTATAGAAACAATGGCAACCACAGGCCAGAGTTTTAATATTACTTCGTAATCTATTGCCGAAATTATCAGACACATTATAAAACCAAGCGCAACTGCAATAATCATAACTATTGCTTCGCGTGATATTTTTTCGCCCGGTTCAAGGTCCGGCAGAGTTGCGCTGTAAACTGCAATTATACCCGCTACGGAAGCTATAAGAGTAAGTAAAGCCAGGTAAAGGTCAGTTTCTTTTATGAAGTTTGTTGATGAACGCATGGCATCACCTCGCATTTCGGTTGACAATATTATATTACACTTATAAAAAAAATACAAGTAAAAGGCTTTATATATTTTTCGTTTTGTGTTATAATCCTTTAGATAAAGGGTGAATTATGTTGAAGAAAAAGTTTTTTACAAATAATCCTGCCGAAACTCATGCGCTCGGTAAAGCTCTCGGTGCTGTTTTGCATCGGGGTGATGTTGTTGCGTTTTTTGGCGGACTTGGTATGGGAAAAACTGCTTTTACAAGGGGGATCGCCGAAGGCATGGGGCTTGATGCACAGGTCAGCAGTCCTACCTTTGCTATTGTAAATGTTTACAGCGGCTCACCCATGCTCTGCCATTTTGATATGTACCGTATTGACGGATGGGACGATTTGTGTACCACGGGCTTTTTTGAGTATCTTGAAGATGATGCGGTGCTTGCCGTTGAATGGAGCGAGAATATCGAAAACGTGCTGCCCGAAAATGCGTTTTTTATAAATATATCAAAGGGCGAAAACGATGAAAGCAGAATTTTTGAAATAGAAGGGGATGAGCGGCTTGAAAATATTGGCTGTTGAAAGCTCTGCTGTTTGTGCAAGTGCGGCAGTTACCGAAAACGGTAGAATAATAAGTGAAACTTATGTCAGCGCGGGGCTTACCCATTCGCAGACACTTCTGCCTATGGTAAATTCATGCCTTGAAACGGCAAAGCTTACCCTTGCGGATATTGATGCGGTTGCGGTTGCAAACGGTCCGGGTTCTTTTACCGGTATACGCATAGGTGTTGCGGCGGTAAAAGGTCTTGCCTTCCCCGATAAAAAATGCTATGCCGTTTCAACGCTTTACGGTATGGCTCATAACCTTATCGGTGCGGACTGTATAGCGCTTTGCGTCATGGATGCCCGCTGCTCGCAGGTTTATACAGCTATGTTTGACTGCGGCGAAAAGGTAAGCCGAATCTGCGAAGATAAGGCTGTGATGATTGCTGAATTGCCCGAAATGGTAGAAAAAGCAAAAAAAGATTTAAAAAAAGATGTAATAATACTTGGCGACGGTGCTGAGCTGTGTTATAATTATTTGAAACCCATTTGTGACGGTGTGCGTCTTGCACCGCCTGCTATTCGCTGTCAGCGTGCAGCAGCTGTTGCTTTGGCAGCTGAAAACGGTGCAGGAAAAGAAATGCCCGCAAATGAGCTTGTGCCCGTTTACCTGCGTGTACCGCAGGCAGAAAGGGAATTAAAAAAGAAAAGGAGCGAAAACCAATGATTATAGCTTTGGGTGCCGACCATGGCGGATATGAGCTTAAAGAAAGCATAAAAAAACACCTTGAAGAAAAGGGCGTTGAATATATAGATTACGGTTCATACACAGGTGAAGCGATTGATTACCCGATTATCGCCAAAAAGGTTGCCGATGCAATTGTCAGCGGCGAATGCGGCCGCGGTATTCTCTGCTGCGGTACAGGTGTTGGTATTTCCATTGCCGCAAACAAGGTGAAGGGAATCCGCTGCGCCTGCTGTTCGGACTATTTCAGCGCATACTATACAAGACTGCATAACGATGCAAACATACTTGCCATGGGCGGCAGAGTTGTCGGTGCAGGTCTTGGTATAATGATGGCCGATGTTTTCCTTGAAACCGAATTCGAAGGCGGCAGACATGAGCGCAGAGTAGGTCTTATAACCGAAATCGAAAACGAAAACTGATTATAAAACAAATGTATTAATAAAGGAGAAGAAAGATATGGCAGTACATGTAATGGACCATCCGCTTATTCAGCACAAGGTTTCCGTATTGCGCGATGTGGAAACAACTTCAAAGCAGTTCCGTGAGCTTGTAAGCGAAATTGCTATGCTCATGTGTTACGAAGCTACGCGTGACCTTCCCCTTACAGATAAAGATGTTCAGACTCCGCTTGCGACTGCACACACAAAGGTTATCGCCGGCAAAAAGCTTGCCTTTGTTCCTATTCTTCGCGCAGGTCTCGGTATGGTAGACGGTGTGCTTGCCCTTGTACCCAATGCAAGAGTAGGTCATATCGGTCTTTACCGCGACCCTGAAACACTTATGCCCGTAGAGTATTACTGCAAGCTGCCCGCAGATATAGATAAGCGCGAGGTTATCGTAGTTGACCCGATGCTGGCTACAGGCGGCAGCGCAATTGACGCAATTACGCAGATTAAAAAGCGCGGTCCGAAGGATATCAAATTCATGTGCCTTATTGCTGCACCCGAAGGTGTGGAAGCACTTACCAAGGCACACCCCGATGTTGAAATTTATATTGCCGCACTTGACGATTGCCTTAACGACCACGGCTATATCGTACCCGGTCTCGGCGATGCAGGTGACAGAATTTTCGGCACAAAATAATTATTTAGTTTATTCACACGAAAGGCAGATATCATAATGAAAGTTGTATTGAAACAGGATGTTAAATCACTCGGTAAAAAGGGCGAGCTTGTAAACGTTTCCGACGGATATGCAAGAAACTTCCTTTTCCCGAAAAATCTGGCTATGGAAGCCAACGCTCAGGCTATGTCTGAGCTTAAAAATAAAGAGCAGGCAGAAAAATACCGTATCGAAACAGAAACAGCAGCAGCTAAAGCTGATGCTGATAAAATTGAGGGTAAGACCGTTAAGATTGTTGCAAAAGCAGGTCAGAACGGTAAGCTTTTCGGCTCTGTAACCGCAAAGGAAATTGCTGCACAGATTAAAACCGATTTTAATGTAGAGCTTGATAAGAGAAAGATTGATGTTAACGATATCAAATCCTTCGGCACATTTTCCGCAACAGCAAGACTTAACCACGGTGTCACCGCATCGTTCTTTGTGCAGGTCTGCGAATAAGCAATAATTTATTAAACAGAAAGGGGGATGCAGCGTGCCAATAAATGTATCAACAGATTATGACGGAATGAATATGCCGTACAGCCTTGAAGCGGAGCAGGCAGTGCTCGGCTCCATACTTAAAGACCCTCGCTGTATGCCTACCGTACTTATACATTTAAAGTCAGAGCATTTTTATATGCCGCAGCACAGAGCCATTTTTTCAACAATGGTTATGATGGATGCAAATGCACAGCCCATTGACCCGCTTGTTGTTCTTGAGCGGCTTAAAAAAGACGGCGTCTATGATGACGCAGCCGGCAAAACCTACCTTTATCAGCTTTCGCAGGCTGTGCCGTCGGTTCAGAATGTTGAATCCTACGCTAAAATAGTCCGCGAAAAGTTCTATCTTCGTGCGCTGATTACCACCTCGCAGGAGATAATCGACAGCTCGCGCAATGAGGATAATTCGGCTGATTTGCTGCTTGATGCCGCAGAACAGAAAATTTACAATATCCGTCAGGGCAGAAACACGGAAGCTCCGTCAAGGCTTGACGATATTATAAACAACGAAGTTTTTGAACGGTTAAAGGTTATATCAAACAAGGAAGAGCGCGAAAAGCACAAGGGTGTACCCACGGGCTTTTCAATGCTCGACAGGAACATTTCCGGCTTCAATAAATCCGACCTTATTATTATCGGTGCCCGTCCCGGTATGGGTAAAACCAGCTTTGCGCTAAACCTTGCGCGCAACATGGCAGTCTGCGGCGATAAAAAAGTTGTCATGTTCTCCCTTGAAATGACAAAGGCTCAGCTTGCCGAGCGTGTGCTCGCAACGGAAGCCCGTGTTGATGTTAAAAAAATGCGTTCGGGCGAATTTGATGACAGCGATTGGCAGCGTATGGGTGTTGCAATAGAATCGCTTGTAAACTGTGAACTTTATTTTGACGATACTTCGACCATTACCGTTCCCGAAATGAAGGCGCGAATCCGCCGTATGCGCGATGTTGACGCGGTTGTTGTTGACTACCTCGGTCTTATCAAATCCGAAAAGGATTACGGCGCACAGCGTGTTCAGGAGGTTTCGGATATTACACGAAACTTAAAGCTCATGGCTAAGGACCTCAACATTCCCGTTGTCGTCTGCTCACAGCTTGCCAGAGTTACCGAGGGCAGAGGTAAATCCCACCGCCCGATGCTGGCTGACCTGCGCGATTCAGGTTCAATCGAACAGGACGCAGATATAGTCCTGATGCTTTACAGACCGTTTTATTATATTAATGAAAAGGACGGACCTCTTACGGAAGAGGACCTCGCCAAAAAGAACGAAGCAGAGCTGATTATTGCAAAGAACAGACACGGCTCGCTTGAAACAGTACCGCTTCATTGGAACGGTGCATTTACCCTGTTCTCAACGGCGGAAAAAACACGCAATGAAGAATAAAGCAATCCTTGCAATTGAGCGTCATCATATGCTTCGCACGGGGGATACCGTATTGGTAGCCCTTTCGGGGGGAGCAGATTCGATGGCGCTTCTTCATGTTTTACACAGCCTGAAAGACCAATATAGTATTACTTTATCGGCAGCTCATTTCAACCACGGTATACGCGGTGAAGAAGCAATGCGCGATGAAAATTTCTGCAAAGCAGTCTGCGAAAAAATGCAGATTGAGCTGTTTTGCGAATATATGGATATCCCCAAGCTTGCTGCAGAAAAAGGTATTGGTGTTGAAGAATGCGGCAGAAACGAACGCTACGCATTTTTTGAAAGAGTTGCACCAAACGCTAAAATTGCAACCGCACATACACTTTCCGATTGCGAGGAAACCTTTCTGTTTAACCTTGCAAGGGGTACATCATTAAAGGGGCTTACTTCAATTCCCGCAGTGCGCGGCAATATAATCCGACCGCTGATTGACTGTTCGAGAGCGGAAATAGAAAGCTACTGTAATGAAAATAATATAAAATATGTTACGGACAGCACAAACCTGTCTGATGAATACACACGCAATCATCTGCGGCTGAATATTATTCCGCAACTTAAAAAGATTAACCCGGCCTTTGATGCTTCTTTTCTGCGCTGTGTTCAGTCCTTGCGTGAGGATGAGGAGTTGCTTGATGCACTTACACTTTCCGTTATTGAAAGGGCAAAAAATGCTGACGGATACCGTTGTGATGTTCTGAACGGTGTTCACGTGTCGCTTCGCAAAAGGGCAGTTGCAAAAATTATTGAAGAATTTTCCGGTGAAAAGCCTCAGGCTGTCCACATTGATGCTGTATGTGATATTGTTTCAGCCGGTGGCAGCACTCAGGTTGCAACAGGCATTTCGCTGTATGTCCATGCGGGAATTCTGAAAAAAATGCCGGAAGCTGTTGGAGAGTGGAAGCAAAAAATGCAGCCAGGAATCAACATTTTGCCGTGTGAAAAGGTAAATATTGAGTTTTTTGACGAAAAAAACAAAATAAATATACAAAAATTTAACAAACACCTATTGGCGAAAGTTATAGATTATGATAAAATAAAAGGAGCATTGCTTTTCAGCTCCATGCGTGAGGGCGATAAAATAAAGCCTTACGGCAGGGGAGTTACAAAAGCGCTCCGCCGCATTTTTAACGAAATGCGTATCGAGCCCGCGTTGCGCCGCGGTGTATCCGTGCTGCGTGATGATGCAGGTGTAGTTTGGGTCAGCGGTGTCGGTGTTGATGAACGCGTGTGCGCCGATGAAACAACAAAGCGTTTATATTTTATTGAAACTTTGGATTAAGGCAGGTATAAAAATGCTTAACGATATTCAGTCCGTGCTTTTTTCTCAGGAGGATTTGGCTGCCATGGTTGCCCGCCTTGGCGAACAGATAAGCCGCGATTATAAGGGTAAGAATTTGCTCCTTGTCAGCATACTTAAAGGCTCTGTGGTTTTTATGTCCGATATCATGCGCAGTATTGATATACCGTGCCGTATAGATTTTATGGCTGTATCAAGCTACGGTTCAGGCATAAAATCCTCGGGTTCAGTCAAAATTATAAAAGACCTTGACCTTGATTTGCAGGGTTATGATCTGCTTATTGTTGAAGATATACTCGACAGCGGCAGAACTTTAAGCTCGCTTATGGAAATTCTTTCCACCAGAAAGCCTAAAAGCATTGAAATCTGTACTCTGTTTGATAAGCCCGAACGCCGCGAAGCGGATGTTTACGCAAAATATATCGGAGCGCAGGTGCCCGATGCATTTATAGTCGGCTACGGCCTTGATTACGATGAAAAATACCGCAACCTTCCCTTCGTCGGTATACTCAAACCCGAAGTATACGAAAATAAATAATAAATTCAGTTATAATATAAATTAAATGAAGGAGTGAAACAATGGATACAAAGAAGTTGAAAAGCTTTTTGCCTTACCTGATTATTCCGCTTGTAATAATCGGTGTGGCATTCTACTTTGTCACCTCGTCAGCACCAAGCACGAAGACAAAGTACTACGAAGTTGTAGAAAAATTTCAGTCGGGCACGGTTACGGAATACAGCCTTAATTTAAGCTCCGGCGCACTTATCTATTATGTGGAGGGTGAAAAGACACCGCAGAAATATACTGTACCCAATGTGCAGATTTTTGTTAACGATATTCACCCGATAGTAACCGCACACAATGCTGCCAACCCTGATGCACCCGTTAAGTACGATTACGAACGCGGTACGGAAAATTCATGGTTGCTCAATGTCCTGCCCACAGTAATTCTTATGGGTGTACTCGGTGTGCTTATGTTCGTTATGGTTAAGCGCATGGGCAACACCTTTAACAGCGAAGCCAACCGCACTATGAGCTTCGGTAAAGCACGCATTAAAAACGCTAAGGATGAAAAACGCAAAACAACCTTTGACCAGGTTGCAGGTGCCGATGAAGAAAAGCAGGAGCTTTCGGAAATTGTAGAATTCCTCAAAGACCCGCAGAAGTTCAACGAGCTTGGTGCGCGTATTCCCAAGGGTGTGCTTCTTGTCGGCCCTCCCGGTACTGGTAAAACTCTGCTTGCACGCGCAGTTGCAGGTGAAGCCGATGTACCCTTCTTCTCAATTTCGGGTTCCGATTTTGTTGAAATGTATGTAGGTGTCGGTGCTTCCCGTGTACGCGATTTGTTTGACCAGGCAAAGAAAAATGCCCCGTCAATTATCTTTATTGATGAAATTGATGCAGTAGGTCGCCACAGAGGCGCAGGTATGGGCGGCGGTCATGATGAACGCGAACAGACCCTTAACCAGATGCTTGTTGAAATGGACGGCTTTGGCGCAAATGAGGGCGTAATTATAATCGCAGCAACTAACCGCCCCGATATTCTTGACCCTGCGCTGCTGCGTCCCGGTCGTTTTGACAGACAGATTACCGTTAACTATCCCGATTTGAAGGGCAGAGAAGAAATACTTCAGGTTCACGCAAAGAACAAGCCCCTTGCACCCGATGTTGAGCTTTCCGTTATTGCCCGCTCAACAGCAGGCTTTACAGGTGCTGACCTTGAAAACCTGCTAAACGAAGCCGCACTTCTTGCTGCAAGGCAGAATAAGCGCGCAATAACAATGCAGGAAATTGAGGAAGCTACAGTTAAGGTAGTTGTCGGTACGGAAAAGAAATCGCACAAGATGAGCGATAAAGAAAAGAAACTTACAGCCTACCACGAGGCAGGTCATGCAGTTTCAACCTTTGCTCTCCCGACTCAGGACCCCGTACACGAAATTTCAATCATTCCCCGCGGTATGGCAGGCGGCTATACAATGTCCATCCCGACAGAGGATAAGAGCTACCGCACAAAGAACGATATGCTTGACGATATTGTTACTCTCCTCGGCGGTCGCGTTGCCGAAGCACTTATCCTCGGCGACATTTCAACGGGCGCGTCAAACGATATTGAGCGCGCAACCTCCCTTGCAAGAAACATGGTTACAAAGTACGGTATGAGCGACAACCTCGGTCCTATAGCTTTTGTTTCCGGTAACAACGAAGTGTTCCTCGGCAAGGATTACGGTCATGCACGCAACTATTCCGAAAATGTTGCAAGCTCAATTGATAATGAAATCAATACAATCATCACAAACGCATATGAGCGCTGTGAAAATATTCTCAATGCCAATATGGATAAGCTGCACAATGTTGCGCAGTACCTTATCGAGCATGAGAAGATGAGCGGCGAGCTGTTCAAGCAGTTTATGCTGGGCGAAGAACCCAAGGCAGAAGCTGTTGAACCAGAAACCGTCAGCGAAGAAAACGAATAAAATATTTACGCTTGCCGACACTGCGAAAACGCAGTGCCGGCAATGTGCGGTATAAAGAGCAATATATAAGTGAGGTAAAAAGATGCCTAAAAAAGCGGAATACGGAGTAGAAAGCATAACCTCCCTCAAGGGTGCGGACAGAGTCCGTAAGCGTCCCGGTGTTATTTTCGGTTCGGACGGTCTTGAGGGCTGTGAACATTCTATTTTTGAAATTATCTCCAACTCAATAGACGAAGCACGAGAAGGCTACGGCAATAAAATCATAGTCACCCGCTTTACGGATGGCTCTGTTGAAGTGCAGGATTTCGGACGCGGTATCCCCGTTGACTATAACCCCAAGGAAAAAAAGTTCAACTGGGAGCTTGTTTTCTGCGAGCTTTATGCGGGCGGAAAGTACGATACGAATGACGGCGGCAGCTATGAATATTCGCTGGGCCTTAACGGCTTGGGTCTTTGCTCTACTCAATATGCTTCCGAATATATGGAAGCTGAAATAAAAACCGGCGGCTATCGCTACGAGCTTAAATTTAAAAAGGGCAAGCCCGTAGGAAAAATGCTCAAAGAAGAATATGCAAAAAAGGATACAGGTACACGCATCAAATGGAAGCCCGACCTTGATGTTTTTACCGATATTGCTGTACCGCTTGATTATTTCAAATCCATGATTAAGCGTCAGGCTATAGTCAACTCGGGTGTCCGCTTTATACTCAAAGACCAGAAGGGTCACACAAATTCCTTTGAAACATACGAATACTTTTATGAAAACGGTATAAAGGATTATGTTGATGAGCTCGGCGGCGATACAGCTATGAGTCAGACTCAGCTCTGGACTGCGGAGCGTGTAGGCCGTGACCGTGAGGACCAGAAGGATTATAAGCTTAAAATAAATGTCGCACTGCGTTTTTCAAACAAGGTTCAGGCAAAGGAGTACTACCACAATTCAAGCTGGCTTGAACACGGCGGTGCGCCGGATAAGGCTGTAAAAAGTGCCCTCGTTTCGCAGATTGATGCTTACTTAAAGCAGAATAACAAGTACACAAAGACTGACCCGAAAATCAGCTTCCAGGATATTGAGGACTGTCTTGTGCTTGTTGTTTCTTCGTTCTCAACGCAGACTTCTTACGAAAATCAGACCAAGAAGTCAATCACAAATAAATTCATTCAGGAAGCTATGACGGACTTCCTGCGCAAACAGCTTGAAATATACTTTATTGAAAATAAGCTCGATGCAGAAAAAATCTGCGATCAGGTGCTTATAAATATGCGCAGCCGTGTCAAGGCTGAAACCACAAGGCAGACAATTAAGAAAAACCTTCAGACCAGCAACGATATGGCAAACAGAGTTCAGAAGTTTGTCGATTGCCGCAGCCGTGATGTGAATATGCGCGAGCTGTTTATAGTTGAGGGTGACTCTGCATTGGGTGCCTGTAAGCAGTCAAGAGATTCCGAGTTTCAGGCAATTATCCCTGTACGCGGTAAAATTCTCAACTGCTTAAAGTGCGAGTATGACAGAATTTTCAAGAGCGATATCATAACCGACCTTGTAAAGGTTCTCGGCTGCGGTATTGAGGTTAAAGGCAAGGCGGCAAAGGATTTGTCAACCTTCAACCTTGAAAACCTCAGATGGAATAAAGTTATTATCTGTACCGATGCCGATGTTGACGGTTTCCAGATAAGAACCCTTATTTTAACTATGATTTACAGACTTATGCCTACTCTTATTCACGCAGGCTATGTCTTTATTGCGGAATCTCCGCTTTATGAAATCACATATAAGGACCAGACCTGGTTTGCCTATACCGAAAAAGAAAAGGCAGATGTGTTGGCTGAACTGGAAGGCAAAAAGTTCACCATTCAGCGCTCCAAGGGTCTTGGTGAAAACGATGCGGATATGATGTGGCTTACCACAATGAACCCCGCAACACGCCGCCTTATTAAAATTGAACCCGATATGGCTGAGGCTATGGCGGAAAAATTTGAGCTTCTGCTTGGTGATAACCTTGCCGGCAGAAAACAGCATATTGCAGAAAACGGTCATCTCTATATTGATATGGCTGATGTCAGCTGAGAAAGGGGAGAGTTACAATGGCTAAGAAAAAGCAGGATAAACAGCCAAAGGCTGAAATTAATCCCAACGCTCATATTCTCGGTGCAGGCGAAGTTGTTAACCAGCGTATTACCGACACGCTTGAAGTAAACTACATGCCCTATGCAATGAGCGTTATTATGTCCCGTGCTATCCCTGAAATTGACGGCTTGAAGCCCGCACACAGAAAGCTGCTCTATACAATGTATAAAATGGGTCTGCTTTCCGGCGGCAGAATAAAGTCAGCCAATATTGTCGGCCGTACAATGCAGCTCAACCCACACGGCGATGCCGCAATTTACGATACTATGGTGCGTCTTTCCCGCGGCTACGAGGCTTTGCTTCACCCTCTTGTTGATTCAAAGGGTAACTTCGGTAAAGCGTACTCGCGCGATATGATGTGGGCTGCCTCACGTTATACGGAAGCAAAGCTTGAACCCATTTGTGCGGAGCTTTTCGGCGATATTGATAAGGATACCGTCGATTTCGTTGACAACTACGATAACACAATGAAGGAGCCGACCTTGCTGCCGGTTTCTTTCCCGAGCGTGCTTGTAAACAACAACACGGGTATTGCCGTCGGTATGGCAAGCTCAATCTGCTCATTCAACTTGAACGAAATATGCGAAACAACAATTGAGCTTATCAAGGACCCCGATTTTGATGTTTCCGAAAATATAAAAGCCCCCGATTTTATCGGCGGCGGCAAAATTATTTATAACCGCGAAGAGATGATGAATGTAATCAATAACGGTCGCGGCAGCATTAAGGTCAGGGCAAAATACAACTACGATAAATCTAACAACTGCATTGATATTTATGAAATTCCGCCAACCACAACAGCGGAAGCAATAATTGATAAAATTATCGAAAAATTCAAGGCAGGCTCACTTAAAGAAATCAGCGATGTCCGCGATGAAACCGACAAGAGCGGTCTTAAAGTCACTATAGACCTCAAGCGCGGTGTTGACCCCGAAAAGCTTATGCTAAAGCTTTATAAGCAAACCCCGCTTGAAGATACCTTCTCCTGCAATTTCAATGTTCTTATTGCCGGCATGCCGCAGGTACTCGGTGTTAAGGTTTTGCTTGAAGAGTGGATAGCCTTCCGTACAGAGTGTGTGCGCAGAAGAACTTACTACGATTTACAGAAGGCTAAAAACAGGCTGCACCTTTTACAGGGCTTGCAGAAGATATTGCTTGATATTGACAAGGCAATTAAAATTATTCGCAATACCGAAGAAGAAAAGGAAGTTGTTACCAACTTGATGATAGGCTTTGGTATTGATGAGGTTCAGGCGGAATATGTAGCGGAAATCAAACTTCGCCACCTTAACCGCGAATATATCCTCAAGCATACAAAGGATATTGAAAATCTGCAGGAATCCATTAAGGATATGGAGGATATACTTGCAAAGGGCAGCAGAGTAAAGAAGATTATTATTTCCGAGCTTCAGAATGTTGCCAAGAAATACGGCAAGCCCCGCAGAAGCGAAATCATTTACGATGCTGAAATTGCAGAGGAAGAAACAGAGGCTCCCGTTTCAAACGAGCCTGTACACCTGTTTATTTCACAGCAGGGCTATTTCAAAAAGATTACTCCTCTTTCACTTCGCATGAGCGGCGAGCAGAAATACAAAGAGGGCGACAGCTTATTGGCTTCGCACGATACAACCAACGATGTTGATTTGCTGTTCTTCAGTAACAAACAGCAGGTTTACAAATCAAAGGCTGATGATTTTGAGTTTACAAAGGCAAGCGTGCTGGGCGAATATGTGCCGTCAAAGCTTGATATGGAGCCTGATGAAGTGTTCAGCTATATGGCTGTAACCAAGGATTACAGCGGCAATATGCTCTTCTTCTTTGAAAACGGCAAGGTTGCAAAGGTTGAAATGTCAGCCTATGCTACAAAAACCAACCGTAAAAAGCTGATTAAGGCTTATTCGGACAAATCTCCGCTTGTTGCAGCTATGTATGTTCAGCAGGATATTGAGCTTGTGCTTATTTCAAGCGCAGGCAGACATCTGCTGTTCAACACAGGTTCAATTTCCGCAAAAACAACCAAGGATACTCAGGGTGTCAGCGTATTTACCCTTAAAAAGGGTCAGCGTTTAATGACGGTTCGTCCTTATGAAGAAGGCGAATTCGCCAAGCCCTACCGCTACCGTACAAAAAATCTGCCCTCAACCGGCGCACTTTTAAGTGCAGAGGACAGCGGAGAGCAGATGAGCTTATTATAATTAAAAATGTAAAATTTCGGGTGGGCCTTTGCCCACACCCGATTTTATGAACTCGGAGTGAAGCGACCCTTAATTTTACATTTAGTATTTTACACTTTGCATTTATATGTAAAACCGCTGCTGCAGGGCTTCCCCTTCGGCGAACGGTTTTAACGGAGAAGAAAGCCCTGCAAGCGCAAACGGTTTGAATTTAATTCGGCTTTTTGTCCGCTGTTAGTATAATTGCCGAATAACAGCCGTATAAACAAGTAAATTTTTTCCGTTTTAACGCAATGTTTTTGCAAAAAGGTGTTGCAATTATTAAAATGTTGTGTTAAAATACTCAAGTATCAAAAAAGGTCGGATGTTATATCTGTCTGAAACGAAAGGAAATTATTCCCGATACGGTCGGGATTTTAAGGTGATTAATTATGGCAGTTTATGAAATTATTTTCGCAGTAGTTCTTATTATTCTCGCTATCGGCATTGTTGCTCTTGTTCTTCTTCAGGAGGGTAATTCACAGGGCCTTTCCGGTACAATCGCAGGCGGTGCAGAAACCTTCTTCGGTAAGAATAAGGGTCGCACAATGGAAGCAAAGCTTGTCAAGCTCACAAAGATTGTCGGTATCGGTTTCTTTGTTCTCGCACTTGCTGCAAAAATTGTTCTCACACTTGTTTGATTTTTTTATTCATTTCAACACTTCATGCCGCAGTATTTTTACTGCGGCTTTTTTGTTCGTTTTTCTTGACTAATTTTAACAATGTGTTATTATAATCTCTAATGTTTATAATATAAAGAAGGTTTTTGGCATGTCTTCAAATCCTGTTACTGCAATAATTGTCGGCGGCGGCCATCGAGCTTTTACCTATGCTGAGCTTGCACTTCAAAGCCCCGAAAAGCTTAAAATTGTCGGTATTGCCGACCCGAATCCCTTCCGCTGCGAAAAAGCAAGGAAAACATTCGGCTTTCCGAAGGAAAACTGCTTTTCAAGTGCTGAGGAGCTTGCCGCTGTGCCTAAGTTTGCTGATGCAATAATCAACGGCACTATGGACCACCAGCATTTTGAAACTGCGGTGCCGCTTCTCAAATGCGGCTATGATATGCTGCTTGAAAAGCCCTTTGTTGTCAATATGCAGGAGCTTGATGAGCTTGTTGATATAGTAAAAGAACACGGTAACAGGGTTATGATTTGCCATGTGCTTCGCTATACTCCCTTTTATCTTGCAATTAAAGAGCGTATATTGGCTGGCGAAATAGGCGATATAATCAGCATAAATATGTCTGAACATGTCAGCTATCACCACGCATCCACTTCGTATGTCCGTGGTAAATGGGGTAACAGTGATATTTGTAAAACACCTATGCTGCTTGCAAAATGCTGCCACGATATGGATATCATGATGTGGCTTATGGGCGATATAAAGCCGAAAACAGTTTCAAGCTGCGGTTCAATTTTTCAGTATAAACCTGAAATGGCGCCCGAGGGTGCAGGCACAAAATGCCTTGTGGATTGTCCCCATGTAAATACCTGCCTTTATTCTGCCAAGCGTATTTATATCGACAACCCTGACAGATGGGAATTCTATGTCTGGTCAGCACTTGAGGATATGGAAAACGCTACAATTGAAGATAAAATCAACCTGCTCAAGGGCGACAGTCCCTACGGCAAATGTATCTACAAAAGCGGCAACAATGTTGTTGACCACCAGAGCGTTATGGTTAATTTTGAAAACGGTGCAACCGGCACACATAATATGATAGGCGGTGCGTCGCGTCCGCTTCGCAGGATTGAAATTGTAGGTACAAAGGGCGAAATCTTCGGCGAATTCGAGCATAACGATATCCATGTACTCAAAATTAATCCTGACCCCGGTAAGGAATTCGATGAAGAAATAATTGACCTTTCCGCTTTTTGCGAGGGCGGTGGTCACGGCGGCGGAGATTTGGGGCTTGCAGAAGATTTTGTAAACTTTATCCGCGGCGAAAAGCCTTCTGTTTCCTGCACAACTATTTTTGATTCCGTTACAGGTCACAAGAGCATCTTCCTTGCGGAAGAATCGCGCCTTAACGGCAGTAAAGCGGTCGAATATTAATAAAAGAGAGAAATTTAAATGGAATTAAATAAAAAGAAAGCCCTTGGCGGCAACCTTGCGTTGCTGACCGCGGCATTTATCTGGGGTACTTCCTTCGTTGCACAAAGTGTAGGTATGGAATCGGTTGAGGGCTTTACCTTTAACGGTATCCGTATGCTTTTGGGGTCTGCGGCACTTATTCCGCTGATTGTTTTTTTGCAGCTTAAAAAGGCCAAAACCGATACACGCACAAAAGAGGAAAAGAAAAAGCAGGGCTTCGTTCAGCTTAAATGCGGTATAATCTGCGGTATAATTTTGTTTTGTGCAAGCAATTTACAGCAGTTTGCGTTCAACTACACTTCGTCCGGCAAAATAGGTTTTATTACCGCGCTTTACATGCTGCTTGTTCCGGTTTTCGGTCTGTTCCTTAAACAAAAGCAGCGCCTTTTTGTATGGCTTGCGGTGCTTATTGGCTGCTTTGGCGCATATCTGCTTTGTGTTGACGGCGAAATGAGTATAGGAAAAGGTGAGCTTTTAACCCTTGGCTGTGCTGTTTTCTACGCGTTCCATATTCTTTATATTGACAGCGTTGTTGATAAGGTTGACGGAATTATTCTCTCCTGCACTCAGTTTTTTGTGGTGGGTGTTATTTCCGTTATATGCATGTTCATTTTTGAAACTCCGCAGCTTGTCAATATAAATGCCGCCATAGTGCCTATTTTATATTCGGGTATTATGAGCAGCGGTATTGCATACACTTTGCAGATTGTGGGGCAGAAGAATACGCAGCCTGCCGTTGCATCTTTGCTGATGTGCCTTGAATCGGTCTTTGCTGTGCTTGCAGGCTGGGTAGTGCTTCACGAAGCGCTTTCCACCCGCGAAATGATAGGCTGTATAGTAATGTTTGCCGCAATTATTCTCACCAAGCTACCTGAAAGAAAAAAGAATATATAAAAAATATACCGCAGGTTGAGCGAAAAACTTAACCTGCGGTGTTTATTATATTTGATTAAGATAGGCTTCAACTGCTGCTACAAATTTTTGAGCATCGTAAAACTGATTTATTGTATCTTCTTTTGATATTGCAAAGAAGTCATCATAATCGCTGCTTGTTCTTGCTTGCAGTAATTTTTTGATTATTACGGACATTTCTTTGTCGAATACACCGTTTTTAATGTATAACCTTTGAAATTCGGCAATTATGCCGGAATGTTTTTTGCTGTCAAAACCATCTAAAGCCAGAACAGAACGCATTGCGTGGAAAATTGCATAATATGAGCGGTTGGCAAGTGCTTTATAGCTGCCATTGTCTGCAAGCAGCTTTGCATCGTCCAAGCATTCTTTTGCTTTGCACAGCCTGGCTTGTGATAAAGCTGTTTTTTCGTCAAACTGCAATTTTTATTCCCTCCTTGGTTACATTACGGTAAAAGGGCAATGCGTTGCGGTATTTGTTGAAATTATCTGCCTGAACAATGTGGGTTGAAATTACCTTGCCTGTTTCAAGCTCCAGGTCAGTAAGAGCTTCGATAAGCTGAATGTTGTAACTCCAGCAATTGTCAACAGGTATATCGGCAACAATTATTATATCAATGTCGGATTCATCGTCATAATCGCCGCGTGCATATGAGCCGTAAAGAATAACGGAAACAAGCTTTTCTTTCAGTATATCCTTGGCAAACCCGGCAACTGTTTTTGTAATCAAATTAAGCTGATTTTCAGTACACATTCAACTCACCTTCTTTCAATATTATTATATACAATAATTATTCTATCGTCAACAGCTTAAAAATTTTTACTTACATATTGACAAACTGTGCTTTAACTGTATATACTGTTTATATACAGTTGTGGCAGGTGATGGAATGAAAATTCTGATTAACAATAAAAGCGGTGTGCCGATTTACGAGCAGATTTATTCGCAGATAAAAAGTTACATTATAAGCGGCGAAGCGCAGGAGGATGAAGCGCTGCCTTCAATCCGCAGCCTTGCAAAGGATTTGCGAATCAGCGTTATTACAACAAAGCGTGCGTATGACGAGCTGGAGCGAGAAGGCTTTATTTACACCATAGCGGGCAAGGGCTGTTTTGTTGCGGCAAAAAACCTTGAGCTGCTGCGCGAAGAAAACCTGCGCAAAATTGAAGAATACATGCTTTGCATAGCTGAGCTTGCCGATACCTGCAAGCTCACACGGGAAGATATAACCGAAATGTACAGAGTAATTACTGAGGAGGAATAAAAATGAACGCAATTGAAGTAAGAAATTTAAATAAACTCTATAAAGCAAATAAGGTAAGCTCGGGCTTTGAGCTTAAAGATGTAAGCTTTGATTTACCCTATGGCTGTATTATGGGCTTGATAGGTGAAAACGGTGCAGGTAAAAGCACAACGATAAAGCTGATACTTGATATAATTGAAAAGGATTCGGGTACAATACGCATTTTCGGCAAGGAAAGCCCCGAAGAGCTTGTGTTGGCAAAGGACGATATAGGCGTTGTAATTGATGAACCTGTTTTTCACGACAGTATGACAGGCGCACAGATAAACAAAATAATGCGCAGTACATATACCAATTGGGACGAAGCAAAGTTTTTTGAGCTTCTTGAACGCTTTGGTGTGGAGAAGGGCAAACGCTTCAAAACCCTTTCAAAGGGTATGAAAATGAAAATGAGCATTGCCGTAGCCCTTTCGCACAAGGCAAAGCTGCTGATTATGGATGAACCTACAAGCGGACTTGACCCCGTAATCAGAAACGATATAGTTGATATTTTCAACGAGTTTACGCGTGACCCGCAGAATTCCGTGCTTATATCTTCGCACATAGTCAGCGACCTTGAAAAGCTGTGCGATTATGTTGCGTTTATAAGCCGCGGTCAGCTTCTGCTGTGCGAAGAAAAGGACAGGCTGCTTGAACGCTATGCCGTAGTTTATTGTTCTGCAGATGAATTGGCTGCCATATCGGAAAAAGCGGTAAAGGGCAAAAAAGAATCGCCTTACGGTGTTGAAGCTGTTGTTGAACGCAGTGCAATACCCGAAGGTATGCAGGCTAACCCTGTAAGTATGGAAGAACTGTTTGTGCTTTTTGCGAAAGAGGGTAAATTAAAATGAAAAGTGCCTTATTGCAGGAATTTTTGATGTGGAAAAATACCCGCAAAAGATTTATTGTTGTGGCGGTTGTTATAGCGGCTGTTTGCGCCTTGTCAGAATACATTTTTATTTTCGGTGCATTTCTAGTTTTCGGTATGGGCTTTGCATCATGTGCAGAAAGCTTTGAAGAAAAGCACAAGCCAATATCTGAAGCATACCGTAAAGGTATGCCGACTACCGTACAGCAGAGTATTGCAGCAAGGTATATGGTTTTGCTTTGCGAAGCTTTGGTTTATTGTTTGGCTTATATTGCTGCCTGCGCTTTTACGGATTTATCGCGCTTGGATATTTTTTATGATGAAACAGATTACAGCCTTTCAATGGTAAAACGAGGGTTTTTCAGTATATGTTTTTATTTTATTGTGTTTGGTCTGGTTTTTCCGCTTTACTATAAAATTAAACGCGGTAAGGGTATTATCCTCGGGTTGATGATGGTTGTTGTTTTTACTGCTTTCTCTTTTGCGCATATTGAGTTTAACAGTGTGTTACGCCATGATAAGTGGGTTTTGCTTGCTCTTGTGCTGTCGGTTCCGTTGGTGCTGTGGATTGGTTATGCGTCTGCGGTATGGGCGGAAGCAGGACAAAGCTGCGGTAAAAAAATCAAAACATCTGCGATAGTGTGCGCAGTTATTGTACCTGTTATATGCGTTACATTGAATGTGCTTGATGAATATAACTTTTTCGGAGAAAATGCTCCCTTGGGCTTTATTTATTACGGTATTAATAACGACAATGATGAAATATATCCTGTTATAGATGATTATATTCCTACCGAAGAAACCCGTGCCAACAGCGAAGCTATGCTTGATGTTATGGGTGAAGTGTGCCTCGATTCCAATATAGGCATGAGCTTTAGCGAATGTATCGAAAAGTTAAGAGATGCCGGATTTGAGGGCGAAAGCTACGGCAGTATGGCGCAGCTTTTCAAAGGTGATGTAAGCTGTATGCTGTCCGACCAGTCAACAATCTATTCGGATATAATTATGGACGGTAACAGTATGCAGGATAATGTTAAAAAAGTTGTTACCTGCCTTGCTTTGTCTGCCTATACGGGCGGTGTGTATTATGAAAACGGCAATGAAACCGATATAGCGGCGCTGGCATCGGCTTTTGAAAGCTGCGAAAGCGAAGCAGAGCTTCATCAGGCTTTTAAAGATAATAAAGCCGTACCGCAGCAGATAAATGAAATCAGCCTTGATTCGGGTAAAACAGGCAGCAGAAATTATATACTGACAGGCTGTTTTGGAAACTATGAAAACAGCGGTAATGCAAAGGAATTTACAATTACCGTTATAACAGTAGAACAGAAAATAACTTCCGTAAAGTATGTTGTTGAATAAAAGGGGGCGTTGGTTTTGAAAAGTGCGCTGACTAAAGAATTCTATTCCTGGCTTAATACAAGAAGCATTTATATCGGTATTCAGCTGGCTATTTCCGTAATTTGTGTAATTACCTCTAACAGTACGGATGTAATTACATATATCATGATACTTATTATGGCTACAATTTGCGGCAGCTTTGCGCAGGATGCCAAAAGCAGTTGGGATGTTTATTCGAGGGCTTTGCCCGTAAAGCCGTGGCATTGGGTTGCGGCAAAATACATTACAGCCTTTACCGAAATACTGCTTTCCGCCATAATTTCGTCTGTAACTTTTATTTTGGTAATGAAAAGAGCGTCTGACGGTTTAAGTGCCGAAGATGGATTTGGCTTTGATACAGTAACTGATAGATCGGTTTATGGTCTTGTACTTATGGCTTTCGTCGCCGTGGTATGTATGTCAATATCGCTTTTTGTGAATTATTTTTCGGGTGGAAAGCGTTGGGCTGCAGTTTTGGGTACGGTGCCGTTTGCTCTGGTTGTTTTTATAGCGTGGCTTTTTACGAGCTTGATTTTTATTTTTGACAAGCTTGCAAAAATATTTGAAACCGAAGCCTGGCTTTATGCAGCTATGGCTGCTGTTGCGATTATGAGTGTTGCAGCTTCATTTATGGGCAGCGTGGTTGTAAGAACACATAACGGTAAAGAAAAAATGAAGGCGGTCAAAGCCGTTGCGATAATTCTTGCTGTATTATCTGTTGCTGTTATCGCAGGCTCTTTTGTAAAGCTTGATAAAAACGGCTGGTTTAAAACTGACGATATCGGCACAATTCTGGGCGGTACACTTGACCTGGATGAAATCGGAGAAGTTTTTGAACCCGAAACCACTACCGTACAGTATAACCCCGGCGACGGTAAGGACCATTCTGTTCTTACCGCACAGCAAAAAGCAAATTTATCTGAATCGGCAGAGCTTGTGGGCTTTCTCAGTAAGCAGGAAAACATTGGCAAACCGTTTGACGAAGTGAAGGCGATGTTTGAAGAAAACGGCTACAGCGAATTGACCTGCTTTGAAGCGGATATAATTACCTATCTCTACAACAAAAATGCCGAATCAATAACGGTTTATATAGAAAAAGATGCAGAGGATACCGTAAAATCGGTAAAATTCAGCACGGATACGGGCGAAAACTATATTGAAAAATTGGATCAGGCAGGTCTTGATGAGCTTATGAATTCCCGCATGAAAATCGGCATGACCGAAAGTGAAGCGCTTGAAATTATGCAGGAATACGGCATGAATATTGATGTTTTTGAAGAATATGAAAGGCTGTCATCTGCTGTGCCTACCAAAATGTACCGCTCTACCTGCTATATTCAGGAGTACCTTGATCAGGGTGCAACAAAGGTTAAGTTCAATCTGCGTGTGGCAAATTCTACGGTAATCAACTTTTCATATGCTGTTCAGGATTGGTAAAGGAGGTAAGGCTGATGAAAGCGGCTTTTGTAACGGAATTCTACCTGCGTAAAAGTAAAAATCTGCCCGCGTTGGCTTTGTCCTTCGTGTTGTTGGCTTTTGCTTATTTCAGCGGTGCTGTTTCTGCTTCTCCGTTTTTACTGTGCATACCGTTTGCTTTTTCGTGTTTTGCATTTTCAAATGAAGAGAAAAATATGTGGAATGAGTTTTTCGCTGCCTTACCCGTCAAGTCTTTTTACCGTGTTACTGCAAGGTTTGTTTTCAGCTTTGCGGAAATATGGCTGGTGTGCGTTGTAGTCTGGCTTGTAATGCGCTATCCGTTTAAAACGGAGGGTGCATACTATTACGGCGTTGATTTATGGTTTGTTAATGCGCTGTGCTTTTTTACCGTTGCGCAGGCATTGCTGAATTTTGTTGATTACAGAATAAAGCACGATATTAAAAATTCGGTTAAGGTTTTACTTTATATACCTGTGGTTGCTTTTCATATTCTGTTTTCGGGCAGGATTCTGCGCGATTACAGTCTGCTTGCTTCAATGTTCGAAGCGGAAAAATGGATTCTGGCGGTTGAAGCTGTCTGCGCCGTTATGCTGACTGCGGCTTTGTGGGCTTTAAGCGCAAAGGCTGTTTCAAAAAGGAATAACCAAAAGCGGCTAAGGGCAGTTTGCTGCACCCTTATCTGTGTTGCGGTTGCAGCTGCGGGTGTTTCGCTTGGCATAATTTATAAGGACGGCTGGTTTGAAAAGCAGGAAGTATCCGGAACGCAGTATTATAATTACGGTGACGGAAAGGACCATTCCTTCCTTAACAGAACACAAAAAGCCAATATTCAGCAGATGCGTGCTTTAATGTCGGAATTCTGTACACAGCAAAATATCGGCAGAAGTATGGATAAATACACTCCCGCGCTTAAAAAGCTCGGATTTTATGAAGCTGTTCAGGGCAGTAACACCTTTGTCAGCAAAACAGGCAAGGTTAGTGTAGAGTTTATTTGCGGTTCGGGCGGCACTGTAAAAGCGGTTGAAATTACGGGCGATGTCGGCGAAAATTACAGAGAAAAAATGACCACGGAAGATGTTTACGATATTGAACTGGCTTTTCCGCAAGGCTTGAAGGAAACGCAGATGCTTGAAAAGCTGAAGGAAATGAATCTGTATCCGAATTCCGTAAAGGAAGAGGAAAATTCCGACGGCATACCCATGCGTACATATACTGCGGATTGCTATATAGAAGAATTTGACGATATAGGTGTAAAAAAACTGCGTTATGTTATCTCTTCCGCTAACGGTACGGTTGTAAAAGTTGAGCATAGCGATATTACTTTTGATTCAGAGGAGGAAGACGGTATGGGCTTTTTTGATAAGCTTAAAAGCAAAAAGAATGTTCAGCTTTCGCAGGAGGCGGAAAACTGGAACAAAATGCTGGACTGTTGGTCGGAGGGCAAGCTGAACTCGCCCTATGATGAGCTTGTCGGCTATTACGGCGAAGTCAGCGGCGACGGACACGGCTTTTATTTCACAAACCTTGACAGCAACGGCGATACAGAAAAAACAGTAAACACGCTTAAAGAAAATCTGCCCGAAGCATTGGGCAAAAATCTTGCCAAAGCATATGAGCTTTATGTTCAGCTTGAAAACGAAACCGATGACAGCAAAGCAGAAAAAATTGATAAAGAGCTGTATCAATGTGATGTGTTCTTCAGCGAAAATATAGCTACGCTTGAACAGATGCTTCAGCAGTATGCAGACAAACTGTAAGGGGTAAAGCAAATGAAATATAAATACAGGCTGAGTTTATATTTTGTACAGTTTTTAGCTGTCGAATTTGCGGTTGTTCTGATTTTATATGGTATGGGTGTCCCTGTGGATAAAGATCCGGTTGAGACTATAGGTTCTTTATTGTTATTCTTGGTGGTATTTGCTTTTATAGAATTGAAAGAATACAAAAACAAATATGTTGAAACCTTTGATGAGTATATGTGCCTTAATTCCTTCAGGTTCAGAGGACACCGCAGCCCGTTTTCGCCTAATGTACGGTATGAGGATATCTGGTATATCGAAGCACGCCGTTTGCCGATTATAGGTGTCTGGGGCATAAGAATAAACGCAAAATTTCTGCCGCACAAGGTTACAATTTCCTATTGCTTTAAAAACAGCAGTCAGCTTTATGCCGAGCTTTGCGAGAAGGCAAGACTTTTTAAGCCGGATGTGTATATTGATGACCGCTTAACGGAATATCTGAATAAGTAAAATTAAAGATGCTGTATCAAAATGTATTGTTTGCACAATTTTGATACAGTGTTTTGCTTTTTTGCTTTTGAGGCATTGGATAATATGCACAAATGCAATAAATTGACGATGTGCAAATTTGCAGAAAAAGTTAATATACGTATAAAATATACACAAAACTATTGCAATAATGCTTTAAAATTGGTAATATTTACTTAACAACTTGCATAAGTTGAATAAATTAGAAAAAAGGATGTGATTCCAATGGCTCAACACCTTTCACCCGAAAAACCAAATAACGGGGCACGTTTGAAATTTAACAGCACTGAAAGTCGTGAAACCTCTGTTGCCATATCACGTCTTTGCTTAATTTTTTACTGTATAAGAGAATAAAGACTATGGCAAAAACAGAGTGAAGATTTTTTGCTTGAGTTTTCAGATGTGTCCGACTAAACAATATGAGAAAAATTTCGGCCGACTTGAAACACCGGCCGAAGAAAAAGTTTAGAAACGGAGAAACATTATGAAAAAACTTAACAAATCCTTCGCTGTCCTTCTGACGGCACTTTTGCTTTTGTCAATTATCCCGATGGGCTTAAGCGCATCGGCTGCGGATCCTGTATCGCTTACCTACCGTAACACAACAGTAACGGTTGCTCCCACCGTTACACCCAGTACCTTTGAATACGGCCTGAGCTACGGCGACCTTACCGTATCAGGCGGTGAGGTCTGGTACGAGGGCGAAAAGGTTGAAGGATACTTTGGCTTTAACAACGCATCAACCGTACCTACTCCCCGTGAAAATTCGGAGGTTACGCTTTATTTCTTCCCGACGGATACGACGAAATATAAGAAAGGCTCGTTCAGAACTACGGACGATTACCCGATTGAAAACTGGCCGACGATAACCGTTACTGCGATTGAAACCGCTCTTCAGGGTACGGCAACGGCTGCTGTAATCGACCCCGGTGCAAAGCTTTCTGACGCAACGATAACGGGCACGATTATAAACACGAAAACGGGCGAACCGATTGAAGGCGGTAAATGGGCTTACGATTTCATATCAAACGTTCAATCGGGCAGCAAAAAGATTTATGAGAGCGGTACATATTCCGCAACGTGGACTCTCAAGGGTCATGCGGACGTTACAACTACCGTACAGGTAAACGTAAACGATAACCCTGCATTGGCTTCGGGTATATCTGTTTATCCGACGGTTCTTGATGATGACCTTGTCTGGTCACCCGACCTCACATACGGTGACATCAAGTTTGAAGGCGGACGTGTTCTTTATGAAGGTCAGCCAATAACCGGTATCTTCAAATGGCAGAGCAAGGATACCGTAAAAGTCGCAGGTACGAATATAAGCACATCGGCATACTTTGTGCCCGACAACCCCGACCTTGCCGGCTTCTTCGCTAAAAGCGCACAGATGATATCTCTGAGCATATCCCTTAAACCCGGCACACTCAACGTTAGGGTGCCTATGCCGCTTGAGATTGTTCAGGGTACTGTAGGCTCTTCGGTAAAGGCTGATGCCCTGCTCGGCTTTGAGTTCGGCGAGGGAATTGACCCTGCAAACGTAACCGTGAAGTTCAGCAAGAGTCTTTCAACTCTTGAGCCCGGAACATATAACGATATAACAACCACAGTAAGCTGCGCAAATTACGAGAGCCTTGAGTTCAATATTCCCATAAAGATAATTGCTCCCAAGAAGCTTCCGATTACAAAAACTCCCGAGGCCGTTAAGGTCAACTACGGCTATGTGGCCAAAAACAGAAAGGCTGCAGATGCAGGCTTCGAGTTTGAGGAGGGCTTTGATGCCTCCAAGGTTATCGTTGAATGGGGCGTAAGCGTAAGAGACCTTCCTCTGGGTAAGACAGAGCCTATGGAAATTAGGGTTTATCTTGATGACAACTATGAAGATATTACCCTCACTCTCCCGATTGAAATAGTCAAGCGACCCGATACGGGCAAGTTTGGCTCACTTGCCGTCAATACCCGTAACTCCAATAACGAGGGCGTAATTCAGGTAACTCTTGCTTTCCATGACCAGTACAAGAACGGTACGGCAAAGGTCTGGCTTACCGACGGCACGAATACCTGGGTTCTCGGCGAGGATATTCCGCCAACCTACAGCCATACGCAGAGCAGTAAGCGCAAGGTATTCGAGCATCAGATTGAGGAGCCGGGCACATATACCTTTGTTGCCTACGCCGAATATACTCCCGGTGATGCAGACTGTATCTACTTTACAAATCCGGTTATGGAATCCTACGCAACGACAGTTACCTACGAAAAGTGGATCAAGATGACCTGTATCAACACAAGATACGACACGAGTACGCTTGATGTATACAAGGGTAAGCAGATTTCGGCAAGAACATCACTTTCTTCAAGCGATTTCTCCTATTGGGAAATCCTTGATTCAAAGGGCAGAAAATACGACCCGTCAGTTTTCGGCCTTGACGAGGATGATATGAAGGAAACGACCCTTGCTTTCTATGTTCCGATTGAAGAGGACTTCACAATTGCGGCAAGAGACAAGTTCTATATTCCTCCTATCGTACAGCCCGATGTTCCCGATGAACCGGATAATCCCGACAACCCCGATGACCCCGATGACCCCGATGACCCCGATAACCCCGATAACCCCGATGAGCCCGATGAGCCCGATAATCCCGACGAGCCCGATAATCCCGACGACCCTGTTGATGAGCCTACCCTTTGGGAGCAGATAGTTGCTTTCTTCCAAAATCTTTTTAACGGCTCAGGTGAAGGTATACAGCTTCCCTCCTGGCTGATAAGATTCTTTAATATCATAGTCTCCTTCTTCACAGGCTTATTCAACGGTCTGTTCGGTAAATAAAAAAGCCAAAATCTGCTGCTTTGCAGCAGTGAAACATAATGTTTTTCTCCCCTCTGCCCGGTTACCCGGGCACGGGGGAGTTTTTTGACTAAATATTACAATTTTTCAAAGAAATTATTTTACTCTTGCCTTTTACTTTTTTATTTGGTAAACTTACATTGTTGTACGGTTAAACCGTGACAGTATAAATTGAGGGAGAAAGATTTATGAAAAACTACATTGCAAGAATCAAGGCTAACGCAAAGCCGATAGAAATAGTCTGGTGGTGGATTTTCCGTGCCATTATGATTTTCGGTATTCTCGATTCAATATTCGGCTTCACTCCGCTTGGCGGCAGACCTATGATGGTAAAGCAGATGGCGGCTAACCTTGTCGGTATGTTCGCATGGGAAATATGTATGGCAACAAGCAAGAAGAACTTTATGCACTATCTGCCTTCCTATATTCAGGATATTTCCGTTATAGGCTTCTTTATGGCATCCTTCTGCGGTGCATATGTCAACCTTTACTATTATTTCCGTTACTACGACCTTATTTTCCATATATTCGGCGGTATAGCAGGCGCTCTCTTCGGCTACGAGGCAATTACAGCTATGCAGGTGCGTGATAAGGTTAAGCATCACATTCCGCTTGTTGCTCTTGCCGCCTTCGGCGTTTCCTTTATTGCGGGTAATGCCTGGGAAATTGTAGAGTTTGTTCTTGATCAGTTCTTCGGCTCCGATGCTCAGCACTGGTGCTATCAGGAAGCACAGGAAGCAGCCGCTGCCTACGGTAAGGACTTCCTTGCAAATCCGCACATAATTCCTCATGTTATAAGCGAAAGCCTTTGGGCTGAGGGTTGGACCGCAGAAACATTTGAATTCCGTTGGGCACTTATGGACACTATGGAAGACCTTCTTTGTAATGCTGTCGGCGGTGTGCTGGCTTATGTATTCCTGCTTGTTTACCCCTATCACCACAAGGGTAAGTACGATGTTCATAAAATGATTGATGAATCTCTTGTTAAAGAAACAAAGCAGAAGGAAGCTGTTACAAAATGATTTCACTTAACGATTTCCTTGAAAAAGCGGGCAAGGTAGTGCCGAGTGCGCGTCAGCTTGAACGCCTGCGTGAAACACAGTTTTATGCTTTTATCCATTTTAGCCCAAACACCTATACCGGGCTTGAATGGGGCACAGGTAAGGAAGACCCTGCGATATTCAATCCCACAGAGCTTGACTGCGACAGTTGGGTTGAAGCAATTAAAGCTGCCGGCATGAAGGGCGCTGTTATTACAGCAAAGCATCATGACGGTTTCTGTCTGTGGCAGACCGAAACTACAGAACATTCAATAAAAAACAGCCCCTACAAAAACGGAAAGGGCGATATTGTACGCGAGCTTGCTGAAGCATGTAAAAGGGGCGGCATAAAGTTTGGCTTTTACCTTTCTCCGTGGGATAGGAACGCTTCCTGCTACGGCACTGATGAATATAACGATTTTTACCGCGCACAGTTAACGGAGCTTCTCACCAACTACGGCGAGGTTTTCCATGTGTGGCTTGACGGTGCCTGCGGCGAAGGTCCGAGCGGAAAAAAGCAGGTTTATGATTTTGAATCGTATTTTGAGCTTGTACGCAAGTATCAGCCCAACGCGACAATATTTAAGGATGACGGCCCTGATTTGCGTTGGTGCGGCAACGAAAGCGGCAGCGCAAGGGCAAGCGAATGGGCAGTAGTGCCGTATGAGCTGTGCTGTTACTGCGAAAAGCAGACCGAAGGCAAGCTGATGGAAGGCAGCCTTGAAGGCATGTGCAACTGCAACTGCGATATCGGTACGCTTGAAAATATTATTTATTCCGAAGGTCTTGTTTTTGCTCCGTCGGAAATTGATATGTCAATCCGTCCGGGTTGGTTCTATCACCCGGAGGAAGAGCCGCATTCACTTGAGCGACTGTTTAACACATACCTGAAATCGGTAGGTGCTAATACAACCTTTAACCTCAATATTCCTCCTATGCCCAACGGTCTGTTTGACCCGAGAGATGTTCAGCGTTTAAAGGAACTCGGCGAAAAAATCAGAAGTACATTTGCGGTAAACCTTTGCGAAAACGCAAAAATTACCTGTACACATACTTCACCCACCCAGTCGGAATATCTTGTTGAGCTGGACGGTGAAAAGGAAATCAAATACGTTGAGCTTATGGAAAACATTGCCGAAGGTCAGCGCGTTGCCTCGTTCAGAATAGCTTTCAGGGTTGATGGCTTGTGGGCAAAGGATTATGAAAACTACACAACCATCGGCAACCGCAAAATCTGTCCGCAGGATCCGGTTACCTGCGATGCGTTCAAGGTTATTATTATGTCCTCGCGCGGAAGGGCAGATATAGAAAAAATAGCAGCATATTAAGGATTTGAAGCATGAACAGAATACCCGATTTGACATATGAATATATCCTTGGTGCAGTACCCATCTGGGGTAAGCCCAATACATGGTTCGGTTCGGTTCAGTTAAAAGAAAACGCAGGTGTTTTTGATGACCAGTTCCGTTACCGTGTAACCTTGCTTGTTGATAATGAAAACGTAAATAAAATTTCCGCTTCATACTATATCGGCTGGCAGTCATACGATACGGTTGACAAAGAAACCGTAACCGAAGAAACCTTTGAAGCAAGCGATGACGGCGCGGCGCAGGCAATAACCTGGCTGCGCGAAAAGCTTGCAGATACACTAAAAATGTAAGTTTTCACTAAACAATTACCCATTTGACAGCTTAACTTATATAAAATGAAAAAATATAAAAAAACGCTTGCTTTTTATAAAGTTATCTGTTAAAATACTCTATGTTCGTTTAGTCTATAAGCTTTAAAAGGAGGTGCCGCAAATGGCAAAATGTGAATTCTGCGGTAAGGACGTCGCTTTCGGTATCAAGGTATCGCACTCACACAGACGTTCTAACAGAACATGGAAGCCCAACATCAAGCGTGTTAAGGCTGTTGTAAACGGTTCACCCAAAAGGGTATACGCTTGCACACGCTGCCTTCGTTCAGGAAAGGTCACTCGCGCTGTCTGATGTTAACAAAGCGTTGATTTAGAGGCTGTCGGTATGCCGACGGTCTCTTTTTCAATTTATAATGTATGTTCAGCTTAAAAAAGGTATTGCAAAAAATGGCAATTTCAGCTATAATACCCTATTAAGGAGTTGATTTGCTTTGAGTAAAAAGGACGCTGCAGTTAACGTTTACAAGTTAATCAAGCGCAAAGTAAAAAACAAAATCAAAAAGCTGCTTGGCGATATTCGCAGAAGCTTCTGGTACTATCACCTGTGGCCGCACTACTACAAAAAGTATTCCAAAAAGCCTATTGACCCTAAAAAGGTAGTTTTTGCCTATTCAAGCCTTTACAAAACAATGCCGGATAACCTCAGGTGCATGAAGGAAGAGCTTGAAAAGCGCGGCTACAACTGTGTAGTTGTTGATAAGGGTGAGGGCGAAAACAGATATAAGAATAAAATTCTTAACGAGTTAAGCAAGTTTATTGACTGTGAATTTTTCTTTAAGGAATTCGGCGATTGTAAGGCGCTGTTCCTTGTGGATTATTATTTCCCTGCCTTTGCAAACAAACCGCGTGAAGGTCAGCACATAGTCCAGCTGTGGCATGCCTGCGGCGCATTCAAAATGTGGGGCTATTCCACAGCCGATAAGGCATGGGGCGCAAACAAGCGCTCGCTTGATAAATTCCCCGTACACAATACATATACCGAGGTATGCGTTTCTTCGCCAAAGGTACGCTTTGCCTATGCCGAAGCGTTTAATTGCAGCGAGGATGTTGTGCTTCCCCTGGGCACACCGCGAACCGATGTTTATTTCGACCCCGATTTTGTAAAAAGCGGTAAGGATAAAATCCGTGAGCTTTGCCCCGGTATCGGCGATAAAAAGATTATTCTTTACGCGCCTACTTTCCGCGGCAATTCTTTGCGCAATTCCTATATGCACAACACCCTTGATTTGGATGCGCTTTACGATGCCCTGCATGAAGAATACGCTTTTGTTATGAAGCTTCATCCGCTTACTGCAAAGGCATTCAAAATAACCGAAGAACAGCAGCAGAAGTTTGAAGGCTTCCTTTACAACGTTTCCAAAACCGCGAGTATTGACGATGCACTATGCGCAGCCGATACCGTTATTTCGGATTATTCTTCCCTCATTTTCGAGTATTCTCTGCTTGAACGCCCGATGATATTCTACGCATACGATTTGGAAAAGTACGAGAATGACCGCAGCTTCTATTTCGATTACCGCAGCTTTGTCCCCGGCGAAATAGTTGACAGCACCGAGGGCATTATTGCCGAAATCAAGCGCCTTGAAACAGGCTTTGACAAGCAGAAGGTTATCAACTTCAAAAACGATTTTATGTCCGCTTGCGACGGAAACAGCGTAAACAGAATTATAAAAGAAGTTTTAGGCGAATAAAAACAGTATAAAAATACCGGCAACCTTATGGGCTTTCCACAAGGTTGCCGTTTGTTTATTTTGCGTGTATTGGCTTTACACCAACAAGTAGGGTCGATTCATGAATCTACCGCTGTGAAAGCGATGTGTTGTGGATTTTCGGACAATTCGTGAATTGTCCCTACAAACATCTATCACAGAACTGTCCCCTGATTGGTTTATTGCTCTCCCCTGATTGATTCCTCTTTTTCAGTGGTTTCGAACCGTCTCTTGATAGTTTTTGATTAATAATTGTAGACATTTATTATTCTTTTGTTTCCGGTAGCGTATTCATCCGCCACCGCAGCATTTTTATGGTAACTACTATCACTCGTTCTACTTGTTATATAAGCATAAGAACGAGTACCGTCACTCGATTTTGTCTCTTTGGTAATGATTGTCGAATGTTCGTATCCTGAATTACTATTGTAATCTATCTGCAAGACCGAACCTAATCCCCAATAGGCTCCGTTATAAGTGTATTGAAAAATATTGTTTATTGCTGTGGCTTTGTTGGAGGCAGTGCTTGTTGACATATAATTATAGAACTGATCAACTCCACTCCAAGCAGAACTGCGATTACTTAAACTTCTATAGTACCAGCCGGAACTGCTGATTCCTGAATTTCCAGTATCATTGACTGTTGCACCGCCTGCTAAAAGTGCGTGAGAAACAAAATTTGTACAATCATAGCTACCAGTTATTTCAGAAAAATCATAATATGGAACTGTACCATTGCCACTGGAAGGGGTGTTTTTATTACAGTTCGCAGTTGCCCAATCAACAATAGCTTGATGATTTAAAGTAGAAGTTCTGGGTTGAACATAAGCGGTGTTCACCTTTGAACTGTTAATTGTAGCCATTTCGCTAGCATACACATCATTAATGCTATCAATAATATTTTTCTGTTTTTCCGCAATGTTTGAATTAATAAAAAATCCATTATTATCAGCTGTATTTAAAGAGGTGGTTTCATTGCTTCTTACAAACGAATCATAGTAATTTAAAGGAACATAAAAATCAAGAATCTTATTTGATGAATAATCATACTCAATAAATACCGTTTCGCTTACAGTAGTGTCGAAATCTACACCAACATAATTATAGGTAGTGATAACCTGAAACTCTAAATTAAGAATGTTAGAGTGTAAGGTTTCATTTAAAAGAATGACATCTACTTCATAATTTTCCTTGTTAGTATCATAAATATCAGTTACATATTGATGAGTTTCTATTTTGTCAGATAAAAAACTTGCAATGTTGGATTCCAAATAAACATCATCAATGGCTTTTCCGCAAACATCTTTGTTGAAATAAAAGCTTTCTATCACAGAAGTGACATCGGTAATTATTTCGTCTTCTTTCGTGGATGAAATTGCTACACTTGATACTTCTACAACTGGGCAGATAGATACTATTGTGAAGATTGATAAAATAGTTAACATAAATTTTTTCATTACTATTTCATTCCTTTCATTTTATAGGTTGTCAAACATCTTGTAGATTTCGCTTTTGTGAGTTTTTGAATTGTAAACAACTATTTGCAAACTGTTCATACTCCAATCATTGTTCGCACGCAGATAAATTGTTTTATTATCGGTTTGTACAATTTGATCACCCAAAATGAAATTAAAATCAATATATTCTTTCAACTTGTCAATGGAAGGTAAATGTACCGTTTCAACCGAGAATAAATCTTCTGTAATTTTAGTGCAAGGGTACAGTTTTCCGGATACTATAACATACTTATATAGTGTTTTAGCTTCTTCGCTAATATAAAGTGTTTTTCCGTCAACGGAAACCTTGCATTCCGGATGGGAGATATCCATGCGCTCAAAATCAGAAAAGGAAATTCTGTTTTTTAGCTGCATTTCTTCAACACTATATACTACAACACCGCAAGTGCCGTATATTATTACAATTTTGGTATCTGCATATAATAATTCAGGCATTTCTGCACCGATATTCATTTGAACAATATCGCCTGTATCGAAATCTTTTATGCCGACTGTATTTTGTGAAGAAAAAACTAAAGATACTATGATAATAAGTGAGATCAAAACTATAGTTATAAACAGAGAAACTTGTACAGTTTTTTTCATAAGGTATCTCCTGCAGAATTTGCAATTTATTAAATTAAATACAGCTTTTTTGTTAACACATCGGACTCACCTCTTTCAATCAGATTTTTCTTCCTTTTGTTATCACAATATCACAAAAATATTACCTTGTCAACAATATATTTTGTTGAATAGTATTGACAATGCAATATAATCTTGATAAATTAATATTGAAAATGTAAAGGTTTTGCGTTATTATTGTATACGGTCAACGCTAAACTTAATTTTTCAGGGTGTGATATCAATGCCTATTTCAGATAATGTAAAAAGAGGCAGTGTAGAGCTTTTGCTTTTAACGCTGCTGAATGATGAGGACATGTACGGCTATCAGCTGTCGCAGGAGTTGGAAAAACGCAGCGGCGGCAGATATTCGTTGCAGGAAAGCTCAATGTACCCCATACTTTACCGTATGATGGACAAGGGGCTTATTTCCGACAAGCAGGTTTTAGTCGGCAAACGCCGCACAAGGGTGTATTATCACCTTGAGGATAAGGGCAGGGAATACCTCAGCCAAATCCGTGCGGAATACCTTTCGCTTTGCAAGGGTATTTTGCAGATACTTGAAATCAGCGATTTGTCACAGCTTGAAGAAAAAGGGGAGGATACCGATGATAACCGATAAAGAAATATACAGCTACTTAAAAGCTGTTCAGCGAAATTGCCCGACGGAATTAAAATCCAAAATCAAAGCGGATTTGGAAAACAACCTCTATGATTTCCGTGAGGAAAATCCGCAATTGGATATGTCTCAGTTGATTGAGCGTTTCGGAAGCCCCGAAGCCTATGCCGCAGGCTTCGCACAGGCTATGCCGGCTGATGAACAGGTAAAGGCGGTTAAAAAAGCACATCTCAACAAGTGGTTGATTGCATTGGTTTTGGTATTGTTTGTAATATTAGCTTGTGTTATAACAATTTTTGCAATAAGTGATAAAGATATAAATGCTACTTACTATTACACGGAAGAAATAATTGACGAAGGCACACAGGTTAACAATTAGAAAAAAGGAGATTTAAAATTATGAAAAGATTAATTTCTTTTGTACTTTGTTTAGTTGTTTTTATAAGTTCATTGGCTTTTAATGTTTCGGCAAACAACGGTGCGGATTTGTTGCTGTCCGAAAATGGATATTACGTAGAAACAACTATTATAGAAGATAAAAGTTCCATTACAAGAGCTTCCACATATACAAAAAGCGGTTCTAAAGTTCAAACGGTACGCGATGCAGACGGAAATGTGCTGTTTTCGTTTACTTTAAAAGGTACATTTACCGTTAATTCCGGTGTAAGCGCAACCTGTACATCTGTAAGTTATACATACAGCATAACAGATGATGCATGGGATTTTGACAGCGCAAACACAAGCAAATCAGGTAACACCGCAAGCGGTACGGCGATTTTCAAGAAAAAAATTTTGTTTATTACTACCACGGAAGAAACCATTAATTTAACATTGCAATGCGATAAAAACGGAAACCTGTCATAATTATTTAAAGCGTGCTATTGCGGCACGCTTTATTTTTTGTTATAATGCAAAATAAGTAAGGTGATACATATGAAGTTTTTGCTTGTTACGGATTTGCATTATTCGGATAAGCCGTGGGGCGCAAACAACCGCTACCATGAAAAATCGGTTGAAAAGGTGAAATTTGCAATAGATAATTATTCCGAGGGCTGTGAATTCATTGTCTGCCTTGGCGATATAGTTGACGCTTTTGACGGATATAAACCGCAGACCGAAGGTCTGAACGATTTGAACGAAATGCTGTCGGAATATAATATTCCGTTTTATGCAACCTTCGGCAATCACGATACGGCACTTGATAAAAACGAATTTATGCGTTTAACCGGTATGCCCGCGAGGTATTATGGCTTTGAAACGGATGAATATCTCTGCCTTATGCTTGACAGCTGCATGAATTCAAAGGCACAGCCTTATCCCAAAAAGGAGATAAAGTGGGCAGACTGCTATATTGATGATGAGCAGATAGCGTGGCTGAAAGAAAAAATAAAATTCGCAAAAAAGCCAGTTGTTGTTATGACTCATGTTGTTGTGGCTCTGGGTGATGAAGACCACACGCTGAACAACTCGGACGAAATAACGGATATACTTCTTGAAAATCAGGATAAAATTGCCGCCGTATTCTGCGGACATTATCATGACGGGTTCAGCGCGAGAATAGGCAATATACCCTATGTTGTTTTCAAGGCACTTTGCATGGGTGAAAGCGTAACCTGCGCGGTGGTTGAAATAAAAGAAAATCAAGTAAATATAACCGGCTACGGCGATGAACCGTCAGTCAGGTTTGAAAGATAAAGGAGAAAAGCAATATGGAATTTAAAGCGTACCACAAAGACCTCAATTCGCTTCATATAGGCTGTGAAGCTCCGCGCGCGTATTTCGTGCCCTGTGAGAGTGCCGATGCCGCTCTGACCTTTGACAGAGAAAAATCCGAGAGCTTTGTTAACCTTTGCGGTGAGTGGAATTTTAAATATTACGAAACTTTTGAGGATGTTGAGGATGATTTCCTTGAAGCAGCCTTCAACGAAACTATTACAGTACCCCTTTGTTGGCAGGTGCTGCTTGACAGGGGCTATGATGTGCCGCTGTATTCAAACCTTAAATATCCCTTCCAGCTTGACCCGCCCCATGTGCCGGAGGATAACCCCTGTGGTCATTACAGCCGTAATTTTACCGTAGAAAACAAAGAAAAGGTTTACATTAATTTCGAGGGCGTTTCTTCCTGCTTTTACCTGTTTGTTAATAAGCAGTTTGTCGGCTACAGCCAGGTCAGCCGCTGTACAAGTGAATTTGATATCACCGCTTTTGTAACTGAAGGCGAAAACCGCCTTGATGTGCTTGTAGTCAAATGGTGCGACGGCAGTTACCTTGAAGACCAGGACTGCTTCCGCCTTTCCGGTATCTTCCGCGAGGTTTATCTTCTCAACCGTCCCGAAAATAACCTTAAAGATTTTTATATCCGCAGCGATGTTGCCGAAACTCTTGATAAGGTTGATATTAATATTGATGTTGATTTCCGCGGTGAAGCAGAGCTTGAAGTAAAGCTTATTGCTCCCGACGGAAAAGAAGTATACTGCGGCAATAATACAGAATTTTCAATTGAAAATCCCGTGCTGTGGAATTCAGAAGAGCCGATGCTCTATACCCTTTTGCTCAAAGCAGGGGAAGAGTATATTGCGCAGAAGGTTGGCTTCAAACGCCTTGAAATCAAGGGCAGCGTAGTCTATCTCAACGGTAAGGCTGTAAAGCTCTGGGGCATTAACCGCCACGATTCTCACCCCATCGGCGGCTATACCGCTACGGTTGAGGAAATGCTCAATGACCTTTATATCTTAAAGCGCGCAAACTGCAACTGCATCCGTACCTCGCACTATCCGAATGATCCTCGCTTTCTTGCGCTCTGTGATGAGCTTGGCTTTATGCTTGTTGACGAAGCTGATATCGAAACCCACGGCATGGGCTTTGAATACCGCGATACATGGGATTGGATGCGTTGGTCCATGCTTTCAACCGTTGATGAGTGGGAAGCAGCTTATGTTGACCGCGCAGCACGCCTTTTTGAACGCGATAAAAACCACCCCTGCATTGTCATGTGGTCGCTCGGCAATGAATCCGGCTGCGGTAAAAACCACAGAGCTATGGGCAAATACATAAAGAGCCGTGACCCCAAGGCTATTGTCCACTACGAAAATTCACACCTTGAATTTAAGGCTGTTCCCGAAGGTGAGGATTTCAAGGATATTTCCGATGTTGAAAGCCGCATGTATGCCGAGCTTGATTACACAAAGAACTACCTTGAAAATAATCCTGCAAAGCCGTTCTATTTCTGCGAATATGTCTGTGCTTATTCTACCGGCAATATCTTTGCGCATATACGTCTTGCAGATAAGTATGACAGCCTTTTCGGTATGTGCATCTGGGAAATGAACGACCACGCCATTGCAGTTAAAAACGGCGATAAAACAGGTTACCGCTACGGCGGCGATTTCGGCGATTACCCGAATGATGAGGATTGCTGTATTGACGGCCTTGTTTTTGCCGACCGTACACTCCGCCCCGGCTATTATGACATGAAGCGAGCATATCAGCCCTTCACAACAAGCTATAAAAACGGCGAAATTACCCTTTTCAATAAGCGATATTTCACTACTCTTGCCGATATGGAGCTTAAATGGAGCATTGTATGCGACGGTAAGGAAATAAAGGACGGTAAAGTAGAATCCCTTGACATTCAGCCCCGCGAAAGCGCAACTATCAAGCTGTTTGAAAATGAAGAGTTCAGCGGCAATTGCCTGCTCAATCTCTTTTTTATAAAGAAGAATGACGATGTATGGGCAGAAAAGGGCTATGAAATCGGCTTTGAACAGTTTGAATTAAATGCATGTGTAAAGGCTGATAGCTTTACAACAAGCGAAATTGAAACAGCTGAAACAAAGCGTTATTTAACCGTAAAAACGGTTGATGTTACCTATGTTTTCGATAAGCCCTACGGCAGACTTACCGAAATTAACAAAAACGGCAAAAATATTCTTGCTGAACCCGTATGTATTGAAACATGGCTTGCACATTGGAAGAATGTTACAGGCGAATGTAATGACGGCAGAAGCGCAGGACTTGATAAAATTAACCAGAAAACATATTCCTATGCTGTTGAAGCAAACGAAAATGAAGTCAAGCTTATCTGTGATGTTGCAATAGGCGGTCCGAGTGTTGTGCCTGTGCTTAAAGGTAAGGTTACATTTACTGTATCGGCTGACGGTGCGGTTAAGGTTGGCTTTGTCGGCGATAAGCGCGAGCTTTGTCCCAAGCTTCCGAAATTCGGTTTCCGTCTTGTGCTTGACAAGGCTTATGATAACCTTAAATTCTACGGCTTGGGTCCCGGTGAAGCATATGCGGACAGAATGGAAGCAAGCAGAATCGGTCTTTACGAAATGAAGGTTAAAGATAACTTTGTTCACTATGTCCGCCCGATGGAAAATTCAGCTCACGCAAAAACACGCTTCGGCACACTTTGCGATGAACAGGGCAACGGACTTATGGTATATGTTAAAAATGCAAACGGTTTCTATTTCAATGCAACCCACTTTAAGCCTGAAATGCTTGAAGCTGCAAAGCATGATGATGAGCTTGTACCTCTTGATGAAATTGTAGTCAATGCGGATGTTCATATTATGCCTGCAGCAGGTGTTAACAATTATCTTGCCGCAGAAGAACCGCAGCGCGTATTTGATGACAGCCACATTGATTTTGAAATTATGCTCCGCTGTGTCGATAAGGATACCGAGTATTTTGATTATATCTAAATAGAGCAGCACCACCTGAAGGAGATGAAAATTTCCTTCAGGTGGATTTTTCTGTTAAACTGTAAACCGTTGCAAATTGGCGAATTAAATGGTAAAATCATTGTATCAAATCAAATTCGGAGTTGAAATTATGCCGTATTTATTTTCACATTTCAAAGAAAAAATCACACCCGACGGTGAGCAGGTTTATTTTTCCGTAAGCCGTGACGGTGTCAACTGGGAAAAGATAAACGGCGGTGAACCTGTGCTTACAAGCACTATGGGTACCTGCGGCTGCCGCGATATTGAAGTTGTACGTTTGCATACGGGCGGCTTTGTTGTGTTGACTACTGACCTTTGCATAGCAAATATTATGGATGAAAATTATTGGGTCGATTGGAAAAAGGTTAACAGTACGGGCAGTAAATGCCTTTGTATGTGGAAAACAGACGACCTTGTTAACTTTTCTGAACAAAGACTGATTTATTTCGGCAGGGATGATTTCGGCTGTCTTTGGGCACCCGAGGTTTTCTTTGACGAGGAAAATGAAGAATATCTTATCCATTGGGGCTCTACTGTAAAGGAAGATAACTTTACACATATGTCGATATACTGCTGCACCACAACGGATTTTGAAAGCTTTTCCGAGCCAAAGCTGTATTTTACCAAGGATAACGAAATACTCGATTCTCATATAACCAAGGTAGGGGATACATACCACCTTTTCTATAAAAATTCCGACAGACCGGCTATGAATATGCACGCAACTTCAAAAAGCCCTTACGGTCCGTTTGAAAACGATGAAAAATTTCAAATGCTTATGGCATCTCTTGAAAGCCCCGGTGCATACGAAGCACCTACTACTATGGTTCTGCCAGATGGCAGGTGGTGTTTACTGATTGACTTTTTCGGCTGCGAAAAATCAAAAATGGGCTATGTGCCTTTTGTTTCGCCTGCACCCGGCAGTAACGATTTTGAGCGTTGTGATGAGCTGTTTTCATTTCCCTACGGCTTTAAACACGGCGGTGTAACCGAAATAACCGATGAGGAGTACGAAAGACTTTTAAAGTTATAAAAGTTAAATAAAGGTAACGCTGTATTGTGCAAATGCACATTCTTTTATAAAATTAAAGAAAAGAATGTAAAGGAGATAATTCGATGAAAAATATCAAAAAGATTTTTTCAGTTGTTATTGTTTTTGCACTTTTGGTTTCTATGCTTTCTGTTTCTGCCTTTGCGGCAAAAGAAAAAGGAACGGATTACCCGTATGTTTTCGTACATGGCATGGGCGGCTGGGGACCGGACAACAAATTTTACGAGCTTTCACCTTATTGGGGCGGCGGGCTTGGTGTCGGCTCCGGTACTGACCTGATAAAAATTCTCAACGAAAACGGTATTGAGGCTTATGCTCCTTCTGTAGGTCCGCTGAACAGTGCGTGGGACAGAGCGTGTGAGCTTTATGCACAGCTTACAGGTACAGTTGTTGATTACGGTGAAGCACATTCAAAGGCTCACGGTCATGACCGCTACGGATTTAATTATGAAGGTAAGGCAACAATGGGCGAGCCGTGGAATCTAAAAGATAAAATTAACCTTGTCGGTCATTCCTTTGGCGGTGAAACAGTTCGTTTGTTTACATCGTTGCTGTATTACGGAAGTGAAGAGGAAATTGCCGCGACGGGTGAAGATACAAGTGAGCTTTTCAAGGGCGGGCACGACTGCGTCCATTCCTGCATTACGCTTTCAAGTCCGCACAACGGTTCACAGGTTGCCAATCAGCTTGTTGACCCGCAGATTACAATGCTCTTGATGTCGGCAGCGGTGAATATTATAGGCTGTGTTCTGGGAAATAATTTTCTTGTCTTTTCCTTCCAGCTTGGTCATTTCGGGTTGACACCTAAGCAGGATGAGTTCAGAGCAAAGCCTTCGCTGCAAGGTATTAAAGGCTATGCTGTAACAAATGATAACTGCGGTTACGATATGACCCTGCGCGGTGCGGCGGAGCTTAATGCAAAAATAAAGCTTGCTCCGAATACATACTACTATTCATATTCTACCGCCGCAACAAAAGAAGGACTTTTCGGTTTGCAATGGCCTATAAAAACGCTCAACCCGATTTTTTATATTTCTTCCGCAATGCTTGGCATAACGGCAGGCTCAACGGTTGACGGTGTGAAAATAGAAGGGGATTGGGCTGTGAATGACGGTATTGTACCGCTTGCTTCCGCACTCTATCCGCTTTGTGATGCCGAAACAGCACGCGATTATGAAGATGCACTTGCTGCCGGTGAAACAATAGAACCCGGCAGATGGTATTACCTTGATACAATGTACGGCACTGACCACTTCGATTTTTGCGGAACAAAGGATTACCCAACAACCTTTGAAGATTTCTATTTTGGCATGATTGAAACCGCAAACAGTAGATAAATAACAAAAATAAGGTCGCACAAGTGTTAAAGTTTGTGCGGCCTTATAAAATAAATTTCCAAATTGTAACATAAATTTAACAAAATATTGCTATAATATTAAAATGACTACATTATGAGAACAGGAGTTTTTAACATGAAAAGGTTTGCAAGTAAAGCGGTTGCCGTACTTCTTTTAGCGGCAATGCTGTTTTCCTTTGCAGGTGTGAGTGTATATGCCGCACCGTCATCAAAAAGTGCTGCCTCCGCATACAAAAGCTCAGGTCATGCCCTTGTTGTAAAAAGTGAAAGTCTTACTGTTGCACAAAGGCACACTATACAGATGACTGCTTCAGTCACCAATGTCAGCAAGCAGCCGAAAATCACATGGTCTTCGTCTGATACCTCCATTGCTACCGTTGACGAAAACGGTAAGGTTAAGGGTGTTGCGGTAGGTCAGGTAACAATTACTGCTAAAGCAACGGTTGATGGCGAAACGATTAAGGGCGAATTTGGCATTAATGTTGTAAAACGCGAAAGCCTTATCAAGAATTTGCTCGAAAAACAGCAGATTCTCAGCTATCAGTACAGCTATGTTGATGACTACTATTACACTAATGATAAAGAAGCATGGCAATATAATTTCGGCTTCGGCAAAATTTATGACCTCGCTTCACCGTATCTTCTGCTTGAATATGATTATATCCGTATTTTCTTCACCTACGAGAAGAAGGACTGGATGCTTCAGATGTGGAAGGGTCAGTACGGTATGATATTCTACGGCGGTGAAATCGGTATCTATAATCGTCCCCATGAGGATGATGGTGTCAACGAATGGACCTTCTTCAACTGCCCTGCAGAAGAAGATTGGCTTAAAATGGAAATGACCCTTTACCATCAGGATACAAACGGAAAATGGAACAGGGAATTCACAAGAGAGTACGACTATTACTGGTGGTGCACAGGCTTCAAAAACGGTCACCTTCGTCAGGAAGAACCTGCAGATGAACTCAGACTTACAGGGCGTATAACCATGAAGGATAAGGAAATGACAAAGCTTGTTTCCGACGGTCTTGCAGAATGTGGTTTAGCTAAAGCAAAAAGCAAGGATAAAATCGGCGTTGACCAGATGTTTGTTGACGGCAAAGATATCTATTTTTGCTGGCAGAACATTTCCGAGGCTGAAAGTACAATGGCAATCAAGGTTGGTGTAGGCTTTGTTTCAAGCCTTCTCGCTCTTCCCTTTGCTCCGCTTATTATGCCGTATGTAGGTATTTTTGCTGTGCTTGTCTTGTTAGCTTCATTACTTGTATAAATAAAGAATTACAGGCTGTTTTACCTTTGAATAATACAGCCTGGTTTTGTTTAAATATAGTTAATCTGTTGTTCTGTTATTAACGAGTAGCTTGTTATCATGTTTGAATTAAGGTCAGCTTTGTTCATGTCAACAGCGGTTATTTGGCGGTTGCCGTAGGTTGAGTAGTAGTAAATACCCTTATCTGCATTACAGCACGATGTGTAGAGCGTAATTTCGTATTTGCCGTCACCTGTGTCGCAACAACCGCGAGTCTGGTTTACCGAACCTAAAATGTGAAAAAATTGGCTTACACTGCTCTTTTCGTCACCTTCGCAGACTGAATTAAGCTTTGTGAATGCGGCACGCACAAAGCGCGATTGCGACGATAAATCACCCGGCAGACCTAATGCCCCCATGCCGTGGCTGTAAGCGGAAAGCTCAACAGCTTTGGAAAATGTGTTTTTAGCTGTATTAGAGGATAGCTGCATAAAATTATTAAGGTTGAACATCTGTATTTCAAACGGCGGATTGTTTGTCAGTATGCCAATCGGATTTTCATAAACCTTCAGCCCGTCCTTTACCGATTCAACGGTTATTGCTTCGTTTTTGTCAGCAATAAGCCAATGCAGGCTTGCGGTAGACAGACTTTCGTTGAAAGGAATATCGCACAAATTAATGCTTTCAAGTAATTCCTTAACCTGCTTTACACTTTGGCATTGTTTTAGAATATACGGTATTAATTCATATACAGCAATGTTGTTTTGTCCTTTTTCAGGTTCAGGGTAAAATGCGTTGCCAACAAAGTTCAGCCCCGCAATGCACAGCCCCTTTTCGTTTATTGCGTCGTAATAAAGTGGATATCCATTTTCAATGTGTGCCATGCCGATTATTGCAAAGCGGTTGCCAAATACGGGTGGGGAATTGAAACTGAAATCAAAATTTTTCGGCGATATAACAATTTCTTCACCGTAAGAAAACGGATTATCAAGCGTGCGCCCGAAATAAAAATCCTTAGTTTTTATTGTTGCGGCAGTACACATAGCGTATTGCTCCTTCCTTTAAACTAGACTATATCATTTCAGTATGATATAATTATAACAAATTTTGAAAAAAATATTGACAAACTCATGTTTTTTTGATATACTTCAAAAGCTGTTGGAAACGCAGCCACATGGGCCATTAGCTCAGTTGGTTAGAGCAACCGGCTCATAACCGGTTGGTCCGGGGTTCGAGTCCCTGATGGCCCACCATTTAATTTAACATAGGGGTATAGCTCAGTTGGTAGAGCAGCGGTCTCCAAAACCGCGTGCCGAGGGTTCAAGTCCTTCTGCCCCTGCCATAAAATCGTTGAAAAATCAAGGTTTTTCAGCGATTTTTCTTTTTAATTCAATTACTTTCAGAGATCGATTTTCTTTCTTTTTCCTGCAAAATATATGGTCTTTTCGAGCTTTTTACTGTCAAATTTACTGTCAGAAAACAGGTTGAAAAACCGCTTGAAATCAAGCACAAAAGGCTGCCTTGCTTATGCAAGACAGCCTTTATTCATTGTTAAATTATAAAATTATTCATTACCGCATCCTTATAACTGTCAAATATGCTTACATAAATCCTTGCTGTAAAAGCGGGATCACTGTGTCCTAAGAGTTTGGACACGAGTTCAATCTGACCCTTTGAATGCATATAAGCCATAGAGGCGAAGGTGTGTCTGAGGGTATGTACTCCGCATTGCTTTATTCCGGCGTATTTAAGAATAGAATAAAACCTTTTATCAAGGCTTCTTTCGCCGAAAATTGCGCCGTTAGGTCCATGTATTATAAGTCCGTCATATCCTTCGGGCTCGGCTGCTTTCAGTTCTTTGATAATGTTCAATACCTCCGGATTGAGCTTCATCTTTCGGATGGAGTTGTTGGTTTTGGGTGTTTGTATATACCGCTTTTTCTTTCCGGTGCTTTTTCCGTTTTCATCACGCTCTTTAACGGCGGTAACGGTTTTATTAATATAATATACACCGGTTTCAAAATCTATATCGGAATACTTTGTTGCAAGTGCCTCTCCGAGTCTGATACCGGTGTTGAGCATAAAGATAAAGAAAATACCTTGGTGAAATCTATTAACTCCGTTTTTATACTTTGCTGTACACGCTTTCTTGAATCTTTCGATTTCGTCATTGTTGAACACAATGATCTTTTCTTTTTCTTCCTCATCTTCATTGATGATAGTTTTGTCAGCTTTCAGTGTGATAAGCCAAACCGGATTAAGTTTTGCCATATTGTTTGCAACGGCAAATTTGAAAAAATCGGACAAAAAATCCTTTGTCTTCTTCTGTGTGCTGTACTTATATCCTTGATTCTTGACATAATCAAGAACAGCTTGTGCTGCGTAAACATCAAAATCACTAATCTTTGTAATGCCAACATAGTCTAAAGCTGGAGAAACCTGATATTTGAAAGTTTGCTCCAAACGGTCAAACGAACTGCTTTTCACCTTGTTAATTTTGATTTTATACAGCCACTTTTCCATTTCAGCTTTAAGTGTGCAGCCATTCTTGTCATAGCTCTTAGGATTCCAATCCTGTAGGAAGTCATCTCTTTTGGCTTTAACATCGCTTCTGGTTTTTCCGTAAAGCGATTTTGTGATTTTTTTGCCTGTCAGTCCATCAATACCCAAGGTCAGTTCACAACACCAACGATCATCCGAGTTTCTTCGGTATATCGTATCCTTTGGTTTTTCGTAATACATTGAGTTACTCCTTGATTAATTGAATTGTTTCTTTTTCTGAACATTTAATTCTTTAGGTGCTCAGCTGCCGGTTTTAAACCGACAGCTGATAATCTGTTTTTCAACATTTAATTCTTTTTTCGCTGTTTTGTTCCCATTCGAGAAGAAGGTCTTCGCGGATAAAGAATTTACCAGAAAGGTAAAACGCAGGAAAATCCTTGCGTCGAACAAGTGCATAGGCAGCATCATTTCCGATTCCGTAACGGTCTTTAAGATCCTTTACTTTCAGAAGCTTGTGGCTTGTATTGATATCTACGATGGTGTTCACCCCCTTTTAACTCATGCTTATGATGAAGGCATAAAAGATTTACATTCATCAGAAGATTGCAACACAGGAGGTGTTGAGAGGAGCATACAGACAATAACCTTGTGTTTCAATCTTCAAAGAAAGTATGTAAGATTGAAAGAATTTTTGATAAAATTGTGTTATCTCAATTCAGAAATTGTCTTTTATGCTTTGGATTTATATTTAATCTTTCTTTCAATATTAATTGTATCAATACACTTATCTTAAGTCCACGCGTAAAAGCGCACGATCTTTAACGCGAATTACGAATTATGGCCGGCTATAGCGCACAAATCAACCGATTTCAATAGATCTGGAGTATTTGTGCGCTCATTTTTAATTGAACGGTGAATAAGTAACGTAACCGTCTTTGACCTTTTCAAAGCCGGGTGTTGATTCTATACGGTTCTTGACAGTATTGACCGTTACCCCCAAAACTTCCGCTAAATCTGAAATCTTTGCTGTGCCGTCATCGCTTTTGATGTTCTTATAAGCCTCTATCAGCTTTTCGGATTTCTGCTCTTTTGCGGTTTTGGACTTTCTGAATAGATCATCTTTATTGTTGATGTTTTGATCTTTTGAGGAATCGATGCTAAAAATGCCGTCTTTGAAAATGACATTAAGCGGCGGATGTGGTGGGAAATGTCTTGAGACAATTTTAATATGTTCCTTTTTACTGTCGTTCTTCTCATATACTCTTGTTATGCCTACGAGAGTCTGAGCGTATCTGCCAAAAATTGATGAGCCTGAAATCATATCAATAGAACTCGTGTACCCTTCGGTTGCCTTTTTAACATGATGACAAAGAATTATTGAGGACCGTAAAGCGGCAGCCAGTCTGTCCATCTCTTTCATAAACAAATCAACATCTTCCGGCTGACTCTCACGACCGTTCAGAAAATTATAAACAGAGTCAATAATAATTGCACTGTAACAACCCGGTTCAATATTCGAAATCATCATATCAACAAAGGCCGTTGTTTCTGCATAGCTTTTCATATTTGTCACAGTAATATGATTCATACAGTCTTTGCTGATTGAACGTTGTTCGCAGATTTGTTCAATACGCTTACGAGTTTCAGCCGCGCCATTTTCAATGTCACAAATGAAAACGTTACCGCATTCGCATTTGTGCTCAAGCCATTCTCCGCCGCAGGCAATGGCAATAGCAAGGTCAGCAGTAAGATATGATTTGCCTGCTTTTGCCGGACCGTACACAATCATCTTATGTCCTCGGTGCAGCAACCCGTAAATAAGAACAGGAGCAGGCAAAACATAATCTTCAACCTTGTTAAGCGGCATAGCATCAAAAAGATCGGTTTTGAAGTGCAGCTGAGAAACATCCGGTAAATTACACGGATTTATTACCGGAGCAGATTCTGTAACAAGGTTCATCATAAGTTAATTCCTTGGAATGAATTTGTCCACTGAGTTAATAGTCTTGAAGTCGAGCTTCTTTTGGATGATGTGGCAACCACCCTCTTTGCCAACAATTTCGTCCCACGCAGGTGGTGCATCTTCTTCGGGTGTCATACCGATAGATGCGAAGAAATCGCTGATCATCTGAATGTTACCTTCTGTAAGAAACAGCTTTTGATTGATGACAACATTACCGTGCTCGTTGTCGATTTCCAGACGAAGGTTAGCTACGGGACAAGATGTGGAATCGTCCTCATAAAAGTCCTTCTCAAAGTGTACAACTTTGAAACGGTAGTGACCTTCGCCGAGGAGAATGAACTCCTCTGTTTTAGCAAGCGGGCTTTCCCAGCCCATTACTGTGTTTGTGCTCTCGCGAGCAGTTTGACAAATTGACATTGTCTTTTTCTCCTTTCGGATAATGATATTTTTTTGAGAAGTTACAAACGAGTCGTTTGAAACTTCTCGCTGAAAGTATGTAAGACTGAAATGATTTTTGTGACATTTCTTGAAAACGCTGATAAAACTCATTCCCTCACCACACTTTTCGAAGAAAGTATGTAAGACTGAAATAAATTTTGCGATATTTCTTGAAACCACTGTTAAATCATCTCTTCCACTTGCTTTCAAGGAAAGTATGTAAGAGTGGCTTTCAAAAAGTAAAAACAACGAAATTCATACTTAAAACAACAGAAAAAAGGTGTCAGATTTGCTGTCAATTTTGCTGTCAAAAACAGCGGTATATATAATAAATAGTTAATAATTGATAGATAAAAGAGAATGCAAGGATATGCAAGTGATTTGCAAGTACTGTTTGGAATTCTCTTCACAAATATTAAGCTCAGGAAAATAACAGTACATGACATAGCAAGTCAAAGCGATACAAGCAGATTAGCAGAACAAGGCATAACAGGACATTACCAAGCATAACCCGGAAGAACTCATCATAGCAAAGCAAGACCTTTTCAACACAAAACAACGTCAGCGAAAAATATAAAGTAACAGACACGCAGTAAGCAACATCAAGCAGGAACAATACGGCGATGGAAGGGTCGAGCAAGACAAGGCTTGCTCTCGCAAAAGGGGTTACAATGCAAAACGAAGCAAAAACCTGATGAAGGTCTTTGCTTCGGAAAAAGTTTGCTTAATAAAATTTGCTTTATTGATTTTTTGAACATATTACGGTTGTTGTCTATTATACTGTTTATATTATTTACGATACTTGCGAAAACGGTTATTGTTAATCCCTCTTGCGGATAAAGATGTGCTTAGAAAAATGCTTAACTATAAAAAATGAAGGAAAAGCGGTATCACCGATTGAGGAGAGATACCGCTTTAAATTTGTTTATCCGACCATTATTTGCAATATAAGCTTGCGTTACTTTTAGTTGCAGTTTGATTATTTTGATTATGTGGTAACAAGTACAATCGTTTAATACAATACTTTGAGAAGAAGATATAAATAAAACAAGTAATAAATATATAATTTAAATCAAAACTTTACCCCCAATATTCCAACAACTCACGGATTTCTGTGTTTTTAATCTGCTCTTTCCAAATGGATATATCTTGTTCTATTTTTTGTCTGTGCTTCAAAAACTTCACTCCAGGTAACAATGCAGCAAGTGATGACAGATAATCAATGCGAGCTTGCATATAGGGAATCCCACTTCCAGAATAACTCCAAGATGACGGTTCTATAGGCAATTTTTCAAAATCATCAAAACTGTCATTATTGGAAATAAATTTCAATAAAGCAGATTTCCTTCTGACATCAGACCAATTAGTTATAGCACTAAATAGTACACGCATAGAATATAAATCTTTGTGTCTTTCCTCAATAAAATGATTTATCCAAGTGTCCTGCTTGTCTGTTATGTCATTAATTGATTTGTCTTTTTCCAGTAATTCTTCGACACACTGAATTAAATCCAATCTTTTAACATTAAATGCATTAAAAAGATAATTAACGATTTCGTTTATTGCTGTTAAATAATCATAACGTTTCCACATGTCTTTCAATCTGTTTATATATAACTATCATAGCCTAACCAATCCAAACAGATCAATACAATTATTTCAGCAGTAACGAGGCATAACAGGGCACAACCTACCATATTCCGAACAGATCAAATCATTACAATATATAACCTTTTCAGAACATCACAACCTTTAGTAGACATTTAAATCAACAGTCACACAGCAAGCAACATCTGGCAAGGGCGAAATAGCTATTTAAGGGGGGAGAGAGCTGGGTGAGCTCTCTCGCAAAGGGGTTGCAATGTAAAACGGAGCAAAAACCTTATGAAGGTGAGTATATTACGGTGGTGCTTTGTTATATTTGTTTTTTGCAATCTTGTACAAATTAAACTGTCGAAAATTGTCCAAAAGAGAGAAACTAAAGAAAACAAGTGATTATTTGAAAATTTTTGTGTTACATTTTGCAATTTTTGTCATATATATACAAATTGATTTTTTTAGGAGGTAAAAAATGAAAACTGTATTACATTTGTCGGATTTACATTTAAAAAACGATGATTATCCTAAAGAGAAATTAGAGTCATTAATTCAAATTATTAAAAACAAGAAAATTGATATTCTTGTTATTACTGGTGATTTAAAAAATTGGGATGCAACATTTGAAAATTCAATAAAATTTATTAATACATTAGTCGATAATATAGGTATAGAAAATGTAGTAATTGTCCCTGGAAATCATGATGTAAAATGTATAGAGTCTGCATCTCTATGTTATAACAAAACAAATGGAGAGTGCAATTTGTTAGATAACAAGATTAATTCAGTAGAATTGCAAAAACAAACTGAGGACTTTTTTGATGCATGTAAGAAAATAAATAATTGTAGAACAAGTCAAGAAATACAAACAATTAGACTCTACAATTTTAATTTTATTATTGCTAATTCTGTAGTTGGATATGATAATAAAAAGAATAATCCTTTTTGTTGTAATTGTGAAAAGTTATATAATCACATTCAAGAAAATATTACAAAATATTTTGAAGCAGATGCTATAAATGTTTTTGTTACTCACACTAACGATGAAAGTTTATGCGAAAGTTCACTGCATGATTACAAAGGAAGTTCAATAATATCTGAACTTAATAAAATATGTCACATTAAACTTTTCGGACATTTACATGTACGAGAGAAAAGAAATAAAGATTCTCTTTTGGAATTTTGTGTTGGAAATGATAGTTTTTATTCTGAGACATTAAATTATAACCTGTATAATTTTACAGAAAATTCAGTCAATATCGAAAAATTACAATACGAAGATAAAGAGTGGATAATATCAAATGAAAAAGAAGAATTTAAACTTAAAAATGGAAAAGTTTTAGTTCCTAATTTAAAAAGAGCATCTTTTGAAGTTGTTGAGCAAATATTTAATACAAGTAAAAGTTTTCTAAAAAATAAAGTGTTTGATTTGTCAGTAGATAATTTAAGTATGAAAGGCTTAACCTTAAACGATAATACTTTATGTGTTGATAATAAGAAAATATATAATATAAATGTTGCCACAGATTTTTTCGAAAGTATTTCAAAATTAAAACAAGTTACTTCTAATGGAACTGAAAAAATTAATATTGAGGAAGATGTTTTTAGTCAACTAAAAAGATATTTAGACGAAGCAAAAAATATAGAACATACTGATGTAAAAATATCAGTTCCAATTACAATAAAAGGAAAAATCGGTACAGGAAAAACAACCTTCTTAAATCTTTTTTATTACTATTTACTTCAATCAATAAAATCTAATTTTGATTATATTCCATTATACATTGATGTATATGAAGCATCAAAAGAACAAAATTTTAAAAAGCTGTTAGAAAATATAAAATATTGGAGCAGCTTTAATAAAAAATTCTATGTGATTTTGGATGGCCTTGATGAAAAATGTGTGATATGTAATGATTATTCAAAGATTAGAAGCCTTCTTACTTTTATGAAGAGTAAGGCTGTTTTATTCTGTATTAATGAACATTCAAATACGAGACGAGAAAAAGTTCCAAACTTTATTTCTAACAATAAAAATTCAGAATATATTTTATACTTTAATGGAAAATCAAAAATTCCAAATTACTTGCAAGAATTTTATTATTTGGAAAACAATGCTGATTATAATAATGTTATTGATCTTTATTTTGATATGCTAAACATTCCCCAAAATGAAGACACAAAAGAAAATGTAAAAAAATTTATTAGTGAATGTAATCTTCCTTACATTGATTATTTTATTTTACATTATATTACCAAGGAAGCGCTTAATTGTTCTGGTTTGCAATACACTTTAGTAGAATTTTTAGACAAAGTAATATCAGATTATTTAATGAATAAGAAAGAGTTTGGAAGCAACGATGGAGAAAGTGCTTTAGAGTTGTCGTACAACTATGTTTATAGTACTGACATACTTGATTCATATCTTGACTTCAGAGCTGAAAACTTAAAATCTCAGTTTTTAATTGATTATTATATTGCAAAATATTTAGCAGAAATAATTCAAAATGGAAATTTAGCTGACACTGCGTTCCAAAGATACTATAGTAAGTCAATAAATTATTTTTAAGTTGAATTAATAAACAACGGAACTATTGATAGAAAAAAATTCTTAAAAAACTTTGAAGAAAATATTCAAAAGTTAGATAGTAAAGCAAAATCACAATTGCTTTTTTTAAAAAGATTTATAACAGATAGTTCTAAATTCTATGATGAACAAATCTTAGAAAATGAAAATTGTCAAGATATAGATGATTTGATTTATCAAAGAACATATTGGTTGACAACTATACATCAATCTTCTAAAAGAACAAAACACAATAGAGTATATAAATATTTAAAAAAATTAATAAGTGATTCTGAGTTTGCAAAAACCAATAGAGAGTTTAATCTTTTTTATTACAATGATTGTAAATCAATAAATGATGGGTTTGGTAACACTAAAATAAATGATTACAATTTTGATTTTAAAAAAACTTTTGAAAATAGTTTTTATATTATTTTTAAAGACTCTAAAAAATGCAGATTAGAAAATGGTAACTTTTGTATTGATTTAGATTCTGAATACCAAGATAAGATTGATATTAATGTATTTACTATTACAAATATACTGCAGCAAAGAATGATGTTTTTTAACGACATCAAAATTTCAGGCAATAAAATGCGTTTGATTGAATCCATTTTATTTTTGATGATTTTTTTGGAGAAATATACCTCTCAATATTTTAGAGAAACAATAGAAGAAAAAGCAGTGTATACATATTATAAAATGATAATAAATGATTTTTATAATTTTTTAGAGGTAAATGTTTCTTTGGTTCCTTTATGTCAAGAAAAATTCACAAAAATAGAAAAGATCGAAACAGTTTATTCTTTATATGATAAAAATTTATTTGATGCTTTAGATATTAGCAGGATTTTAAGAGTTGGATGGAAAAAAGATTGTGATTTAAAAATTTTAAACCAAGAATCTGTTGCAGAACATTCATTTTCGCTTATGTCATTAGCTTTATTTTATTTAGATAAAGCTAAATATCCATACAAGGACGATGTAATGAATCTTGCTCTTTTACATGATTTGATTAAAGGGATTTACAACAAAGATATCAACCGAAAAAGTTCTAATTATTTAAAGCAAAAAAGAAACGAAAAATGTACTTTGTTATATCTTTCTCTAATCGGAACATATGACAATCATGTTAATCTTTTTGAATATTTTAATATTGTTTATAGTTTTTGGGACAATGATGTTTCAGATACTATAAGAATTTTTAATGATTTAGAGATAATTCAAAGATTAATTAAAATGAATTATTATATTTCAAACAAAGCAAAAATTAAAGAAGAAAAAATAAATGATTTTAAAAAAGATCTAAAAATGTTGGAAACTAATTTCGGGAGAGATTTAGCGAAAAAATTTAATTTGTAATATAATGAGGTGTTTTATGAAAATTTTATTTATTCATTTAAGTGATTTGCATTGTAATAGTTCTAAAACTATTTCAATGAAGAAAATAGATATGGCAATAACTGCACTGAAAAGCTTAGGAAATATTGATAATGCGGTTTTAATTTTTACAGGAGATCTCACTGATAATGCTGATGCAAATGAGTATAAAATCGGCAGAAAAACAATAGGTAAGTTACTACATGACATATCTGAATCATTTAAATGTGGTTTTATCAAAACTAAAATTGTTCCAGGTAATCATGATATGATTTTACCTGAAGGAAGCAGAGGTTCTGAGGAAATTGAATATTGGGATAAAGATGAGCACTTAATAGAAGAACTTGATAGGCTAACAGAATTCTTTAATTACTCGAAAAGCAAAAAGTGTTTTGAATCAAATAAATTATATGATGTCAAAACAGAAAAAATAGGTAATGAAAATATTCAATTCTGTCTTATTAATTCCGCACCATATTCTACTCGTAGACATGAGGATAAACAATTTCATTATTTGCCTGAGTATGTATTTGGGAAACTTAATCGTGATCCAGAAGCTGATTTAAAAATAAGTTTAATGCATCATGGCTATGAGTGGTGTGAGTGGAAAACAAAAACTTCATTAAAAAAAGTGTTGGAACAAGACGATATTGTGTTTTTTGGTCACGATCATAAATCAGAAGCATATTCAATGATTAAATCTACTGGAGAAACCATAAATATTATTATGGGTGGACGTTTTAATTTGTCTGTAGATCAAGAGAGTGCTTTTAATGCTTTGGTTTATGATTCTGACGTTAAAGAGTTTCTTGTTTATAGATTTGAATGGAGCATTGATTCACAAATATTTTGTAAACAGCATCTTGGAAATATTCCCAAGAAGTCACATTCTATGAGACCAACAGATGAATATCTTAAAAAGCTACTTGAAGACAAACATAAAATAAGCGATTATTTTACAGATTATTATGTTTTGCCTAAGCTGTATGCTGAAGGTGATATGTTTGAAGATTCATATATTGAACGAATAAGTGTTGAAAATATTTTTGAAGCTCTTGAAACCGAACGTATTATTAGAATAACGGGAGATTCCGGAACTGGAAAATCATCACTTTTAAGATATTTATATTACAAATCAATTGATAATGGATATTTACCGCTTTTAATTGAAAAGAGAGATTATAAAGATAGCAATATTGAGAAAATGTTTAAAGAAATGTTTGTATCTCAATATGGTGAAAAAATTGATAATGGATATGATTTCTATGACCAAGGAGATAGAACGAGACAAATCATATTTATTGATGATATCGACTTGATTTCTAATCAAAGATCAAGAGAAAAACTTTTTTCGTACGTTTTAGATTCTGGGCGAATACTGATATATACAACAAAAGAAATGCTTCAAGATCTGGAGAATATAATTAAAGAAAGAATGCATGGCAAAAGAGTCAGTTCTTTAGAACTTTCTCCGTTTTATAAAGAAACACGTGATGAACTTGTATATAAAATTTGTGATCTCAAAGGAAGAAAAAATGAAGATGCTGAATCAACAATTATTGCACTTGATTATATGATTCAATGTCAAACCACTTTCTTTTCATTAACTCCGGGATGTATTCTTCAGTATATTAACTTTTTCTTAAATGGCGGTGCAGGAAAAGGAAAGGGCTTTCAAACAATTTCACTTGTCTTTGAGACCAACCTAAGAAATTCTATGCTTTCATGTACAAATGATAATGATGCCGGCGTATACTTGACATTGTTAGAATTTGTTGCCAACAAAATGTATTTTGAAGATTATAAAGATTCTATATCAATTTCTTCATTAGAGGCTACTGTTTCTTTGTTTAATAACAACAGAAAGGCAAATGTTAATCCGAAACATTTTTTGGAAGTGTGTAAAAATTCAGAAATTTTAAAAGAAAAAGACGATTCATTTGATATTCAATTTTGCAATAAAAATACATATGCATATTTTGTTGCGAAATATTTAAGTAAAGAACTCGAAAAAAATCCTGACAATACAGAAAAACTACTTTATGTTATGAATCGTATTTGTTTTGGTATTAATGAAACTATTATTTTGTTTTTATCATTCATAAGAAGCAATACGCGTATAATAATGAAAATAGCTTATAAAGCTTTTGATTTATTAAAAGGCTACGATGAGTGGAATATAACAGAAAATAACTTGCCACTTTTAACACAACCGTTAAAGTTTTCCAATCAACTTCCGAGCGAAGAGGAAAGAAAAGAGGCAAAGCAAAATACGGAGAGAATGGAAAAAACAAAGCAAGAAATAGTGAAATTCAAAGGTGCATTAGATTTTAATGAAAACGATGTTGAAAAAGAACGTTTTGTTCTTTTACGATCATTAAAATTCATTATGCTTATTGCAAATACTCTCGTTGATCAGTACGGTTCTTTTGACGCAGAAGAGCTTGAGCTAATGAGTTTAGCGCTTTATTCTTTACCACAAAAATTAATTTATGCTTTTTTAAAGCCTTATCATGACAATTTAGATAAACATGTTCAAGAACTTATGGAATTTGCAAAAGAAAACTTTGGCGATGAAAAGATTTCTGAAGATGATATAAAAGAAATGATTGGTAAGGCATCGGTAATATATGCTTTAAATGTTCTAAATGCCGTTGCTTATAGAGCTTCAAATCAAAATACAATGATTGCTTTGAGAGAATTTACGTGTAAAACTCCCAATTACAGTATAATGAAACTAATGATGGAGGAGAATTCTAATGATTCAAATGAATTCGTGACCAAGGCAATATCATTGTTTAAGAAAAGCCATGGTCAAAATGATATGTTTGTTAAATCATTAATTTCTTTGATAGCAAGAAAGCATGTTATGTATTCTGATGTCGATAGAAGACAGGTTGATAAATTAATATCTGCCAAGGTATTATCTTCGAAAAGCAAAAAAGAACTTTTGCTTTCTCGCGGTAAAAAAGAAGAGTGCTAAACATTGTGTCGGACCTTCCCCGACTGGCCATTTTTATCTTGTAGATTATGGCCTAACTAACAAGATAAGATTTTGCATGTCATATAGCCACGCTGACAATGTTTAGCAATAAATATTATATTATTTAAAATATTATTTTATTCAGAAATGATAAGTTTTTTGAATAAAATCGCACCCGCAGGAATATAAACCTGCGGGTGCGATACTTCATATATTAAAGTCACAAAAATTTAATCTTATGCGTTTAGTGTGCACCATAAATAGGTGAAACCGTTGATAAATACGGAAAGCAAAGATATGCAAGTACTGTTTGGAATTCTCTTCACAAATATTAAGCTCAGGAAAATAACAGTACCTAACATAGCAAGTCAAAGCGATACAAGCAGATTAGCAGAACAAGGCATAACAGGACATTACCAAGCACAACCCGGAAGAACTCATCCTAACAAAGCAAGACCTTTTCAGCACAAAACAACGTCGGCGAAAAATATAAAGCAACAGACACGCAGTAAGCGACATCGAGCAGGAACAATACGGCTATAGAAGGGTCGAGCAAGACAAGGCTTGCTCTCGCAAAGGGTTTAAAATACAAAACGAATCAAAATAATTAAGACTTTGCTTCGTTAAATCTTTGCTTATTCTTTTATAATTTGCAATACCGTTGATATTAAAATTATATCTTCCTTACTTTATATTACCTAATATGCTTTGCTTGTCTTCCTTAAAATAGATGTTTTGTTAATGCTTTTTCTGTTTCTTGCTTTTCTTTTCCTCTTCGGTGCAGACCTAATGCAAACATATCTTGCGCAGGTCTTTTCTGAAAGTACAATTCTGTCATAATATGTGCAATGTGTCGTGCCTGCACTATTTCTGAAATGCATACACCTACTACAATCACTTGGGATCTTATTGTGAATGCGAAGTTAAAAGATAGAATTTGTTGGTGTGCCAATGCTACTTTTTGGCATAGCTAATCACTCCTGTAATAAATTTTTAAGTTGATTTGAAGAATCGCTTTGTTTACCCATATGGGAAATGCATACAAAACATATTTCAAATTAACTTTTCACAAAAAGTATGTAAGATTTGAAATGAAAAATGTTTTTCTGAACAAAAGTCATTAATATGTTTGTGAAATTAGTTTTCTATAATATAATAACCTAACTACATAATAGAGGAATATATTTTGATAAAAGGTAGTTGTAGCGATACAATAAACATACTGATAATCTTTGCTTATAATATAATAAAGAGTTTAGATTTTGCACATTAATGCATCAAACACCCCTCAAAACAGTTTCACTGTTTTGAGGGGTGTTCTTTGTTGGTGAATAATATTAGAAGGTTAAAATGTTTGAAACATTGTCTATTTTCTGAACAGAAAAGATGTTTTTCTTTGCGTAATGTATACAGGTTACACGGTACTGATAACCGGTAGGAACGGTGAGAGCCTTTGCGAGGTTATAAGAACCGATATCTACATACAAATCTTCATATGTAACATAATCTGTCCATGATGCGCTGCTGCTTGCTCTGCGCTGAACAACAACCTCTTTGAAACCCGACTTAACAACATCTGCTGTGCCTGTTGTTTTACCAGCAATATTTAAAGTGTTGGTTCCGCTTTTTGAAATTGCTATAGCATACAAGCTAATTAATCCAGTAGCACGTGTATTTTCATCAACTGTGTAAATAGTATTATTTGCTAAAATAGCGTTGAATTCTTCTTGAGTCAGTATAAGATCCTGCCATTCGGGTGTCTGTTCATTTGCTGCAAAAGCAGTAGGGACAAGGGTAAACATAACCATAATAAGAGAAACAACCGAAAGAATAATTTTCTTCATAAGTTTATATCATCCTTTATTTTTTATTGTTTCAGCAATTGAAACCATAGTATCGAAATCACAAGTTAAAGCTATCTCATAATTTGTAGCAACATCAGAATAATTGATATAGGATTTTTCATCATTTCCAAATACAATTACTTTTTTGCCGCTAATTAAAAGTTCTTTGAAATATTTATATGTATCATCTGGTATATTACCATAACCATTTGTCATATTATGATCGGTACTTTTAAATTGAGTAACTGTTATGAGTCCTGATATATCCTGTTCAGAATTATTGACAGAAATCCAAATAGTTGTCATAAATTCATTTTGCTCTGTCTGAATCTCTTTTTCATATTCATCACTCAACAAAACTTCGGGCAAAATCAATGAATCTAAGCTTTCGAGAATCATCTGATTGACCAAATCGTTTTTATCAGCTGTTGTCGGTTCATCCTTGCTCAGATTGATTTTGAAGAAATCTTCATAAAATTCTATTATACCGTCCGACGCTTTGTTATTAAACAGCTTTGCGCCTGCGGGCAAGGCTACGACAAACACAAGAATAGCGATAGCCGCAACAAGAAGTACTGTTTTGAAAGGAATACTGCGTTTTTTCTTTTGCTGTGTGCTTTTCTGCTCCTGTGGCTTTGTTTCTTCTTCCCAAGGGCAGAACATCGGTATTTCCACCTCGTCTTTTATTTCGGGGTGGTATATTTCGGCTAAAACACTTGCACACAAATCAATAAGCTCAGTATCCATTTCTTCTTCAGGCTTTGCTACTTCTGCATCCATTATATCTTCTATTTCTTTAACAGTAAGCATCATTCCTTTCTCGTTAAGAATTTTTGACAATAAATCTTTATCAATATTATTCATATTTTCTCCTTTCACCCTATATATGACAGTTTTGAAAAAAAGTAACACATTAATTTTAAAAGAATCCCAAATCTTTTTTAGCTTTATCTGAAATTTTGTGCAGCTTCTTTGATGCTCGGAACTTTTTCTGTTTGATTGCCGTTTTCGTTGAGTTTAAAATTCCTGCAATCTCTTCGTACGTTTTTTCTTCCATATAGTGGTAGTGTAATATTTGTTTTTCGTCTTCTTTTAGGGTTTGATTAGCTCTTGAAATTCGTTCTTCATCGAGTTGTTCCAGCTCATATTGCTCGGCCACATCTTGTGTGTACGGCATATAGATTTCTTCATCTATAGAATGCAAAACACAGTTTTCATTGTTTTTGCGTATGGTTCTGTATTTGTATTTTAAAAGATTATCTATGGTTTTATACAAAAATGCCTGTGGGTATTCCGGTATACCGTCTTTCAAAATCTTTTCCCAAAGTATAGTGAAGGCATCGTTAATTATATCTTTAGCGTCTTCTTCGTATCGGTTCAGCTTACCTTTACAATACCTTAACATGGCAGGTTTATATTTAATCCATATTTGTGTATATATCTCTTTTTGAGAATCGTTCATAAAACAAACCTCATTTCGTACATGTTATTTTGATTATACACACAAATGGAAATAATTGCAAATATTGTTTTATCGTGTCGAAAAAATTTTTTAGTATGACGGCTTTTGCGATTGAGCATAAACTATGTTTTTATTCACTAAGCTGCCAACAGTCAATTACGGTTTCGCTGTTTTCATCAATATGTGAAATGAGTTTATATTTTTGCCCTTGTAGGTCAAGCGCAGTTCCGTTCTCATAAACTATAATAAAAGCGCCGTTTTCAATAACGGCGACATACATGCGGTTATTATCATAAAAAATTTCTTTAAGCATTTGGTTTACCTGCATATCGGACAGCAAAAGCCGCCGATATTCAAGTGACAAAACAACGAGAAAATAACACTTTACTGCAAAAAACAGGATAGCTCCTGAATTAACAAGAGCTATCCATTTGATTAGTGTTTGTCTGTGTCAATCACAGAACCGTCCCCTGATTGGTGTATTGGCATCTTCCCAACCATCAAAACGTGTAACTGTGCTTTCTTTCCTGCCGAAATAGTCTGTTACGCTTGTTTGGGCGAGATAGCTCCCGAATTAACGGGAGCTATCCTTTTTGATTTTAATGCTTATCGGGGTCAATCACAGAACCGTCCCCTGATTGGTGCTGATTGGTGGAACCGTCCCCCGATTGATTTATTGGAAAATCAACTGAAAGATTAGTTAATTCAGCGAATTTTGCTTTAGCATATTGTACATCTGCTTTAGAAACAATAGCATTAAATGTTCCTTTTTCTATATTGAATTTTTCTTCAAAATAATCTAAAAATAAATTGCCGTTGTTGCACCACAGGTCATTAAATTGACCTACAACCAATTGACCGTTCGTGGAGCCTTTTTCGTAAAGATCGGTGACAAAAACATTATTGTCAATTGATGCAATAAAAACAAGATCAAATTTTGTTTCACGAAATAATTGCTCGGTTATTTGAGAAATATTGTCGATAGTAAATAAATCTGAATAAATACTGCATACCCCATTATTATCAACGATAACAAAATCTTCAATACACTTAGGAAAGCCCTCCTTTTTTTCATTGAGCATATTTAATGCTTGTACCAATTCATCTGTAGTCATGGTATTGTTTGATTCCCCAAATATATTCGAGAGTGCTTTATGAGCCTTTTCCATCTTGTTTGCTAAATCTTTTGTATTTATCGATTTGTTAAGGCTGTGGGTAATTGCTCTTTTTACTTTTTTAATGTCTGCGTTCAATATGTGAATTACTATTTGTTTGTTCATTGTAACTACCTCTTTCATATAATTGCTTTAGAAAGTGACTTTACAAATATTTGTATAGCCATAGTTAAACCGCCCATCAGCATAGGTATGTCGTTCACTACGCCGGTACCGCCTGTAATTAAGTTATCTGTAAGAGTTGTTATTGCTATAGCGCCAACAGCAATAGTTGCAGTTAATAAAGCTTTTTTTAATATTTTTGATAATTCTGTGTTTTTTACTTTTTTTAAATTTAAATAAAATGAATAGAAAGCACCACCATTGTTATCAAAAGTGATTTTCATTTTTAGATGTTTAAACAGTATAATTTCAATTGTGCCGATATTTTTACCTTTGCTATAGCCAGAAAGTTTACAATACTCCTTTACTTGTTTGCTTGCATCTGTTCCCAAAGGTTTTACTTCCCACAAGTAATTTTTACTATTTTTAGTAGCGACAATATCTATTTCTTTTTTTGAGAATATTTTTTCAAGTTGTATGTTAATATACCCTTTGGCTTTTAGTTTTCTAGCAATAAAAAGCTGTGCCAATTCATGAAAAGCAGTATAAAGATTTTTTCCATTAAGTAGTAAAACCAAAACGGCTATTTGTGAATCGTCAAATATGCTACTATTAGTTACATCAACCATATTATTGAGAAGAGTAACTGACATATGTCCAGTAGGATCTGTATAGATAATAGGATTATTATTGCAATATGGCATCATATTAGCAGTTGAATAATAGAAACCAATTTTAATATATGAATCCGCATTAATAAACCTACCCCAAAGCGGGTCGTAGTAGCGGCTTTGCAGGTAGTAATAACCTGTTTCAGTGTCATAGTAATACCCACGGTAGCGAATGGGATTGAGGATACCAAGGGTATCAGCCTGTGAGCCGGTTATTTCAAGCAGATAGCCCCACGCATCGTAGAGATATTCCGCAACAACCGTGCCATTGGAATTGACTATAGCATAAACATCGCCCTGCAAGTTCTTGACATAATAGTACATTTCGCTTGAATCTGCAGTCAGCTTTGCAAAACCTATAATTTCATCGTTTTCATCATAGATAAAATGCAGCGTTGTAGTGCCGTCGGTCTGTGAAATCAGCCTTCCGTCCTGCGACCAAGCATAGGTATAGGTTGCGGTAACGCCGTTTTGCGTTACTGTTTTGTGCGTTCTCAAGCCGCTGTCGTTATACTTGAAGGCAAGCGACATATCCGCTGTTGCAATGCTTGCAAGCTCTCTGCCTGCAGTCCAGGTATAAGTTTTACCATCATAGGTTAAAGGATTGCCTATAGCATCATAGGTAATGGGTTTATCATTAACCTTAGTCAGCTGGTCGGGCCAGTTTTCGTTGCCGTATTCAAAAATGTATTCTTCTTCAATACCGTTTTCACCTGTGGAATCTGTCCATATAATGTATTTATATGTAACATTACCGCCGTTATCATACTCGGTATAAGTATCCCAAGTAAGGTTTACGGCTTCAAGCAACTGACCTGCTTCGTCGTAATAATAATCCGTACGGTCAATTGAGCCGGGAACAGTTTCGCTTGTAATATTGCCGTTGGCATCGTAGGTGTATTCCCAGGTGAAGCTGCGGGCATGTCCGCTGACGGGGTTAATAACAGCAGATATGCTTTCGGGTATTTCGGAAGTATTATTCCCGACAGATTTATATGAATAATTGGTTGTGATTTTGTTTGCATCTTCCCAGCCGCCAAAGCGTGTAACCGTGCTTTCTTTCCTGCCGAAATAGTCAGTTACGCTTGTTTGTGTGAGAGCGTCTGTGCCGTTGCCTACGGTAAAGGCTGATGTTGTTTTACCTGTAGTTTCGCTGTAGCCGCCGTTTGTTAATTCGGCATAATCATAAGTAAATACATAACCGTTGGCTGTTTCAACAAAATTATCATCTTCATCATATGATGACTGATATACAACATTACCGGAAGAATTTTTAACGGTATAGGTTGTTTCGCCGTAGGTTGTAACAAAGCCCGTTTTCCTGTCCGTTGCAGAAGAAAGCTCGCCGCCGGCATATGTGTAGGTATATTCATAGCCGCTGTGTGCTGAATCGCACTCAATTGCGGTTATGTTGCCGTCGGTATCGTAAGTGTAGCTTACAACCTGACCGTTACCAAATGTAACGGAATTCATTTGGCTGCGGTTTGCGCCCGTGCCGTAGGAATATGAAGCAAGGGTCTGATTGCCTACCTTTACCGTTTTTTGATTGCCGAACGGGTCATAGGTAAAGCTGTAGTTAACACCGTTGCCTGTTGAAATAGAGGTCAGCCTATCGTCTGTATAGCCGTAGGTGTTGCTGATTGTAAAAGGCTCACCGCCGTAGTATTCGTTGCTGACCGCTTGCGATACATAGGCAAGACCGAGCATTGCATCGTAGCTGTAATTAACGGTGTTATCCTCAGCATCTTTAAAAGATGTGAGTGTACCGTTTAATGTATTATAGCTGTATTCAACCGTATTTCCGAGCGAATCGGACGCAGTTGCAAGGAAATTCTTATCCTCTGTATATGTATATGTTTCGGAAATGGTTTTGCTGCCGTCAGATGTTGCGGAATAGATAAGGTTACCTGCCGAATCATAGTTTGTGGTTGTTGTTGCATGGCAACATACACAAACACAATCAGCTGCACTTGTGCAGGTACAAGGACAACCTTCGCCGTACTCGCAAGCTGAACCGCAAACACAGGTTGCCGGTTCCATTGTGCCGTTTTCTTCTACATCAATATCGTTCGCATCAAAATAGAAAGAAAAATCGGATTCGTAAAATTCAAGCCCTGCAAAATACAGCGGCGATACCTGATAATCGTTGAGAACATGAAGGTTAATATATTCCGTTCCTGCAGGCACGGTAATACAGCAAAGCATATACTGCCAACCTGCTATTGATGTATCAATAGCGTATGATGCGCTGACAGTTTCGTTGCCCTCGCTGTCAAAAGCTGAAAGCATAATACCGCTGAATCTGGTATCGTTCGTATGTGCGGCAAAAGGAGCTTTAAGCCATACCTCTGTATTAAATGTAACATCGTTTTCGCCGTCCGTCAAGCTGCTTACATCAATTTGGCTGTATGCTCGGCTTAAATCAAGCGGTGAAGCGCTTACGGAATACACTGTTTCACCTGTTGCACCGTCAATTGGGCGAGCGTTATTTATATTCAACTTTGCTTGGCTTTCAGCTGTTGCGTTGGTAAGTGTCTGCGAAGCAAGCAGGTTTGTTCCTTCATCGCTTGATACACTTGCTTTAAGCTCGCCATCGGAATAGTAGTAGGTGGCAGAACCTTCATTTTCCGAGTCGAATGTACTACGGATTTCGTAATTCTTATCGTAGTATACTGTTTGAGTATATGAGGGTGTATTCTCATCTCCGTCATATTCGGTATATACTCTTTCGTACGGAGAAATAATATCAAATTCAACCCTTTGATCAAAGAGATATTGGTTATTATCTGCATCATAAACCCGTTTTGTGTATGCTGAAACACGCCCATTTGTATACTCAATTTCCAAACGTGATTGGTCTATGTTTTCAATTAATATAAGGTTGTTGTTGCTATCGTATTCATAACGAACAGTTTCACCGTCAGCATAGGTTGCAGTTTTAAACAACGGAACTTCAGGGGTAGTAGTGTCGTATGTATATGTAACCGAAATATTTGAGGCTGTCTGTGAGCCATTTGGTGTAACAGTTATCCTTTCGCCGGAACTCGTGTATGCTCCTATTTCCGATACTGTGCGCGGGGTAGAATACGGGTCGGGAATAGTAAGGCGAATTTCTCTGCCTGCACCATCAGTTATTTTACCGATAGTAGAAGAATACGCAAATGAAATTTGCAAAGAGGAATCATTTTGTTTGTTAATTATCTTGTTTATCCTACCGTCGGAAGTGAATCTGTACTGATATTCTTCATCTTCAAAATACATGTTTGAAAAATCACTTAAACTTGAAGCATCAGATTCTATCCATAAAACGGTTTTTTCGCCGTCCGGGCTCACATATTTCTGCGTTCCATCTTCAAGCGTTTCTTCAAGGTTAAAATACAACCATTTTCCGTCAGCACCGATATATCTGTGTACACCGCTGCTGTAAATAAGTCTTCCATAATAATTCCATTGCCAGTTTGTGCCGGCACCGTCACCCCTTGTCCATGAAAAACCTGACGAATTATATAGCGCACTATCATAAATTCTGCACAAGTTAACCGGCATAAGGTTACCCGCTAAGCCAAGTTCTTCGCGAACTACTACCAAGGTGTTAGTAATATCATTAACATAGGCAGTACCGGCTCTACCCATATCTATGCTGTGAAACTCAAAATCTTCATCAAGACCGTAGGCAAGTTTATAGTTAATTGTAAACAATGGTCGTTTTGATGAAAGACCATCTTCATTGCCGATTTTTACATTGCAATATTCACCTGAATCAGTAATAGGTTTTATTGCAAAACCGTAATTATTTGTAACACCGATATTCCACATATTAAAGGCTTCGGTAATATCAAAAGTATATGTACCTGCCGTTGCTATTGTATGAGCATCTATATAATCATTACTACTTTGCGGTATTGCTGTGGTTTCTGTTGACCACTCCTCATTTACAAGGCTGAGCCCAATCGTGTTTGTAAATCCATTATCTATAGATAACGGTGCACAGTAAAGGGCTACTGTAGCATCTGTTATTATACGCTCACCTAAAAGCAAAGAGTTTTCAATATTCAGAAGCATTTGTGAATTGTATGCTGTTTCATTTTCTGTATACTTCTGAACATACATATATGATGTTGTATCGCCCGTATAGTTGCCTACACAAGCATTCACTATATGACTTCTGCTGTAAGTTACAACTGTAGGGTCTAAAACGACAGGATAAACTCGGCTTTTATCTTCTAACCAAGCTGTGGACGGTAAATAAGTTATAAGGTTGCCGGTTCGGCTTCGATATATATTTACCTGAATATCATTACTTGTGTTGCCTGAATTATCATACATATACGGTGAAAGAATAGTAAAAGTTTCTTCTCTATCAGCATTATAGAAGCTAATACTGTTATCTTGATTAAGTTCCCATGACATTCCGGGAGCAGAAAAAGAAAAGCTTAATGCATATCCCATATCAGGTGCAGAATTGAAGATAATGTTTTCTTTTAGTCCGTTTTCAATTACCAAATATTCAATATCCGTATCATCAAATACATCTTCATATTTAATTTTTGAAATATTATCTTCTATTGATACTGCAGTTTCATCAGCTGTTAACTGTACAGGTTTATTATCAATTATTTCAGAAGATTTTTCTGTAGAAACTCCGCTCAATTTAAAATTAAGTTTATAAGAATTATTAGCTATTGAAATGTTGTTATCTGAACCGAGTTTGTCCGGCAAAGAAACCGTGAACGAATTTGCTTTGTTTTGCCAAACATCTTCTTCATTGATAGTCGTTTTTTCTAAAGTGTTGTCAATATCTTTCAAAGTTCCATCTTCATCATAATAATGAATAGGTGTAGTAGAAATGATATCAACTTTTGTTCCATCTTTTCTGTTGAATGTTTTTGTATATTCATTGGTTTTTTCTTCTGTTTCAAGTAAGATTTCAGCAGGTTCTGATTTAACTGAACTCTCTTCTGAAACTTGTGCTGATTCAAGTTTTTTAGTTTCTTTTATATTTGCAGCAATTACCGAGAAAGGCAAAATCTGCAAAACAATTATGACAGATAAAATAATAGATATGGTTTTCAAAAGTATTCTGCATTTTTTCATGATAATCACTATTCCTTTCTTTAATGATAATGAATTATTAGTTGTTTTTATTGTAGTAACTTTTTAAACCATTTCAATTATGCCTCCTGAATGTTAATATGAAGACTATTAATCAGTTGTATAATTCAAAAACCTTTATAACATATTTATTGAAATAAAATGCCAACAGTAACACGTTTTCGCAAAATTAATTTATTTTCTACTATTTTTACATAGAGTTCACATATTATTTGTTGAAGATTACAATTAAAATAATTGTCGCATAAAACAAAAAGCTACCGCAAAAATGCGATAGCTCAACTGCCATATTAAACGTTAGCATAACATGTTATAATTTTTGTCTAAGAATAATTATTTTATTAAAATCACAAATATTTGATAAACTATTTACACATTCGTAAAATAATTTGTTTTGAAACACACTATTTTATGTAGTTATGGTGAACCCAACCATCAACATCATTATCGACTATTATGTGACACCATTTCTCATCTTCGCTGTACTCTATAAAGAGTACATGAGTTCCTTTTTTTAAAATCTTCAAAGATGGATATGAAGTTCCCGGACCCTCTCTGAAATTGACATCTTTAATAATCTGTTTTTGTTCAAGCGATGGTTCTTCTGTGATTTCATCTTCACCATTTGATTCAATAATTATTGGTTTATAGGTTGATGCAATTTGAAGTTGTTCATTTTCAAATTTATTATATATATTTGAAACGACAGAAATCATATCAATATATTCCTTATTGACAACGGAGTTCAACATATCAGGTAGGGATACTAAAAGAATTACAATCAGGTATAGTAGAATGAATTTGCCTATGTGTAATTTCTTTCCGAATTTACCTTTTATTTTATTGATGCTCAAAAAATATCTTTCCATCAGAGAGGAGCATTTGTTTGCTACCTGTATGTAATTCTTCCTGAAAACAAATCGAAAAATATAATCAGACAAAATCACATAAAGAATTTTCACAGCTTTTTGCAAAACAGCTAAAAATATTTTTATTATTTTCGGAAATATTAACACCGCAGCAATCCATGTTGCTAACACCAATACTGCAATAACCAAAGCAGCTCTCGAAAGCTGAGGCCAATCGCTTATTTGTGACCATAATCCGTAATAAATATCCTCAATTTTTTCCATTTTGTACACCCTTTATTCATCAATAGCCTGATAAGGATTGTTGTCATTTGTGATTCCTTGCAAGCGTTCGCTATTAGCTTTTTTACTATTTTCTAAAGACGAAGCAGAAATTGCAGGAAGTTGATTCTTAAGCGCCGCTGTTGCTTGCTCCTCTGTAAGCATTCCATCATCAACAAGTTTTTTAAATAAATTGCTTAAATTATTAAATTGTTTTATTTTTTCTTCAAAATCATTACTTCTTATTTGCTTAAGCTCGCCATATGCTTCTGATATTGACTTTTTCCCTGATACAACATCAGTAAGAATAGCTGTCGTATCAGAAATTGTGGTATTTGAAAGATCTGCAGCTGCCTCTAACTCTAACCGTTTGAGTTCAGCTTCATTGTCAATTGATATTTTTTTCTTCAGATGCCCTCTATACAATTCATCATTTTCAATCGATACTTTTATATTCGAAACTTTGGCACCAATAAGCTCTGAGGTAAGAGCTGTTTGTTTTGATTCCAAATCGCTCAGTAAAGAAGCTAATTCATCTGGGTTATATAAGAGGGCCATATCTTTAATTGTATTCTCAATACTTGAACTGACAAAAGAACACATATCGCCAATTTTTAATTTATATATTTCAATGGGATTATTGACCAAACAAGAAGCTATAACAGCAAACTTAAATTTGTTTACCATATTGGCAGAAAATGCCTCAAATGAAAATTCAATATTGTGCGCTGATATATCTACTCTTATTTGCTTGCTATATTTTCCGTTTCGTATTTGGCCGATTGGAATCGAATTACGGTTTTGACTATTGATTTCAAGTATTCCGTTTTCTCCTGAAAGCAGAATCGCTTCTCCATTTGAAGGAACTGGAAGTTTTACAAAAAATCCGGTTGTATAAGGTGACTCACTAATTATAGGGTTATAAGTTTTTATTATTGACATATCAATTTCTCCTTTGAATTATTTTGTATGAATAACATATTGTTTAAATAGGCAATCATATGTGCAGAAAAATCAGGCAAGCTGTCCCTGCTCTTAGTTAGCCAAGATATCACTCTTTCGAAATCTTCTTTTTTTCCGGTAAACGCCAATTCTCTGATAAACTTTTCTGTGCTTGCCCATTCTCCGGAATTAGCATTGTATTCAGCAAAAAAAGAATTAAGTATTTCAAACAGGTTCTTTCGCATATGATGATAGCCCAATACATAATGTATTATCGGTCGCATTTTTTCTCTTGTGTTTTTTGAGTTTGAACTGTTTACAAAAACAAGCAATTTATGTATTTCATCTGTAGTAAAATAATCAAAGAGTAATAACCATAAAAATGTTTGTGCAATATAATCTTTTTCACTTTTTTGACTACAGTTGGTAAAATGGGAGTTCAGAATATTAATAATACTGTTTGAAATAAACTCAGAGCGATGAGCAAAACCCATTATGTACATAAAATACTTTTCTTTTCTTCTTTCTGACGAAAAAAGACATTTGTTAATTACATCGAGCATTTTTCCTTCGCATTTTTGAGCATACCCCTTTGCCCAAAGTCTAAAGCTTACCATCCATAAATCATTTTTTTCGCTTATCCACTGAAGTAGCAGATTCTCAACATTATCTTTGTTAAGATTTTTTTCGTAAAAGCGTTCTATAATCATAGAAAGCGTAGATATATTGTAGTTATTAAGATTTTTGCGTAATTTGGTTATAATTTTTGATATCGTATAGTCAAAATCAATGGTAGCATACTCAGCGACTCCGTTTTGAGCGGTTGCACTTAAAAACCAATCGTTTGAGAGACCGATATGTAACAACCAATCTATCACTACGCTTCGAAATTGAGGATACATAATCCATAGCCAAATTCGAATTCTTTCGGCCATAGTTTCATCTGAAAAACAAATACAGTTAGTATCTATCAATCCAGTGTGTGTATTGCGTTTGACAGAAAGAGTTCTCATAAATGCAGTTTTCAGCAAACGATATCTTGACTCGAAAGGAGAATCAAGCTTTAAGTCTTCCTGTGTCGGTTGGGTTAACTCATCCAACCGTGATTTAAGTTCATCACATACATAATCAAAATTTCTTTCTTCAATTCGATCTAAAGAAGCTACTGCAATAAGTGCCGATAGCGTTTTTGTGTTCTTGTATTGATCAACAAACTTTTCAAAATCATCTTCACTTTTAATCTGTGATTTTTCTTTAGACACTTTACTTGCTAAAGCATTTGACTCACTTCTTTGAATATCACTATCATTAATTGTGTCGGCATTGATCACATTTGAATAATCACCATACATATTAATCGTTATATATGGCAGATTTTTATCACTATTTTGGTTTAATGTTGTTATTAAATCAATAAGTTCTTTGGCTTTTCCCTCATGCTTTTCATCTGTTTTATCAGCGACATTGCTTTCTTCTGAATATTCTTCGTTAATATTTTCTTGGAATGTTTCCTTAATATCAGTCATATTGCTGTCCTCAAGATTTGTTAGTATCAGTTGTTCTTGGTTGTATTTGAGAGTTCGATATATTGTTCACGTAAAGGACATTATTATTGTTGCCAAAATTATTTATTATTGATTTATGAGCAGAATTTGAAACATTTGGGGCTTTGTTTGAAAAATCTGTTTTATCTTTTCTTATCTTTTCGTTGATATAATAAGCAACTTCACTTTCAACAGTTTTGTCTGCCGATAAGTATACTATGTCTTTGCTCATCCAATCCAATCTGGCGCTTCCGAACACAACCGGAATGATAAAACGTTGTTTTTCCGTTGCTTGTCTTAATTTAATAATTGATGCTTCTTGTCGTGTATATTCCTTTGATAAATATTTTTCAGAAATAAAAACTACTACATAATGACACTCATCGTTATACACTTTATTAAGGTATATCAATAAATCTTCACCGATCATATTTCCTTGTTCTGCGGGTGCGAAAAACACTTTTAATTGATAACGCTCTTTTAAAAGCTTTATAACTCTACCAACATATTCTTCGTCTTCTGTTGCGTAAGATATACCGACATCATATTTGTAATCTGACACTAAAACCATCCTTTCGTATCTGTTTGTTGAATTTTCAATTGAAATTATCTTAGAATTTGGGAATAACTAAACACTCATATAGTGCATATGACAAAAAATGATAAAAGTAACGCAAAATTTGTAAAAAAGTTTTATAAATGTAAAAAAGTCAAAAAAGCATGATTTTTTGAAATTTTTGGGCTGAAAAATGCATAGTAAATAAACAGGATAGCTCCCGAATTAACGAGAGCTATCCTGTTTGATTTTAGTGCTTGTCGGGGTCAATCATAGAACCTTCCTCTGATTGGTGACGATTCTGAAGGATGAATTTTTCTAAGTGGCTATCAATATACACAGTATCATTTCGTTCCTTAATCAATGCACAAAGACAACTATATAATTTTCTATGTTTTTGAAAACAAAAAGATATTGTGATTTCATGTGGGAGATTCTTAGCTTTAATTTTTATTGCCCAAATGCCAAGCAATGGTAATGTTCTTGATGTCACACTCCACACATCCACATATTTAACATTAAAAGATATTGGATGAATTTTTCCTTTAAATCTAAAGGAATTGAAAAACATCTGCTCATCCGAAAGAGTTATATACTTGTTAAAATATTCTCCACCATACATAAAAGCACAACTTATTAAAAACGCTGAAACTAATAATATCACATTGTTAAATTGCTTTTTCTCCACATCGATAAAAAAGCCCAAGGTAAACAAAATAGTCATAACTATTAATGCTGTAAATATCAAACAACATACAAAAGCTATTTTACTATATTTATATCTCATAACAACTCCTCCAATGTTTCAAACTCAGATACCTGAAAAAGCAATAATGCCCAAAACGAGTGCGCTAAATCCAAAGCCTATATAAGGATTGCCAGTCATAGCTGTTACTGCAGCTGTAAGTTCGGCTGTAAAAACGCCTACACCTACTGCAGCACTTGCAATGTGTTCAAATGCATTAAATCGAATATCATCATCAGTCATTAACGGATTCCAAAAATCCTTCAATATATTTATGGCCGCACTTACAACACCTGATGCCGTACTGATTTTAATTTTTCCACCCAAAGCAATTGTAGCAATATTTTTCAAATCGCCATATAACCCTTTGGCAGAGAACAAAGCATTAAGCCACTCATCGCCATTAAGTACCATAACTCCAATTTCTAATACTTCAGCGTAATTTACGAGTTTAGAATCTTCGTCAGTTGTTCTTTCTAAAAAATCGACAACAGCATATACATTCATATCGTGCCGTTCAGCATAATCCGCAATATATATTAAACACGCAAAAATAGTTGCAACATTAACTGCTACTTGTTCTGTTGAACTTAAATACCCACTCGGATCACTATATCTCACCGGATTATTCAGGCAATAGGCAAACATATTAGTGCCTTGGAGAGCATTGCCGGCTACGAGATAGGCATCGGCACTGATGAAGCGGCAGAGCTCGGGGTCATAATAACGGCTTTGCAGGTAGTAAAGTCCGGTTTCGTTATCGTAAACATAGCCCCTGTAGCGCAACGGATTGGCTAAAGCAATATCTTCATAAATTGAATTGTTTACTGTTACAGAAATAGGCTTTCCCCATGAATCATAAGCGTATTCAACTATTACATTGCCATTGCCGGTAGCAATACCAATAACATCACCTTGCAGATTAAGCATATAGTAGAACGGACCGCCGCCGTAGTAAAAGCTGTACGGTTTACCGTCTGCCGTGTAGTAAATTGTCAGCGGACCATAATCCAAACCATCGGATTCAACACGAACAAGCTTATCGCCGACATAA
>JAFQBE010000035.1 GCA_017416765.1 Clostridia bacterium
CACTTTAAAATGAAATTTTAATATACAAGAAAAGGAAAATCCCACAGATAATGCTGGCGCATATCTGTGGGATTTGACGCATTATTGTGCTTAAAATTCACATTTTAAAGAAATACTGCCTTGTCGGGCGTGGGCGAATGACTGCCGTAAATTTTTGCTGTTAAATTAACCGAAAATCATTGCCATCAATGTGTTGAAAATACCCTTGATAATATCGAAAATGCCTACGGCATCGCTTAAAATACCGTCTGTATTACCGATTGTTTCAAGGTTGCCCCTGCCTGTGCCGGGTTCGCCGTTATAATCGGATGTGTGCGAAGTCAGCCATGAAATCATACCGTCGGGGTATTTAAGCTCAACCGTTTCGCCCTTACCGTTCACTGTTGACATATAGGGATATGCGCCGTTATCAACAGAGAACATATCGTGGTTTACGGCAAACCATGCGTGGTGGCTGCTGGAGGTTTTTGCACCGTCTTCATAGCAGACCGTTGTAAGCGTTGAAAACCTGCACTTTTCGGCTACATTTGAAATTCTGCATATCTTTTCCCATGTGGGTGTAACATTCATGTAGTAGTTTACAAGCGGGTCCTTTGTACTTGAAGTTATCCATATCGGCATATCGGCTATTTTTTCAACCGCCTTATCGCTCAGCGCCCATGCGGGGCAAATCGGAAAGGCTGCGGCAAACATTTCGGGGTATGCAACTGCCATTTTGTAGGTCATTTTGCCGCCCATTGAAAAGCCGCCGACATAGATACGGCTAAGGTCTATATTAGCCTTGTTTTTTGCGACAAAATCGTCAATCGCAGCTCTGAGCGGAGCAACAAGTGCATTATCCCAGAAAAGGCCGTTCTCTTCGCGTGAACGCGCAGCAAGAATAAATGCGCCACCTGCAGGGTCGAAGCGTGCCTGCATTTCTTCGCTTGCCCAGTAAGCAATGTTATTCTTTTTAACTTGTGCGCCTTCTTCGCCGCCTTCACCCATGCCGTGAAGCCATACTACAAGCGGATACTTTGTATCGTCGTTTTCTTTAACGGGTGAAAAATAGCGATAATCAACGCTGTAATTACCAACCTTAGGACCTTCTGCGGCAACAAATTTTTCAACAAGCGCAGTTTTTGAATCTGCCAGATTTGCCGCCGAAACAGAAACAGAAAGCAACATGACCGCGGCTAAAACTGCAGCAAGAATTTTTGAAAATTTTTTCATAAATTGCACCTCACAATTTTTCTTTTTATGAAAAACATTATAGCAAATATTGACAGAATAGTAAAGAAAATTTGCATAACATAAAAGAATTATTTTTCCTAAAAATAAATAGGAAAGGTGTGATTAAAAATTGACAGAGAAAAAAGGCAGGCAGACCGTACTGCTGTATAACCGACCAAAAATAATTGCCTCCGCCGGCGTAGTCGGCAAAAAGGAAGGCGAAGGTCCGCTCGGCAAAGAATTTGACCGCGTTTTTACCGACGGCAGAATGAACGAAAGCAGCTGGGAAAAGGCTGAAAGCGCACTTCAGAAAGCTGCTATAGACACAGCACTTCAAAAAGCAAAGCTTGAGCCCGAAGATGCGGATATGCTTTTTGCAGGCGACCTGCTAGGGCAGAGCATTGGCACAACCTTTGGTGTGCGCAGCCTTGGCATACCGTTTGCAGGGCTTTACGGCGCTTGTTCAACGATGGCACTGTCGCTCGGGCTTGCGGGAATTTTTGTAAACTGCGGTGCGGCAAACCGCGCGGTTGCGGCAACCTCGTCGCACTTCTGTTCAGCTGAAAGACAATTCAGGCTGCCGCTTGAGTACGGCGGTCAGCGTCCGCCGCAGGCACAATGGACGGCAACCGCCGCAGGCGCAGCAATTATTGAAGGTGACGGACACGGTCCTGCAATTGAAAGCATGACCTTCGGCAGAATTCGCGATTATGGCGTAACCGATGCAAACAACATGGGTGCAGCAATGGCACCCGCAGCGGCGGACACCATCAGCGCATTACTCAACGAAACGGGACAGACCGCGACAGATTTTGATTTGTTTGTTACCGGCGACCTTGGCGCAATCGGCTCAAAGCTGTTGGTTGATTTGCTTAAAGAGGAACACAAAATTGACCTCGGAAGCAAGCACAAGGACTGCGGCACGATGATTTACAGCATTGACGAGCAGGATGTGAATTCGGGCGGAAGCGGCTGCGGCTGCAGCGCAAGCGTAATTTGCACACACTTTATGAAAAAACTGCTTTCGGGCGAAATTAACCGAATGGTTTTTATCGGTACGGGCGCGCTAATGTCCACCGTTTCAAGCCAGCAGGGCGAAAGCATACCCACCGTCGCACACGCTGTTGTATTAAGGGGGGTGTGACTGATGCTCAAAAAAATCTGCTTTGATTTCAAGCTTATACACTGCATGACCAAAACAATAATCTGCCTTGACGCAATAAAAAAATTCCTGTGCGTCACGCTGATTATTTTCGCACTTTTAAAAGGCATTTTCGTTTGCAAGAAAGTTTTTTGGTGAAAATCTTTTTATTGTTTTATGAAACAGCGTGCAGAAATCGCACGCTGTTATGTTATATAAAATTCAAGTTGAGTAAATCGGATACTTGTGTTAAAATAAAAACAAAGGAGTGATTCCGTGAACAACATAACCATAGATTTTAACAAGCCCTTGGGCAAGGTCAAGCCCATGCACGCGGTAAACAACGGCCCGGTTTACAAATTTGCCTCTGACCAGAGAATTACGAATATTGTTTCTTACCGCGAAGCGGGTATACCCTACGCCCGCACCCACGATGCATCGTTTTATGCAACATACGGCGGTGAACATACTGTTGATGTCAACTTCATTTTTCCCGATTTTGATGCTGACCCTTATGACCCTGAATCTTATGATTTCTGCCTGACGGACGAATATTTAAAGGTTATTGAAGTTGCGGGTACAAAGCCGTTTTACCGTCTGGGTTCAAAAATTGAACATTGGAAAAAGAAATATAACACCCTGCCGCCAAAGGATTTTAAAAAATGGGCTGTTATATGCGAACATATTATAAAGCACTATAATTACGGTTGGGCTGACGGCTTCAACACGGGCATTGAATACTGGGAAATATGGAACGAGCCCGACCTTGACCCGGATGACAGCACCCACAAGCGTTGCTGGGGCGGCACAAAGGCAGAATTTTTTGAGTTTTATGATGTTGCCGCTAAACACCTGAAAGCCTGTTTTCCCGAGCTTAAAATCGGCGGACCTGCATCTGTAGGCAATATGGAGTGGGCTGAGGATTTTTTAAAGCAGCTCGATGCACCACTCGACTTTTTCTCCTGGCACATCTATGCTAACGACCCGAAAAGCATTGCCGCAAAGACAAAAGAGGTCCGCGATTTACTTGATAAATACGGGCATAAAAAAACTGAAAGCATACTTAACGAGTGGAACTATATCCGCGGATGGGACGGCGACGATTGGCTGTATTCACTCAAAGCGGAAAAGGGACTTAAAGGCGCTTCTTTTATTACCGGTACAATGTGCGTTGAGCAGTATTCATCGCTCGATATGCTTATGTACTACGATGCACGGCCCTGCGGAATGAACGGACTTTTCAACACCGATTTTGTAAACGAATGTTTAAAAGGTTACTACCCGTTTAAAATGTTCAATGAACTTTATAAACTAAACGAGTGTGTAAAAGCAGTAAGCGACAGCGGAGAAATTTATGTCTGTGCCGCAAAATCGAAGGATAGAGCTGCAGTTATGCTGACGCATTTTTCAGACGACGATTCAACACCTGCAAAACAAACAGCGGTTGATTTGCGTGGATTTGAAAACGCAAGAGCTGAAATCTGTCTGCTTGATAAAGAAAACGACTTAGTCCTTGTAAAAGAAGAAATCATTACAACAGAAAACTATTCCCTTAATCTCAATCTTTCACTTTTCAGTTCGTATTTAATAAAATTAACAAAGCAATAAAAAACACTAACAGCGTGCAGTATAAAATCTGCACGCTGTTATTCATTACCGTTCTACCGTTATTCTTGTTTCGCCGTTTGAAACAACAGTAAGGGTCAGAGTTTTTGTTTCTTCATCCCAGTCGGCTCTGCCTTTTGAGCCGTTTGAACCCGTTGCGCCAACACCCGGCATAGAATCAAAGCCCGTCAGCTTGATAACGGTTTTTCTGAAATCGCGGGGATTGTCCATTTTTCCGCCTGCGGCATATGCGCGCATAAACTGGTCTTCACCCTCCTGACCGTTGCATACCGCATCGGTATCAAGGCGAAGGTTGCAAAGATCAATTTCAATACTGTTGTCGGTTTCGTTTATTATTGCGTATGTGTGGGCTGCAAAGGTTGCGTTTATCTGCTTTTTGCTCTTGGGCAGGGTGTAATTCACACTCTGCTCGCTGTCAACCGTTTTATTTTCATTGCTGTTGAAAATGTAGATATAATCGTTAATATCAAACAGAACGCCGTCGCCGGTATAGGTTTCCTCATAGCGTTTATTGAAAAATTTGGTTTTAATGGGATTAATGAAAAGCAGATTTATAAAATAAGTAAAATCGTTTAGTATTTCACTTTCGGGCAGCACTTCTGCGGGGTTTGAATAAATAGGCAGTATGGGTATAATGTAATATCTGCCCGTTGACGGCACCCATGTTTTTGTGCAGTCAAAATAAGGCGTAATATCTATTTTTTCTTCAATAAATGAAAATGTGTCACAATACAGCCCCTGCAGAAGATGTGCATCGTTTCCGCTGAGCGCATATGCGCGTGGCAGACTCATTTTATAGGCAACCTTTATGTTTTGCTTTACTTCTTCTTTATCGGGTACGGCACCGTTGAGAATCAGCTGATAAATCGGATAAAGCACATCGTAAAAGGTGGGGGTAAGAATTACCTCACCGTCAACAAAGTGATAAAGCCCGCCGCGGCTGAATGTGCCTTCAATTGCGTAAACGGTTGCACCGCCGACCATATCGGCTATCATATCAATACCGAAAAGCGCAGGCGGATATTTAGCTGTGGTAATCGGGTCAGGCTCGTTGGGTGCAACACCGATATCATCGTATTCAATAAAGCCTTCTTCATACCAGAGGAAGTTTTCAAGGTTTACACCCCAGTTACCGCAAACATCATCAAGCCAGCAGCCTAAAATATTTGCCTGGCTTGCAAAGTGTCTGCCGTGACCGTTGTGCTTATCCATTATAATAACATTTTCGCTGTTGGCTTTGAGCAGGTCATAAAGCTCTCTGTCCTTGAGAAGCTGGTTTACATAGTTAGCCTTTTTATAATAGATATATTCCATATCCTGCCAGATGAAAAGTCCGCCGTTTTCAGCGCAGGCTTTTACGCAGGATTTCATTCGGGCAAGAATATTTTTGTTTACGCCGTTATCCTCGGTAACCTCGTCATAGGCAAGATTTTCGTTTGTTACACCGTTTGTTGAAAGCTCGACCTGAACAAAGCCGATAAGCGATTTATGCTCTTTGAATACAGCAGAAAGCTCCTCCTGAGTGAAGGGGTCGCGCGTTTTGTTGGTGCAGAAGCATTCGGACTGGCAGACAATCGGCACATTTGCCACATCGGTAATTGTCAGAAGCTCATCCCAGAATTCGAGCTGGCGGGCAGGGGTCATATCCGTTGTGCCTTCGTCAATGTAAATAACAGCAAAGTTTCTTATATCCTCGGGCAGAGCATAGTAGGTTTTTATTGCATATTCCGCAAAGGCTTCACCCGTTTGCGGTCCGCCCCATATCGGACAGTTGCGTATCATAAACAGCGGGTTTTCTTCATCAACATACATTCGCAAGCCGTCAACCTGCCTGCGGGTACGGATTTGAGTTGTGCCGTTTGATTTTTCGGGCAGAAGCACTAAATCAGCCTCGGCTTGAGGCGCAGCATCTGCGGCAGCTTCACAGGGAAGCACAAGCAGCATAGATAAGGCAAGAATAAAACATAACAGTCTTTTCATATTTGAACTCCGTTTCTGCTGAAAAGCCAAAAATTTCATGGCTGAATTATACCATTAATCAAACACAAATACAACAAAAAGATAATTATACTTTGTATTTATTAGTGTTTGAATTATAATGGAATAAATTACAAAAGTGCAGCAAAAAAGCAGAGCAACTTTTTACGGTTGCTCTGCTGATATTTTGCGTTATTGCTGATTTTTAAATCTAAAAGCTTATGCTTCCTCTTCCATGCGTGCCTTTGCTTCTTCGATAACCTTCTGCTGAACGTTCATGGGAGCGTCTTCGTAGCGGACGAAATCGAGAGTAAAGTAGCCTCTGCCCTGTGTTACAGAGCGGAGAACTGTAGCAAAGTCGCCCATTTCTGCCATGGGAACTTCAGCTACGAATTCCTGAAGAGCGGGTTCATCGGAAGCACCCATACCGATAACGCGGCCGCGGCGCTTTGTGATATCGCCCATTATATCGCCGAACTTTGATTCGGGAATGTAAGCCTTGAGAAGACCTACGGGTTCAAGAATTGTGGGCTGTGCATCCGGAATAGCTGCCTTGAAAGCAAGGGCAGCAGCAGTTTTGAATGCCATTTCGGAAGAGTCAACGGGGTGGTATGAACCGTCATGAAGGGCTGCCTTGATGCCGACCATGGGATAGCCTGCAATAAGACCCTTTGCAATGCATTCTCTCAGACCCTTTTCAACTGCGGGGAAGAAGTTCTTGGGAACTGCGCCGCCGACAACCTCGTCTGATGTGAATACAAATTCTTCTTCGCCCATGTAGGGTTCAAAGCGAATCCATACATCACCGAACTGACCGTGACCGCCGGACTGCTTCTTATGACGGCCCTGCTTGTCAACAACCTTGCGGATTGTTTCGCGGTATGCAACGCGCGGAACTGTAAGGTCAACCTCAACGCCGAATTTAGCCTTGAGCTTGGACTTGATAACATCAAGGTGCTGTTCACCAAGACCGCTGACAACCTGCTCGCGTGTTTCTTTATTAATCTGGAAACTGATAGTCGGATCTTCTTCTGCAAGGCGGAGCATACCGGAAGCAACCTTTTCTTCCTCGCCCTTCTTGCGGACTTTAACAGCCATGGAGATACAGGGTGCCGGGAAATCAACACCGTCAAGCTCTACTTCGTTTTTGGGAGCATAGAGTGTATCGCCTGTAACTGTGTTGGCAAGCTTTGTAACTGCGCCGATGTCGCCTGCGGGGATAGCAGCTGTATCTTCCTGCTTGCCGCCGCGGACTGTAACGAGCTTGCCCATACGCTCAGGTTCACCTGTACGGGAGTTGACAGCCTGAACATCGGATGTGAGCTTACCGGATACAACCTTGAAGTAGGACATTTTGCCTACAAACGGGTCAGCAACAGTCTTGAAGCAGATAGCTGCAAGCGGACCGTTTTCATCGCACTTGATGTCAGCTTCGCCTGCGTAGTCGGCTGCATTGGGAGCAAAGTTTACAATACCGTCAAGCAGCATATCAACAGCATCCATTGTATAACCTGCGCAAGCAAATACGGGAACAACAGCACCGGAAGCAACGCCTTCTTTAAGACCGTTTACAATTTCTTCCTGTGTGAATTCTTCGCCTTCAAAGAATTTTTCCATAAGAGCATCGTCTGCAGAAGCAACTGCTTCGTTGAAGATATCTCTCATGGCGTTTATTCTGTCATCATCGGGCATTGCAATTTCGCTTGCATTGCCGTAGGTATAGGAATAAGCCTTGTTTGTTACAAGGTTGACATATGCAACAATCTTTCCGTCAACAATCTGCGGAACAACCATCGGACAGGCGGAAGCACCGACCTGTGCAACAATAGTATTGAAGGTTCTGTAGAAATCGTTATTTTCGGAATCAAGGCGTGTAACGGCAAACATTTTTGCTATGCCGCGCTTATTCGCTGCCTTGAGTGCCTTTTCTGCACCGACATCGAATTTTTCCATGCCGCCGCCTGTAACGATAAGTGCGCATTCTGCCGCACGCATACCCTCTGCTATGCCGCCTGCGAAGTCGAACATACCGGGAGTGTCGATTATATTAACTTTTACATCTTTCCATTCAAGAGGTGCAACTGCTGTGGAAACAGATGCTACGCGGCGCTTTTCTTCTGCGTCGTAGTCAAGCACTGTGTTACCGTCTGCTACTCTGCCAAGACGGTCAGTTGCCTTTGCAAGATAAAGCATAGCCTCGGCAAGTGATGTTTTACCTCTGCCGCCGTGACCTGCGATTGCGATATTGCGGATGTCCTTTGCGTTGTACGCTTTCAATGTGGTTTCCTCCTTGCGGCATTTGTAAAAGGGAACTTAAATTTTACAAAGCCGTTTAAAAATTGTTTTAAAAATACTGTTTAGATTGCCGTAAAAGCAACTTCATAGCAGATTATAACATATAAATTTATGTATTTCAATACATTTTATTGGATTTTGCACAAAAAAATGTAAAAATACGAAAAGGTTTTGTGTAATTATTCGAGTAAAAAGAAGCAATAAAATATTTGCTATTATCATCTTGATGTTATATAATACAATAGATATAATATGTGAAAATGGGTTGATATATAACAATGAAGAGATATTTATGCAGAATATGTGCTTTTCTGACAGCGCTTGCCATTATCTGCGCCGCTTTTTCGGGTTGCTCCGACACGGTAAAGGATGCTGAAATCCGTCTGCCGCTTGCCGCAGAGCCGCTTACGCTCGACCCACAGATTGCCGAATCCGCAGAAAGCCGCACCGTTGTGGCAAACTGTTTTGAGGGTCTGATGAAGCTTGACGAAACCGGCAAGCCCATACCCGCAGCAGCAAGCTCAACCGCAATATCTTCCGACGGACTTGTTTATGAATTCAAGCTGCACGAAGATAAAAAATGGCACATCAACTCCAACCACGAGGCTCTTTTCGGTGAAAACTGGGAAAACGCAATTGATTTACGCGTAACCGCGCAGGATTTTGTTTTCGGTCTGCGCCGCGCACTTTCGCCCGAAACAAAAGCGCCCGATGCACAGCGCCTTTACATGATTAAAAACGCGGAAAAGGTTCACAAGGGCGAATTGCCCGCAACACAGCTCGGCGTTGAAGCTGTAGGCGAATTCACGGTGCGAATTACTCTCGAATATCAGAGCGGTGAATTTTTAACCGTGCTTTCCGAGCCTGTTGCCATGCCCTGTAAGCAGGTTTTCTTTGAAGCTACGGGCGGCAGACATGGACTCGGTGCGGAATATATACTCTGCAACGGCAGCTTTTATCTTTCCCGCTGGTACAAAAATTCAACCATAATCCTGCGCCGCAATGCGGATAATCCGCAGGCACAGGCAAAAATATATTCGGTAACCTACGCCTTTACGCAGGACCTCGAAATAATACTTGAAAAAATGTCCGACGGTACATATACAGCTGCACCCGTAACCGCAGACATGATACCCGCGCTTGAAAGCGAAGGCTGTACGGTAAAGGAATTTAAAAATACGGTATGGGGTCTTGCTTTTAACTGCGCCGATGCTGCAATGAAAAGCACGCGGTTAAGGCTTGCGCTGATTATGGCTACCGATTTCAGCGAAATCATATCAGTTGCCGAACCTGAAATGAACGGCAGAGCAAACGGAATTATTCCGCCCTCATGTATGATGGACGGTATATCTTATGCCGAGCACGCTCCGTCCGTAGGCTTACTCGGTTACGATGAAGCCGCTGCAAAGAAATACTTCAATGAGTATTCAGACGGCAGTATGTGCGAAATCACCGTACTTTGCACACAAGCCTATGAAACAGCTGTCCGCCGCATTATTCAGAACTGGCAGCAGCTTTTCGGAATAAACATTTCCGCAAAGGTTGAGGTGCTTGAAAAAGCAGAGCTTGATTCACGCATAAACAGCGGCAACTATCAGCTTGCGTTAACCGATATTTCAACTGCGGCACAAACACCTGCGCAGTTCCTTTCAGCCTTTGCAAACGCTTCAAACATCTGCCGCCTTAATTCCAAAACCTACAACAAGCTCATCAATCAGCTGAACATGGCTTCGGGTCAGAACAGTGTAATTGAAGGCTGCACCAAAGCGCAGCAGTTCATTATTCAAAACGGTGTTTTCTGTCCGCTGTTTTTCACAAGCAGCTACAGCGCGGTAAACAACCGCACAAGAAATGTTGTGTTCTCACACTCGGGCAATATAATAAACCTTACAAATACGGAGATACTTAAAAACTGATGTTAGAAAATTACAGCAATGCAAGAAAATTCGGCATAGCCTTTTCATGGCTGCTGGTGGCAGTGTGCATGGGAATAATTTTCAGCCTTTCACACCAGCAATCGGAAGAATCGGCTGAACTGAGCCTTGAAGTAATGGGCTTTTTCGGCAGATTTTTCACAAAGTTTATTGAAGCCATAGGGCACGATACCTTCCGCAGCCTTGCGCATTTTCTTGAATACTGCGGACTTGCCGCGCTGCTTTACAACGCATTCCTGCAAACCTTTGGCAAACCGAAAATTTTATTAAGCTTCGCCGTATCGGTGCTTTACTGCACAAGCGACGAAATCCACCAGATTTTTATTCCAGGCAGAGCCTTTCAGATAAGCGATATTCTGATTGATGCCGCTGGCTCTGCTGTAGGATTAATCGGCTGTATTTGCATTTATGCAATAATTAAAAGAATCATTGCCTCAAGGAATCCACTGAAAAACGGATAAATCAATTTTGCCGTCGGTTACCTTGATTCCGTCACCCTCAAGCATTAAAATCTGCATGTTTTCGCCACCGAAAGCAAAAGCGGGCGAAACCCTGCCCTCACGGTTGACAACCCTGTAGCAGGGGATTGTATCGGGGTCAGGATTGACATGCAAGGCATAGCCGACTACCCTCGCCCACCTCGGATTTCCTGCAAGCAGAGCAACCTGACCGTAGGTTGCAACCTTACCGCGGGGAATCTGTTTTACAACATCATATATTCTTTCAAAGACGCTTTTATTCATACTTAATCACCTATTTATATATTACATAGATACGCAAAATTATTCAAGAGAGGTAAGCCTTGAAAAAGAACGACGAATTTGAACTTGAAATAACGGGCATGACCGCTGAAGGCAGCGGTGTCGGTCACGTTGACGGCATGGCGGTTTTTGCCGCCAACACAGCCGTCGGCGATAAAATACTTGCCCACGCAATAAAGGTAAAAAAGAACTATGCCGTAGCAAAGGCAATGGAAATCATCACCCCGTCGGCTGACAGAATTGAAGCTGACTGCCCCGTATTCAACCGCTGCGGCGGCTGCGTTTACCGCCATATCAGCTATGAAGCAGAGCTTAAAATAAAATGGCAGCGTGTTGACGATGTTTTCAGGCGCATTGCAGGTATGCCGCTCAACATATGCGAAATTATCGGCAGCGAAAAAACAGCATACTACCGCAACAAGGCACAGCTTCCCGTAGGCAAAGACAAGAACGGCAACACAAAAATCGGCTTTTATTCAAGCCGTACCCACAACATAATTGACTGCGGCTGCTGTATGCTTCAGCCTGAAAAATTTTCCGAAATCGCAAACACGGTTAAAAGCTGGATTGACGAAAACAATATTTCAGTTTACAACGAAGAAACTCACAAGGGTCTTGTTCGCCACATTTATATACGCGCATCGGAAAACTGCGAAGAAATTTTGGTATGCATAGTCATTAACGGCAACAGACTTCCCCATGCAGACTTACTCAAAGATAAGCTTTCCGCCCTTGGTGTAACAGGGCTTTGCCTTAACATAAACAAAGGAAAAACCAATGTTGTTTTAGGCAAAGAAATGATAAGCCTTTGGGGCAGGGACAGAATTGAGGACACACTCTGCGGCACGCGGTTTGAAATTTCACCGCATTCGTTCTACCAGGTAAACCGCGCACAGGCAGAGCGGCTTTACAGCCTTGCCGCAGAATACGCAAACCTTAATGAAAATACAATTCTGCTTGATATGTACTGCGGAGTCGGTACAATAGGCTTGAGCATGGCAAAAAATGTCAAACAGCTTATCGGTGTTGAAATAGTACCCGATGCAGTAGAAAACGCAAAGAAAAACGCCGCAAAAAACGGCATTGAAAACGCTCGCTTCATCTGCGGCGATGCTGCGGTTGCCGCCGCACAGCTTGAAAAAGAGGGCATAAAGCCCGATGTTATTATACTCGACCCGCCCCGCAAAGGCTGCGACGAAGCACTTATAAAAACGGTTGTAAAAATGAACCCTAAGCGTATAGTCTATATCTCCTGCGACCCCGCAACCCTTGCGCGCGACTGTGCAATTTTTGCAGAACTCGGCTACACCGTCCCCGAAAAAGACGGCAAGCACCTCGTCACCCCCGTGGACATGTTTCCCCGCACCGCCCATTGCGAATGCGCCCTGGTTTTAACTGAAGGTGACTGACAAAAAAGCTATACAGAAAGAAAGATAAAAATGACAAACACAAAATCAAAACACATACAGATACTACGAGGACTTGCAATCCTTGCAGTAGTTATTATTCACACCATGCCTTCGGGAATGTATACGGTTTTATTAAGACCTTTCTTCAATTTTGCTGTAGGGCTCTTTCTGTTTTTGAGCGGTATGCTGTCAGATGTAAACAAATACAACCCTAAAAAACGCATTCTGAAAGTAATAGTACCTTACATATTATGGACGCTGATTTATATTGTAATAAAAGATTTCAGCAACCCGACACAGATACCGGTTGAATTTATCAAACACCTTATAACAGGGCGTGCAGCTTCCACAACATATTTTATACCGCTGTACTGTGAATTCACCTTGCTCATACCGTTGATTGACAAACTTGCAAGGTCAAAATTCAGATATTTAGGATTTTTAATAACCCCGATTGAAGTACTGCTTATGCGCACGCTTCCTGTAATACTTGGGTACGATTTAAACTCATATATTGAAATTATTATCAAGCTTTCCTGCCTCGGATGGTTTACATATTTTTACCTCGGCTACCTTATGGGCAACAACCTTATTACAGTGAAGGCATCGACCAAAAAGCTGACTGCTTTACTTGTTGCATCCGTACCGTTGCAGATGCTTGAAAGCTACTGGCGTTTTTCTCTGGGCGATACAAACAGCGGAACACAAATGAAGCTTACCGCAATTTTAACCGGCTCAATTTTTGTTATTCTTGCCTACCGCTTTGTAAATTCAGAAAAAGAATACAACTTCAGAATTCTCGAATTCTTCGGGAACCACTCGTTTGGTATTTTCTTTTCCCACCCTGCCATCAAATACTTTTTCAACCTGATTCCGTTATTTTTCAATTATGCACTTTTCCCTTTGAATACGGTTATCATAATTGCCGCTGACATTCTGCTGATTATCGTTTTCAAAAAACTTCTGGGCAAGCACAGCAAATATCTCGCTTTCTGACTTTTTAAAAGGATTAGATTACCATGAAAAAACACTCCCTTTTACCAAGCTTTAAAGAAGCCTTTACAGAAGGCTCGGGCTACAAACTGTTTTTACTTTCAATATTAATTACCGGACTTTCCTACGGACTGTACAAGGGCATGCTCGACAACTACATGGCAGAAATTGTCGGCATGGGCGAAATAGACCGCGGTGTTGCGGAATTCTTCCGCGAAATCCCCGGTGTACTGCTTGTGCTTATTCTTGCCGCAGTCTATATGCTTTCGGCAGAAACGCTGTACAAGGCGGGTGCGGTAATAATGCTTTGCGGCATGGGATTACTTGCAATTCTGCCACCCGGTAAGATACTTGTAATACTTGCAATTGCCGTTTATTCGCTCGGTGAACATATTCAGCTTGCGATGAAAAACACCATATCGCTGAAATATGCCCGCCCCGGCAACGGCGGCGCAGCGCTCGGCGCGCAGAACGCAACCAGCCAAATCGGTACACTTATCGGCTACATAGTTGTTGTTATTGTTTTCTCCGTTTTTACGGCAAACCAGCCCTACACATTTTTCTTTGCACTTGCCGCCGTACTCGCAGGCATAAGTGCGGTTTTCTCATTCAGAATCAAGGGCAAAAGTGAAACCGATTCAACAAAACGCCGCTTTTACTTCCACAAAAAGTACAAAAAATACTACATGCTCGAAATGTTTTACGGCGCTCGCAAGCAGGTGTTTTTCACCTTTGGTCCATATGTACTGATTCTGCACTACGGAGCTAATGCCGCAACGATAAGCCTGCTGTTTGCCATATCGGCAATAGCCTGTTTCTTTGCCTCGCCCATAGTCGGCAGAATTATTGACCGCATGGGCTACAAGGTTGTAATGATTTCCGACACGCTGATTCTTGTAATTGTCTGCTTCTTCTACGGCTTTGCTCACCGCATCTTCCCGGAAAATGTTGCGTTTATAATCTGTTGCATCAACTACATACTTGATGCTGTTATTTCGCTGGCTTCAATGGCTTCCAACCTTTATGTCCAGGATTTGTCCGACAATTCCGACGAAGTAAAGGCAACCATTTCAACAGGGGTTTCCATCAACCACCTGATTACAATTTTTATTGCCCTTTGCGGCGGCTGGGTCTGGCAGACGCTCGGAATAGAACTGCTGTTTGTAGTTTCAGCAATACTCGGTCTGTGCAACAGCGCCTATGCCGCAACAATTAAAACGAAGAAAAAAAGCTAAAAAATCCACGAGGTGAATTGCCTATGGCCGAACGTACGCAAAAATGGGATATACTTAAATTTTTTCTGATGTTTACGGTGGTACTCGGACATTTTCTTGATTACCACGCAGCTGAATCGGAAGTAATCCGCAGTGCTTTCCTGTTTATCTATTCTTTCCATATGCCGCTGTTTATTTTTGTTGCAGGTCTTTTTTCAAAGAGGATGGTAAATGAAAGACGCTGGGAGAAAATGCTCGGATATCTTGTGCTGTATTTCTTTACTAAAATATGCGTATTTTTATATGAATTAATATTCAAGCAGGAAACCGAATTCCGCCTTTTCGGCGAAACGGGACTTGCATGGTATATGTTTGCTATGTTCGCTTTTTCGGTTATTACCGTTGGTGCAAGCAGATATAAGCCGCAGTATGTTTTTACAGTTTCGCTTCTTCTCAGCCTTTTTGCAGGCTACGACAGCGAAATCAACCATACACTTGTGCTTTCACGCATAATCGTTTTCTACCCGTTTTACTATGCAGGCTACTGCCTTGACCCGAAAAAGATTGAAAAGTTCAGCCACGGCATACTCAAGAAGCTTGCCGCACTTGTTGTTATCGGCGCTATTGCCGCAGTTGCTTTCAGCATACCTTCGGTTTACTGCGTGCGACCGATGTTTACGGGTCAGCACCCTTACAATACGCTCGGTGCGGGTGAAAGCTTCGGCTTTTTAATCCGCCTTGCGTGCTACGCTGTTTCCGCGCTCGGCTGTATCAGCCTTGTCGTTCTCACACCGGACAGAATCCACCCCCGTTTTATTGCAAAATGCGGTCAGTACACTCTGCCTGTTTATATTTTTCACTACATAATAAAAATGCTGCTTTATAATACTTTTGAGTTAAAAGAATTCTTTGACGAACCCAACAGCTGGCTGCTTGTTCCGATTTCGTTGGCAATAACAATATTGCTCGGAAACAAATACTTAAATAAAGTTGTAGCCGCTGTATCTTCCCTGCCACAGATTGCAAGAAAAAAAGAAAGAGAAGAAAAACAAGAAAAAAATCAAAACAGTGTCGTCAGCCAATAAACAACTCTGCAGCAGTGCAGAATGAAGCACATATCTGCTTGAATGGATATTGACTCAGCATAAATAAGTTTTAAAGATTTAAATTATACTTTTCATTCGACTTTTTGATAAAATATAGTTAGCATGAAAGCAGGTAAAAAATATGAATAAAAAAGAGTCGGAATTCGTCACCAAAGAACTCGAAGATTATTATGCTCAATTGTCAGATGCAGACAGAAAAAAGATAGAAGAAACTGCTCAAAAACTTGAAGAGTATTATGCTCAATTTCCGAATTGGTATTGGAAATACGGACTACATGATGCTTTTATCCTTTCTGTTTCTGAATTACAATCAGCCCTTGATCGTAAAGATAAAAAGCCTAAATTCAATTGTTTGGAAATAGAATTAGACAGCGATGCTGCATATGAAAGCGATATTAAAAAAATACGCTTATACAACTATGAAATTAAAACACCTGATATTGATATAAAAAGCATTAATAAATCTTGGTGGATCGGTGATACCATTAAGGAGTTACAGAACAAGCATTATTTACTTGAGCTTGAAACCGAATCAACACAAGACGGTTGAAAGCATTTTGTTATAGAATTTGAATTTCCTGAAATCGAAAGGAAATAAATATAAAAGCGTGCGGTTGTCAACTGCACGCTTTTATATTACAGTTGTAACCCAATATATAACCCCATAAACACAAGCCGCTGCGGTGCCGTAAACTATTACCGGACCTGCTATGGTAAACATTTTTGCCGCTGTGCCGAGTATACTGCCCTCGCTTTTGAATTCAATTGCGGGTGAAACAACGGAATTTGCAAAGCCCGTAATCGGTACGATTGTGCCCGCGCCTGCGTGGCGCGCAATTTTATCGAAAACGCCGAGCCCCGTAAGCGTTGCTGAAATTGCTATAAGAGTTATTGCAACAAAAATACTTGCATCGTCTTTGCTCGCACCGAGCTTTGTGTAAAGCAGATTAAACGCCTGACCAAGCGTGCAGATTCCGCCGCCGAAAATATAGGCTTTTATTGCATTTTTAACTTTGGGCGATGGCGGCATAACCGCCGAAACCTTTTCGCTGTAAACCTTTTTGTCCATTCTTTTCATCCCGCCTTTTAACATTATCTTTTACAATATTTTTTTGAATATGCAAAAAACAACCGTGCGAATAAAATCCGCACGGTTGTTTGATTTTAAAGGTAAGATTTTATTTTGTGATTTTTACAAGTTCTTCGAATGCATTCATAAGTGATGAGCCTGAGCTGCGGCTGAATGCGATTGTTTCCTGATAGTGGTCACCGAAGGGTTCCATATCGTCGAAGAAAATCATGCAGTAATCGTTATCGTTGAGGATATAGCCGATTTCATCGTTGCAAAGACCGAAGCAGAGAAGAACATCGTCTTCCTTGAGGTCAAGGCTTTCGTTACATGTCTTTGCGTTGAAATCTGTGCCGGAGAAGGAATTTTCAGCGTCGATTGTAACACCGCCGTAAATGAGCTCGGGGCTGATTTCGCCGGGCATCATAGCAATCTTGATGTTTGTGCCGAATTCAGCGTAGCCGATTTCTGTGGGTGTGCTGAATGTACCGTCAGCATTTTCGATAATCTTATGGTTAACAAGACCCATTTTACCGACAAGCATAAGAACGGGATTTTCAACAGTAATGATAACTTCCTTGGTAGCAACGTTGAGAATAGGCTCAACCTTTGTTTCGGTTACAGGCTCCCAATCCTTGTACCAAAGGGTGTAGTGTTCGCCGCCGTTTGCGATTTCAGCCTGAAGCTTTTCGTTATTCTTTACATAATCGCTTTCTTTGATTTCTTCTTCGGTCTTGGTCATGCTCATTGTGATATAAGCAAGCTCCTTACCGTAGCGGTCAGCCTGCATCCAGCGTTCGTTCATTTCAACATCATCGTTTGTGGGACCTCTGTCAGAGTAGATACCGAGAGTTGCACCGATGATGGGCATGAAGTTGTAGCCGTACTTGGTGAGTGTCTGATACATAGCTGCTGTGTAGTCGCCGGAGAGCTGCTTACCTGAGCTTTCGTCTGTTTTAAGACCTGTGATATAGGGGTGAGCAGGCTCGTTGACGATATATGTTTCCTTTGCGCCTTCCTGATAGGGGTCAAAACGGAATACATACAGATTGCCGTCGTAGCCTGTGGGGTCACGGTCATCAGAGAAATATTCGGCGCAATCCTTCTTGCTGAAGTTGAGGTCGCCCTGCTTCATGTCTGCAACAGCGTCCTTGATGGACTGAGCTGTGCGCTCTTTAAGCAGCTGCATAAATGCTTCATCAGGACCGGACTTGGTTTTGAAGATAAACTGGCTTGTGAGAGCTGCGAGAGTGTTGTTTGCCATCTTGAGGAAGAAGGGATTCCACAGACCCATTGTGTCGATTTCGCTGTGGCAATGGGTTGCTGTAACATTGATAGAAACGATGTTATTTTCTTTTGCATAGTCTGCAAGCAGTGCGCGGATATCGCGGATATCCTTATTTGAAATACCGATACATTCGATTGTGCAGAACGCAACCTTGCCTCTGCCCGAACCGTCGTCCATAACTACTGTGTAAACCTTCATGTCGTCAAGAATTTCTTCAACTGTGTTTGAGGGGAAGTTCTGAAGAAGGTAACCGCCAAGGTAATAGGGACGGTCAAGAACATCGTCCGGAACAAGGCTGGATTCGTCATAACCGAGGCTCCATACGCCGCCGGGGTTGGAATCAATAAATTCAAGGTGACCGGGCATAAGGTTCTTGCTCTGATACTTTGCAGCATCTTCAAATGTTGTGTTTGCAACGGGTGCAGGAACAGCAAGAAGATTGAGAATATCCATGAACAGCAGTTCAAGGTATGTATATGCGATTGTTTCCTTTTCCTGCTCTGTGTCTGCCTTTGTCATTGCAATGATAGCCTGAATGGGGTTGAGAAGGTTGTAAGGCTGACCATCAATTCTGACATAAACGGGCTCGAAAAGCTTGCGGTTGCAAGTGATTGAGCTGGGAATGTAGGTGTTATCAACTTCTTCGGCTGCTTCTTCAGCGCTGACAGCTGTAGCTGCGGCAACTGCAGAAAAAACAATAAGAAGGCTGAGAACAACAGCGAGAACTTTTTTGAGAGTTTTCATTTGTTTTTCCTCCGTAAAATAAATTTGCTGAATTTCGGTATAGTAACCGATTTTTTACTGAATTATAATAACATAAAAGAAGAATAAAAACAATTTGCGTATTCGTAGAATTTCATCACATAATATTGGTTATATTTACTGTATTTTTATTTATTACTATATAAAGCGTTGACTATTTCTGTCGGTTTTGCTAAAATGCAATAGAATGGAGTATTAGGTGAAAGAGGTTTGTTTATGGATAAATTTGCTTTTATTAAACATCTTATGGGTTTTCTTCGCCTTCTGGGCAAAAAAACTCCGTTTCTGCTGCCGCTTACGGTGCTTGTCCTTGCCCTTTCTGGTGTGTTTGAGCTTGCAACCGCAGCCGACAGACCCGCAGAGGTTGACAAAACAATACTTCTCAATGCCGATTCGTGGGAGCATTCGCAGGATATGACAACCGACGGCAAATACTATTACTTCACCTGCAAGCAGGGCATAATCAAAACAGAGCTTGACAGCAAAACCGTACTTATGCGCAATGCTGATGCGCTGCCCGATAAATTTGTTGAGGATTACGGCTCGGCACACATAGGCGGCATCAGCTACCGTGACGGCAAACTTTACTGCGCGGTTGAAGACAGCAAGGTATGGCAGCATCCGCTGATTCTGGTTTACAGCGCATATACGCTTGAATACACGGGCGAATACTACGAGCTTGACCCCGCAAGACATACAAAAGGTCTGCCTTGGGTATGCGTTGACCCCGAAACGGGCATAATTTACTGTGCGGCAAGGGATAACGCAACCACACTTATGCGCTACGATACAAAAGCAAAACAGTATATTGATGACCTTGTGCTTGTAAACAGCGACCCGGATTTTAATATTCATAAAATTCAGGGCTGCGAAATATACGGCGGCGTGCTTTATGCCGCAACGAACGACAGCACCCAGGCAGTTTACACCGTTGATATTGCAGACGGTACAGCAGAAAAGCTGTTTGACCGCAACCTGTTTTCGGGCAGCGAAGGCGAAGGGCTTACTATACTTGAAACTGATGACGGTGCATTTATCCACGCAATGGACATGAGTCCGATTTTCCTTTCGGCATATGTCCGCCACTACGCAAAATAATTATTATTCCTATACTACAGAAAGGCTTTGGCAAATGTTAGAACTCAGAAATGTTTCCTTCACCGTCGGAGGCGAAAAAGGGCACGATATAATAAACGATGTTTCCCTTACGATTAACGACGGCGAATTCCTTATAATAACGGGTCCCAACGGCGGCGGTAAATCGACGCTGGCAAGGCTCATAATGGGTATCGAGCAGCCTACGGGCGGTCAGATACTTTTAAACGGTCAGGATATAACAAACCTTTCCGTTACAGAACGCGCAAAATTCGGTGTCGGCTACGCTTTTCAGCAGCCGCCCCGCTTCAAGGGTCTTACCGTACGCAGGCTTTTAAGCCTTGCCCACGGCAGCGAGCTGCCCGAGGACGAGTGCTGTGCCTACCTTACAAACGTAGGTCTTTGCTCAAGGGATTACCTCAACCGCGAAATTGACACCTCACTTTCAGGCGGCGAGGTGAAGCGAATTGAAATAGCTTCACTTATGGCAAGAGAACTCAAGCTTGCAATTTTTGACGAACCCGAAGCAGGTATTGACCTGTGGAGCTTTGCAATGCTTGTTGAAACCTTTAAAACAATGAGCCGCCGCAAGCACAACAGCGTTGTGATTATTTCACACCAGGAGCGCATTATGCAGCTTGCGGACAGAATAGCCGTAATCGCAAACGGCAAGCTGAAAACACTCGGTCCCAAGGACGAGGTGTTCCCCCAGCTTATGAGTGAACTCGGCGAAAACTGCGGCTTCAGAGGAGGTAATGCATAATGTTTGATGCTGTACAGAAAAAGCTCCTCGAATCAATCGCCGATATGAGCGGCATTCCCTCAATCGGTGCATACAATTTCCGCGTAAACGGTGAAGGCTTTGCCCGCAGCTCAACCGAAACGGTTACAATTGAGCCGAAAAAGGACAAGCAGGGTATTGATATTATCGTAAAACCGTTCTCAAAGGCGGACAACGTGCATATACCCGTTATAGTTACCGAATCCGGTGTTGACGATGTTGTTTATAACGATTTCTTTATAGGTGAAGGAGCCCAGGTACGCATTGTTGCAGGCTGCGGTATCCACAATGACGGCGGCTGCGATTCAAAGCACAACGGTATTCACCGCTTCCACATCGGCAAAAACGCAAAGGTCACCTACATCGAAAAGCATTATGGCGATGGCGAAGGCACAGGCGCACGAATCCTCAACCCCGTAACGGAAGTTTTCATGGATGAGGGCGCAGAATGCGAAATGGAAACGGTACAGATAAAGGGTGTTGATTCAACCGCCCGCACAAGCACCGCAACACTCGGCAAAAACGCAAAAATGGTTATAACCGAGCGTCTCATGACTCACGGCAAGCAGTATGCACGCAGCGATATGGTAATAAACCTGAACGGTGAAGATGCATCGGCGCAAATTATTTCGCGTTCAGTTGCAAAGGACGATTCCGAACAGATTTTCTATCCCCGCGCAGTAGGCAACTGCAAGTGCCGCGCACATGTTCAGTGCGACACGATTATTATGGACAGCGCAAAGGTCCGCTCAATTCCCGAAATTGCCGCCAACCATGAGGATGCACAGATTGTGCATGAAGCGGCAATAGGCAAAATCAACAATGACCAGCTTACAAAGCTCTGTACACTCGGACTTTCACCCGAAGAAGCTGAAGAAGTAATAATCGAAGGCTTCCTTGATTGATGTTATTAATTTGCAAAACAAGCAAATAAAATAAAAAGGAGAACCAACTATGGCAAACGAATTCTTCTGTGCGCCCGGCGGTAAATTCAGCCGTAAACGCACCATACTCACAGGCTTCGGCTTCATGGCAAGCTCCATCGCCTGGGCAATTTATGACCCGTACATCACAAAAATTCTCAACAGGCTTCTGACCGAGTCTGCAACAATTTCAAGCTGGAGCGCAAAGCTCAACGAAGCGTTCCCGGTTCTTGCAAAGTTTGCAGAGGCACAGGGTGAAAATGTCAATACCGTCGGCGGCGGTATCACACTTGTTCCGCTGTTCATCGGTATTATCATGACCTTCGATAATATCTTCGGTGTTATTTTCCAGCCCACCTTCGGCAAGCTTTCCGACAACTGCCATTCAAAGCTCGGTAAGCGCCGTCCCTTTATAGTTTTCGGCGCACCTGTTTCCGCATTCCTTTTCGCAATCATTCCGTGGGTTGCTCTGAGCAATTCACTTACACTTACAATGCTCTTCATTATTCTCTTTGTTTTCTCAATGTCCCTGTGGAGAGCACCCGTTGTTGCGCTTATGCCTGCACTTACTCCCCCTGCAATGCGCAGCGAAGGCAACGCAATCATCAACCTTATGGGCGGTGTCGGCTCGGCTATCGGTATGTTCGCAGGTACTATCGTAGGTGTTATCTACAAGCTCTTTACAGGCATCGAAGTTACTGCCGACAACGAGCAGATTGCCTTCCCCTACGTTTTCCTCACAGGTTCAATCGTTATGATTATAGGCATGCTTGTTATTCTCTTCTGCGTCAAGGAGCCTTCAAGCAAGCTTGAGGTTATTGCCGAGCAGAACCGCGCAGCCGATGCAGCTGCACGAGCAAAAGCAGAAAAAGAAGCCAAAAAAGCCGAAAAGGCTGCCAGAAAGGCTCAGAAGCTTTCCGGCGCAGAGAGAAGAAGCCTTATCTTTATGCTTGGCGGTCTGTTCTTCCTCTTCTGCGGTACAAACGCTATTACTACTTTCTTCGCACTTTTCGCAGCAGAAGTTCTCGGCAAGACTACAGCCGAAGCCACAATTATGACAACTCTGTTTGCTGTCTGCTCCGCTATAGCTGCAATTCCCGCAGGCTGGTTAGGTAAGAAAATCGGCAGAAAAAAGACTATTCTTATAGGTCTTGCCACATTCATGGCAGCATTTGTACTCTACCTTGTAACACGCACTAATGCCATTGTCTGGGTTGTTCTTGTTCTTGGCGGCTTTGCAAATATGTTCATTACCGTCAACACACTTCCCCTTGTTCTTGAAATCGGCGGCAATGACAAGGTCGGTACCTTCACCGGCTACTACTACACAGCTACCTTCTCCGCTCAGATTGCTTCCCCCATCGTATACGGTGTAGTCCGTATGCTTTCCGGCACATATATGTCCCTTTTCTACTACAGCCCCATTATGTTTGCGCTCAGCCTTCTGTGCATACTCATTGTCAAGCACGGTGAAGCTCTGCCTGACGAAGTTATCAAGGCTGCAGAAGAAGCCAACGATTAATTAAAAAAATAAAAACTGAAAAAGGTGAAAAACATGGCTGAACAGCAGAAACTGACAAAAAAGCAGAATATAGTTCAGACAATAAAATTTGCGCTGTTTTCAACAGGCGCCGGCATAATCCAGACGGTTTCCTTCACTCTTCTTAACGAAGTTTTCAAGCTCGATTACTGGGCGGCATATCTGCCCGCACTCGTGCTGAGTGTTCTGTTCAACTTTACGGTAAACCGCAAATTCACCTTTAAATCAGCAGCTAACATTCCGCTTGCCATGCTCAAGGTAGCAGGCTACTACTGCGTATTCACGCCCCTTTCAACCTGGGGCGGCGATGCGCTCAAGGCATGGCTTGATACTACCTTTGCAAGCACGGCAAGCTGGAACGAATACATAGTTCTCGCACTGACAATGCTGCTCAACCTTTCAACCGAATTCCTGTTCTGCCGTTTCGTTGTTTACCGCAACAATATAAACACAAACGAGCTTGGTAAAAAAGAGCAGGAAAGATACGAAAACAAATAAGGATTTCCATATGAAAAAATTGTTATCAATTCTTCTGTGCCTGGCTTTGGTATCAGCCGGCTTTTGCGGCTGTACACAGAAAAAGCAAACTGTTATGACCGTAGGCGCAGCCGAAATAGACAACGAAATATTTGCCTACTTCTTTGATGAGGTTTATTCACAGACCAAGCAGGACGGCGGCGACCTTAACGACACGGCGGCAATGATTGAAGCGGCTGTTGCTAAGTGTAACGGCTATGTAGGCACTGTAACGCAGTACGGACAGTTTATGTTTGAAATGTCCCCGAAGGAAAAGCTTCAGATTGCCACCGAAACCGAAGAAGAATGGATGCTTTACGGCAAGTACTACAGCTCTGTAGGCATAAGCAAGCAGACTGTTACAAAAATAAACACCGCACGCGTTATGCGTACATCGCTGCTGCTATACTACTTTGGCGAAGGGCGCGAATATGAAGTCAGCGAAGCTGAAATCGAATACTATTTCGACCAGGCATATGTTGAATTCAAAACGCTCAACGGCTACCTTATTTCCTTTGACGAGGAAGGCAACAGCATCCCCCTTTCCGATACGGAGCTTGCCGCTGTACGGGCGGATTTTGAATCCAAAAGGCAGCAGTTAGCTTCCGGCACAGCTATTTCGGAATTCAACAACGGTCAGGATGTTGAAGCCTCCTTTGTTGCCGTTACAAACACCGCTTACCCCGAGGGTTTCCTTGCAAAGGTTGCCGAGCTTAAATACGACACCCCGACAATAATCGAAACGGAAGAATACATTTTTATTGTTATTCGTCTTGATGCCAAAACGGACAGCAACTACGAAAACTACCGCACAAGCTACATTGAAACCCTGCGCGGTGAAATGCTGACCGACCTGCTTGTTTCAACAGGTAAGGATTTCGGAGTGACGCTTAACGAAAACAGAATTTCCGATGTGGCAGATTCCGTTATTGATATAAGAAATTCTTTAGAATAAGGGGTTTTTCCCTTGGCAATTTTTGTAAAAGAAAAAAATTTTTATAAGTCCTTCTTTTCCATGGCGCTTACCATTTCCCTCGGCAACATAATTGTTTACGCCGTAAACCTTGCCGACAATATTATGATTGGCGGCTACAGCGAGCTTTCGCTGAGCGCGGTTGCGGTTGTAAACCAGATTCAGTTTTTGCTGCAGATGGTGGCATTGGGTGCTTCAAACGGTTTGGGCGTGCTGACCTCACAGTATTGGGGTACACGGCAGACCCGTCCTATTCGCCGCGTATTTGCGGTTGCGCTTTTAATTGCGCTTATACTTACGCTATTAATTTTCTTTGCTGTTCTTTTTGCACCCGGGCAGGTGCTTACCCTGCTTACCGACCAGGCAGCAGTTGTAAAAGAGGCAAAGCTTTACCTTAAAATAGTCTGCTTTTCCTACATACCGTTTACTGTAACTCAGCTTATGGTTTCGCTCATGCGAAGCGTTGAGCAGACCCGCATCGGATTTGTAGTTTCGCTGGTTGCGCTTTTTACAAATGTTGTGCTGAACTATGGGCTTATCTACGGCAAGCTCGGTATGCCCGAAATGGGTATACGCGGCGCAGCAACTGCAACCCTTATTTCCCGAATTGCAGAGCTTGTTGTAATATCAATATATGTATTTATTATTGATAAACGCATTAAGCTTAAAATTTCTGACCTTTTCAAGGTGCAGAAAAGCTATATTAAGGATTATTTTCATGTCGGTTTTCCGCTCGTGCTTTCGGCAGGCAGCTGGGGCATAGCAATGGCGGTACAGGGCGCAATTTTGGGTCACCTCGGTTCAGAAACCGTACTCAGCGCCAACAGCATAGCAAGCACGATATTCCAGGTTATGAGTGTTGTTGCCTATGCAGGCGGTAACGCTTCCGGTGTAATAATCGGCAAAACCATAGGAGAAAACCGCATTGACGCTGTTAAACAGTACACCAAAACCTTGCAGGCGCTGTTTATAATAATCGGCGTAGCTTCAAGCGCATTGCTGTTTGTTTGCAAGGATTTATTTATTTCATTTTTCCGCGTTGAAGCTGAAACACAGGTGCTTGCACGCACCTTTATAAACATTCTTTGCGTAACGCTTATCGGTACGGCATACGAAGCCACAGTACTCGGCGGCATTGTTTCCGCAGGCGGCGAAACAGATTTTGTTTTCAAGAACGACCTTATATTCATGTGGGGCATTGTGCTTCCCTTATCGCTTCTTTCCGCCTTCGTTTTCAAACTTCCGCCGCCCGTAACCTTTGCCTGCCTAAAATCCGACCAGGTGCTTAAATGTGCCGTTGCGGCGGTAAAGGTAAACCGCTATAAATGGATTAAAAATGTAACTCGATAAAATTATTTTGTTTTTTGTTGACACTTTATTTTACTTATGCTATAATTGTTTCTGTATTATAGGCGTTAATCCCATTCGCCCGATTAATTAAAGAAAGGTCCGGTGTACTACTTATGAAAAAGGTATATGCAATTCTTCTTGCACTTGCTATGATTTTTGCAACAGCTTCTGTTGCTTTGGCTGCTCACAGCCCCGTTGCTCCGATTTATCCCGAATTCCCCAGCACAACAAAGCCGGTTGCAACTACAGCAGCTCCCGTTACAACAACAAAGCCCTCCACACCCGGCTCAACAACACCCACAAAGCCGGCTGAAACCACAACAAAGGCTGATGTTGACGAAGAAGACAAAACAACAACTTCTGTAACTCCTTCCGAAACTCAGACAGCAAAGCCTGACGACAGCCCCACTGCTCCCTCCACAGGTTCAGTTGCAGCCTCCGCAGGTAAGTTTGCAGCCGCTGCTTCAGTAGTCTGCCTTCTTTCAGCAGCAGGTGTTTATGTCAGCAAGAAAAAGGTAACAGAATAATTCTGTAGCTTTAATAACGCAATCTGAAGCCCCGTTATTCTGTGAAAACGGGGCTTTATTTATCTAATAAAGGAGGATAACCGAATGGACAACGAAAACAAGGGTTATTCCGTAATTCCGGATGAAGATGTAACCATTTCCTACAAATCAAACAGCCCTCAAAAAGCAAAAAAGGGCAACAAATCAACAATAATTGCAATAGTGCTTGTAATTATAGCCATTTTGTGCTGCCTTGGCTATATAGGTCTTGTGCTGTTTCAGTATTTCACGGCTGAGCAGAGCTACGGTGAAATAAACGAAATTGCCCTTAACGGTAACAACAGCGATATAGTTGTTCCGCAGGATGGCGAGGTTGTTAAGGATGATAATTCCGCCGCACTCGGTCAAAGTCCGATTGACCTGCCCGCACTGCAGGAAATCAACAGCGATGTTTACGCATGGATTCGTATTCCCGGAACTTATGTAGACTATCCTGTTGCGCAAAGCGTAATTGAAGATAACTATTACCTTCACCGCTCAATTTACAAAAACTACCTTTTTGCAGGCATGATTTATTCACAGTCCTGCAACAAGCGTGATTTCAGCGACCCTGTTACCGTAATTTACGGTCACAACATGCGCAACGGCACAATGTTCTCATCCCTTCACTACTTTGAAAAGCCCAACTTTTTTGAAGAGCATGAAGTGTTCTATATCTACACCGTTGACCGCGTGCTGACCTACCACATTGTGTCAGCTTATAAATATGACAACCGACATATTATGAACGCCTTTGATTTCAACGACCCCGAAGTGCTTGACAACTACCACGAATTTGTGCTTGACCCTGTTTCAACCCTGCGCAATGTACGCAAGGGTGTTATACTCAACAGAGAAAGCAAACTCGTTGTGCTCAGCACCTGCACAGGTAACGACAAAGGCTCAAGATATTTAGTAACAGGAGTGTTGGTAAACGATGTCCCGATCGAAGAATAAACCCAATAAGTACGATTCCGATATTGAGTATACTGTAGATAAAACCAAAGTAAAGGCCTATTCAAGGGACGATGCTTTTAAGGATTATGTTCCGATGACCTATGTTTCGAATTCAGGTCAGAAGCCCAAGAAAAAGAGCAAGGCCGGTAAGGTAATTCTTATCATTCTGCTTGTTTTGCTGCTTTTTATTGCCCTGCTTGCAGGTGCGTTTCTATTCCTGCAGCATCAGGGTAAAAAAGAGCTTGTTTCTTACGAAGATGCCACCATCGAAAGCATTGACGATGCACTATCGGAGGACGACGGTAAAACAGTTTTCTACAACGGCAAAACCTACCGCCTTAATGAAAACATTACTTCTATTGCCTGCCTCGGTGTTGACAAGAAAACACTCGGCACATACGGCAACAAAGTAGGTACGGGCGGTCAGGCAGATACCAATATGGTACTTGCCATTGACACAGCAACGGGCGAAATTACAGTTATTGCCATACCGCGTGACATAATGGTTGATATAGACCTTTATTCCGTCAGCGGCGAATACCTCGGCAACAGCCGTGAACAGCTCTGCCTTGCCTATGCATACGGCGACGGCAAGCACGCAAGCTGTAAAAACTCGGTTGCTTCAATTCAGCGTGTTCTTTTCGGTATGCCCGTAAATTCCTATATTTCGCTCGACCTTGCAGGCATAGGTCCGCTTAACGATGCTGTAGGCGGTGTTACCGTAACCTCACCTGAAACCATAGCCGGCTTTACAGCAGGTCAGTCCGTAACACTTCACGGCAGAGATGCCGTAACCTTTGTTCAGGAACGCGGTGACGATATAAACGCAAGTACCCGCCGTATGCAGCGCCAGATGACCTACATCAGAGCCTTCGGCAATAAGGCAATCTCTGCCGCAATCCGCGATTTCGGCACGGTTACAAGGCTTTACAATGCCGCACAGAAATACTGCTGCACAAATGTCGGCATTGATAACGTAACCTACCTTGCGACAACCCTGCTTTCAAAGGGCATATCCGATTTCAGAACTGTTTCCGTACCCGGCGAAATGAAGATGGGCGAAAAGTACGCAGAGTTCTATATGGACACTACAGCCACTTATGAAATGATACTTGATGTTTTCTATAACGAAGTAGTATAAATTTTTCTAAAAACCCTTTTATTTTATTAAAATATATGTTATAATTTCACAAAGTGCTGTACTTACCGTATAGCAGAAAACTGAAAGGAGTTTTCAGAACCATGAAATCAAAAACTATTAAAATTCTCGCTCTCCTTCTCACAGCATGCGTATTCCTCGGCGTAACATCGTGCTCCGGCGGTTCAGGCGGCGAAGAAGAAACCACAGAAGCTACAACTATCGCAAGCGCAACTCCCCTCATGACCGAAAAAGCAGAAGTTCTCGCATATTTCAATAGCGTTATGGCTGCCGCAAAGGCAGGCAAGGCTGCCGTTAAATATTCCAGCAACTATGACCCCAACGGCTTTGAATGTGAAAACGCTACCTTCAAGGCAGCTCTCCCCACAATCACAAAGCTTATGAAGGACGGCTTCAATGCTGACCTCGGTGCAGAAGTTGCATACGGCGATTCCCTTGCAGACATTGTTCCCGTTAAGGGCGGCGCAGCACTTGCTCTTACAGAGGCTGATATAGTTGATATCGCTATCAACCCCGAAGCTTTCTCAAAGCTTGCTGAGGAAGAATCCAAGCTCGCTAACGACAGCGAATATTCAACAGAATCCGCTATCATCGTTGACGAAGATGTCCGTAAAATCACAATTACACTTGCTGACGAAGCTGATCCTCAGGCAGGTGCAGGTCTGTTCGGCAGAATCTACAACATTCCCGACAGAGCTATGATTGCTGAAGAAATGGCAAAGGCTTCCGACTACATGACATACGACGGCACATATTCAGCAAAGTACACAGGCTGCTCCATCTACATGGAAATCGACAGAACAACCGATAAGGTTATCAAGGTTGAATTCCACCGCAACATCGAAGTTGATGTTACAGTTACAGGTGTAGGCACACTTGAAGCTCTCGGCACAACTCCTCTTCACTTTGTAGTAAACGGTGCAGATGTATACGAATTTGATTGGAACGAGCCCACAACAGTAGCAGAGGCTGAATAATCAATGAATATACTCCACGATATTGACCCTTCGCGCATATCCCCGAACGATTTTGTTGCCGTAATTGAAATACCGCAGGGCAGCCGTAATAAGTACGAGCTTGATAAGGATACGGGGCTTATAATGCTTGACCGTATACTTTACACCTCTACGCACTACCCTGCAAACTACGGCTTTATTCCCCGCACCTATGCGGACGATTTTGACCCGCTTGATGTGCTTGTGCTTTGCGCCGAGCCTATCCACCCGATGACGCTTGTGCGTTGCTACCCGATTGGTGTTATCAAAATGCTTGATAACGGCAGGTCAGACGAAAAGATTATTGCTATTCCTTTTTCAGACCCCAACTACAACGGCTACCGCAGTATATTTAACCTGCCCCGCCATATATACGATGAAATTTCTCACTTTTTCAAAGTATATAAGCAGCTGGAGAATAAGGATACCGCAGTTGACGAAGTTTTTGATGACCGCGAAGCAGTACGCATTATTGAACAGTGCATCAATAACTACAACGAAAAATTCGGCAATAAAAGCGCAGAATAAAAATTCAAAGCAAGGTATACCGCTTGGTTTACCTTGCTTTTTTATTGCTGTTTAGCGCAGTAAAAAAACCGCCCGATTAAATCGGACGGTTTGATTTTTTTTGCTTTAAATTATTCAGCAGCAACTGCTTCCTTTTCAGCTTCTTCAATGGGCTGTGAGTAATCGGGAAGCTCTGTGTACTTAACAACAATGGGGTTCTTGACCAGCATAGCGTTGAGAACGATAACCGGAACATGAAGAGCCATTGTAACGAAGGCACCGAAGCCGATACCTGCAGTAATCATTGTGGGGAATACAGCGTTGATGCCGGAAGCGAATACGCTGAATGTAGCGCAAGCGCCGACAAGAAGAAGAACGGAAAGAACGCTAACAACAATGTTCTTCTTGCAGGAAGAAGCCTTTGAAGAGCAGAAGCATCTGCCGAAATTGAGAATACCCATAACAATTGAAAGCGCAAGCAGAACAATTGAAAGAGCAAACATAAGCACGGGTGTACCGATAACGGGTGAGCCGAGTGAGCCGGTAATAAGGTTGAGGTCAAACAGCTCCATAAAGTAGTCCATAACAATTGTAAGGATATTTACGTTGATATCCTTTGCCGCCATGTAGGGACCTTCGGCAATAGAAATTTTGGCAAGGGGCAGGAACAAACCTGCAACGGGGATAATGGCAAGCACAAGGCGGGCAATCTGACGTGAGCCGCCAATGCAGGAAGCCTTGAAGCGGTCGAGACCCTTCTGGAATTTTGCGTGCTCTGCCTCTGCCTTTTCGGCATCTTTAAGCAGGCTTTCTTCCATGCCGTAGTAAACCATGTTTACACCGCACTTGGGGCATTCGGGACGCCAGTCTGTTAATTTAAGGTGGGCATTACACTTAGGACAATTAGCCATAAAATTTCCTCCGTTTGTATGAATTTGTGCGGCAAGCGCACAATAACACTTTTGATTATTAACTATAATAACATAAAATGTTAACAAAAGCAACCGATTTTTATATATTTTTAAAGAAAGAAATTAAATACTGTTATTAAGTGCTGATACAAACAAGCGAACCGCAAAGCTGACACCCTTTATAAAGGCCTCTTTTTCGTAAATATTGCACATTTCGCTGAAGCTGTCCTCATAGCTTTCAAACAACCGCTTTTGCGTATCACTTAATGTATCAAATATTTTATCGTGCTTTTCGCTGTATAAATTTATAACGCTTCTGTCGCTGTCCGATAAATCAATCTTTTTCTCTATAAGATAGCTGTACCATAAATCTTCAAGCATGCTTTTCATCTGAAATCCTCCGTATGATTTTTATTAGATAATATCATACAGAAATGAAAAGTGTTGATTTTATAACCATTTGGATATAAAAGTTACGGGCGATTCATGAATCGCCCGTACGGCGTAGATTGATAAATTACAGATTGTCAAGATGAATTGAAAATGGAAAGTGTAAAGTGGAAAATTAAGGGTCGCTGCGCTCCGAAATAAATAATTATTATCTATTAAATATTATATCTTATCTGTTATTTGAATGATAATTTACGCAGTATACAAGATAAGAGATAAAAGATAATAAATATGAGATAATAGAATTTAGTTTACAATTGGGTTGGGCGTAGCCCACCATCCGTTCTGCGTTCTGCACTCTGAACTTAAATTATTCCTCCGTCTACGCCGAGTACCTGCCCTGTGATAAAAGCAGAGGAATCCGCGGCAAAAAACGCAACGGCCTTTGCGACCTCTTCGGGTGTGCCGATACGGCAAAGGGGAGTATCGTCTGCAAGGGCGGCAATATCCTCGGCAGAAAGGTTGGCATTCATTTTTGTATCAATAACGCCGGGGGCAATGCAGTTTACGGTTATTCCGCTCGGTCCTACTTCCTTTGCAAGTGCCTTTGTAAAGCCTATCAGCGCCGCCTTTGATGCGGAATAAAGCACCTCGCACGATGCACCGCAGACACCCCACATTGACGAAATATTGATAATTCTGCCGCTGTGGTTATGTATCATCGTTTTAAGCGCTTCACGGCTGCAGTTTACGGCAGAGAGCATATTTGCGCCAAAAATTTCATCGTAATCGGCGGTAGTGCTGTCGGTAAAGAGCTGTTGGCGGGCAACGCCTGCATTATTTACAAGCACATCAATTCCGCCGAACTTTTCTTCTATTTTTTCAAACATTTCTTTGACCTGCGCCTCATCACGCAAATCTGCGCCCACGCAAATTCCGCCGATTTCCTGCGACAAAGCTAAAGCAGGGGCGGCATTTTTATTGTAATGCAGGGCAACATTATATCCTTCGGCGGCTAAAAGCCGCGCACAGGCGCCGCCGATACCGCCGGAAGCGCCTGTGACTAAAGCTGTTTTTTTCATCGATTACTGGAGTGAGCCAAGCATACCCTCAAGTGCTTCTTCTGTGAGCTTGGTGTAACCCTTGGGTATTTCAAAGATATTCTTGTTTACGGAAGATGAGCAGGAATTGACCTTAATAATGCTTACATCGCCCTCGGGTGTTTCAACCTCAATACGCTTGAGCTGCTGTTTTGAATCAAAGTAATATCTGTTTTCATTTACGGAATCGTTATAGGTTTCGCAGGTATAGGTGTTTCTGCCGACCTTAACGGTTGAAGTGCTGACATAGTTCATTTCTGCACTGCCGATTGATTCCCAGATACCCATATCCATTTCGTCTAAATCTGCATCAGCAGCATCGCCGACCTGGTAGTATGCCTTGGCAACGGGGAACAGCATACTGACTGAACCGTCATGAACAACCATGCGCAGCTTGAGTGCGCCGTATGAGAATTCGGTTGCCATGCTGTTGCCGGACATATAAACCTTGCAGGGCATACCTGTTTCCATACCAAGTGTTTCGCCGGTAATGATAACGCAGTCAAGGTAAAGCTGCTTGGATTCAGCAGAAGCGTTCATAATGCGCTTCATAAGCGGGTCTTTTGGCTGACCGTCGGGGTTCATGGGAACTTCAATCAGCTCACCTTCGGGGAAGGGTACTTCCTCTTCCGCGGGGATTGAAATTTCTTCCGAAGTGCCTGCAGTTGTCTGCTCGGCTGTTGTGGTTTCTGCTACTGTTGTAGTTTCAGTATAAGGAACGGTCTGGGTAATAACTTCTGTTACAACCTCTGTTTTGATTTCTGTTACAATTTCTGAAACAATTTCAGTAACAACTTCTGTAACAACCTCTGTTACGCCCTTGTTGTTTGTAACAGCTTCACCCTTCTTGTCTGTCTTGGGTTCAGTTCTGATTTCTGTAACGATTTCTGTTTTAAGCTCGCTTACAACCTCAGAAACGATTTCGCTGACAATTTCGGTTACTTCCTCATAAACCTGACCGTCAGCACCAACAACGGTAGAGGGTTCTTCGGGCTTTTCCTTACCGTTGCAGGCTGTAAAAATAATCAGCACTGCGGCAAGGGATGCAAGAATTGCAAATATGTTTCTTTTTTTCATCTTAATATCCTCCTTCAGATACAGAGATTAATTTTATAATAAGATATTTTTGCTTAAAATGTCAAGCATTACAGCGCAAAGGAAATAATTGTTAGACAAATCTTTGAACTTTTGTCATAGGTTTGCAACAATATCAGTCCTCATCCTTTTCCCTCTGGCGCTTTGTAAACAGGCGGCGCTCATCTTCTTCATCATCCTCGTCATCTTCTTCAACGGGAAGAATTTCCACCTTGAGCTTGCCTATGCGCTTATCTTCAAGGTTTAAAATGGTGAATTTAAGGTTTTTGTACTCAAGCTCATTCATTTCGCCATCCTTGGGCAGATAACCGAGCAGGCTGATAACAAAGCCGCCTATGGTATCGTATTCATCATCGGGCAGCTCAACGCCGACATGCTCATTAACCTCATCAATTGAGGTTGTACCGTCAACGGTGAAGGTGGTTTCGTCAATAACGGAGAATTCCTCTTCCTCGTTATCGTATTCATCCTGAATATTGCCGACGATTGATTCAACAAGGTCCTCAAGCGTTACTATGCCCGCTGTGCCGCCGTATTCGTCAACTACAACAGCCATCTGCGTGCGTCGTGCAGTCATTTCTTTAAAAAGCATTCCGCACTTCATTGATTCGGGAACAAAAAACGGCTCGCGCATAATTTTGCGCAGGCTTTCCTGCTTCGGCAGGGAAGAACCGATATAGCCTATAAGGTCCTTGATGTAAACAATACCTATGATTTTATCAAGGCTTTCTTCGTATACGGGTATACGGGAATAGCCCTCTTTTTCCGAAATTTCAACAACATCCTGCACGGGGTCATTGACCTCAACGGCAGAAACATCGGTACGATGGGTCATAATATCGCCCGCATCAATATCATCAAACTCGAAGATATTGTTTATCATTTCCTTTTGCGTATCTTCAATTACACCCTTTTCGCCGCCGACATCAACCATCATGCGGATTTCTTCCTCCGTAACCTCTTCGGGTTCGGCATTCGGGTCAATGCCCATAACGCGCAGAATTGCGTTCATCGAAAGTGAAAGCACCTTGACAAAGGGCTTTGTAACAGACGCAACTACGGTAAGTATGCCCGCAATGCGGAAGGAAATTTTTTCGGGGTTGTACATGGCTACACGCTTGGGAACAAGCTCGCCGAGTACAAGCGAAAAATACGATGTGATAAGTGTAATTACAACCAGGCTGAAGCCGTCAATAACGCTTGCGGGAATACGGGTCAGCAGGGCAATTTTTTCCAATCCGTCTGAAAGCATGTCAACAAAGCTCTGCGATGCAGAAGCAGAGGACAGGAAGCCTGCAAGGGTAACACCTATCTGGATTGTTGAAAGAAAATTACTGGGATTTTGGGTAAGCTTTAAAAGTTTCTTTGCTTTTTTGTTGCCCTCCTGTGCCTGCTTTTCAAGCTTGGCATCGTTGAGGGATATGATTGCAATTTCGCTCATGGCAAAAAAAGCATTCACCAAAATAAGTACAAGCAAAAGCACTATTTTCAAAATAAGCGAAGTCGCAGACCCGGGGTCGCCGTCCATAAAAGACTTTCTCCTTTCAGTTTTGCGGTAAAAAACAGTTTTTGTTACCGCCTTTTATTATTTATTTTTTATTAAAACATCTTATTCGATGATGTTTCCGTTTTTAATGTACACACGCGGTACACGCTTTGTAATATCGCAGACATATTCGTAGTTAAAGCTGCCCGCCGTTTTTGCAAGCTCCTCAACCGTTAACCTTTCCTTGCCGCACACGCCTACAATTGTTACCTCATCACCCTGCTTTGCATTGGGTATATCGGTAACATCAACCATAAACTGGTCCATACAGACTCTGCCCGTAACTGGTGCAGAGTGTCCGTTAATCAGCACCCTGCCCTTGTTTGTAAGCAGACGGGGATAACAGTCGCCATATCCGCAGGGAATGGTTGCAATTCTGCTGCGGCGCTTTGCCATAAATGCCGCACCGTAGCCGACGGTATCGCCCGCATTTATCTCTTTGATATAGGCGATATGGCTTTTAATCTGCATAATGGGGGTAGTAGGCAGATTTTCAAACTTAACCTCGTCCGAGGGGTCAAGCCCGTAGGTTACAATACCGCAGCGCACCATATCCATACAGCCGCCGTCAAAATCCATTGTTGCGGCAGAGTTGTAAATATGGCGAAGCGGAATTTCAACGCCCTCTGCTTTAACCTTATCCGTAAAATCGGCAAATAGCTTTTTCTGCTCGTTTGCAAAGGATTTATCCGCAAAGTCGGCACAGGCAAGGTGAGAAAAAATACCCTTTATTTCTATATTCGGCAAGGCTGCAATTTTTTTGATTTCTTCAAGGCTTTCATCGTTGGGTAAAAAGCCTATACGGTGCATACCGGTATCAATTTTAATATGCACGCCCGCGGTTTTACCCGCAGCGGCAGCAATATCATTCAGTAGCTTTGCCGTAGAATATTCAAACACGGTTAAATCTATTTTGTTTTCAACAGCCTGCTCAAAAAGCTCAGGGAAGGCATAGCTTAAAACAAGAATCGGCTTGGTGATTCCGCTTTCGCGCAGCTGTATGCCCTCCTCAACCGTTGCCACACCGAAGGCGTATGCACTTGTATTTTCTTCAAGCGCCTTTGCAAGCGGCACAGCACCGTGACCGTAGGCATCTGCCTTTAAAATGACCATGACTTTAACACCGTCGCCTACTCTTTTCTGTACGGCGGCAATGTTTGCACAAGCGGCATCAAGGTCAATATAAGCGCAGACTCTGCTGAATTTGTTAGTCAAAATATCACCTGTTAAAAACAAATTAAAAATTGAAAGTTGAAAATGTAAAATTAAGGGTCGCTTCGCTCCGGATTATATTTTTCGGGTGCGGGTGTCCCGCCAACAATTTTCCATTTTCAATTATACGTTTTACATTACGGAGTAATCGGTTCAGCCGATTACTTCAAGTGCCTGCTCGATATCCGCAATAATATCCTCAACATTTTCAATGCCTACGGAGAAGCGGATAAGGTCGGGCGAAACGCCGCATTCAACAAGCTCTTTATCGCTGAGCTGACGGTGAGTTGAGGAAGCGGGGTGAAGCACGCAGGTTCTTGCATCGGCAACGTGGGTAACAATAGCTGCAAGCTTTAAAGAATTCATGAATTCCTCTGCCTTTGCTCTGCCGCCCTTTACACCAAAGGAAACAACGCCGCAGGTGCCCTTGGGCATATACTTCTGAACAAGCGGATAATACTTATTATCGGGCAGACCGGGATAGTTTACCCATGAAATTTTATCGTTATTTGCAAGGTACTCTGCAACCTTCTGAGCGTTTGCACAGTGTCTTTCCATACGCAGTGCAAGCGTTTCAAGGCCGAGGTTGAGGTAGAACGCATTCTGCGGTGCGGGAGTTGAACCGAAATCGCGAAGAAGCTGGGCAACGATTTTTGTAACATAGCCTGCCTTGCCGAAATCGCGTGTGTAAACTGCGCCGTGGTAGCTTTCATCGGGCTGAGTAAGTCCGGGAAATTTATCGTTCTGCTCCCAATCGAAATTGCCGCTGTCGATAACTGCACCGCCGATAATGGAAGCGTGACCTTCCATATACTTTGTAGTGGAGTGGGTTATGATATCTGCGCCGAATTCAAACGGACGGCAGTTAATCGGTGTGGGGAAGGTGTTATCAATAACAAGCGGTACACCGTGGGCATGGGCAAGCTTTGCAAACTTTTCAATATCGAGAACATCAAGTGAGGGGTTTGCAATTGTTTCGCCGAAAACAGCCTTTGTGTTGGGGCGGAATGCCTTTTCAATTTCTTCCTCACTTGCATTTGGGTCAACAAAGGTAACCTCAATGCCGAGCTTGCGCATGGTAACATTGAAAAGGTTGAATGTGCCGCCGTAGATTGTTGCCGCGCTGATAAAATGGTCGCCCGCACCCATGATATTCACAAGGGCAAAGAAGTTTGCAGCCTGACCCGAAGAAGTCAGAACACCTGCAACACCGCCTTCAAGCATGGTGATTTTAGCGGCAACCATATCGTTTGTGGGGTTTGCAAGGCGGGTGTACATATAGCCGGGCTCAAGGTCGAACAGCTTTGCCATAGCCTCGCTTGTATCATATTTATAGGTTGTGCTCTGGTAAATCGGCAGAACTCTGGGTTCGCCGTTTTTGGGCTCATATGCGCCCTGAACACATTTGGTTTCAATTCTGTAGTTCTCTTTCATCGGAAAAAATCTCCTTTTGATAGGATTATGCTTTTTGCGGACGCCCGATGGGCGTCCCTACAAATTAATCATTTAAAAAATGCTTGATAAGACCAGGACCGTACTCAACAAAGTTGCCTGTTGCGGCGGCAGTTTTTTCGTTGATTGTTTCTACGCCGTTAATTTCGCCGTTCTTGTGGTAAATCATATAGGGAACGGGGTCTGATGCGTGGGTTTTGGTCTTTATAGGTGTGGGGTGGTCGGGAAGAATCATAACCTTATAATCATCGTACTTTTCAAGTGCGTTAATCAGCATCGGAAGCACGCGTTCATCAATAATTTCGATTGAACGGACTTTGTTTTCAGGCTCGTTTCTGTGACCGCATTCGTCAGGTGCTTCAAAGTGCAGATAAACGAAATCACAGCCGCTTTCAAGCGCATCAATTGCCGCCTGTGCCTTGCCTTCAAAGTTTGTGTCGATGTAGCCCGTTGCACCCTCAACCTCGGGAACAAGCATATCCGCACCGATACCGATACCCTTGAGCAGGTCAACAGCGGAAACGATACAGCCCTTCATGCCGAACTTCTTTTCAAAGTTTTCGATTGTGGGCTTACTGCCTTCACCCCAGAGCCAGATTGAATTTGCAGGGCGCTTGCCCTCTGCCATTCTTTTGAGGTTTACAGGGTGGTTTTTGAGCAGGTCATAGCTTTCGCGCATCATAGCTGTAAGCTTCTGCGCTGTGGGAGCAGTTGAAATATATGGGCCTACAACTCTGTCCGAAATATCGTGGGGCGGAGTCATTGTGCCGAGCTGAGTTGTGCCGCCGTGGTGGATAAGACAGTGGCGGTAGCTGACACCGGGGTAGAAATCAAATTCACCGCCGCCGAAATGCTCCTGAACGGTTTTGATTATCTCCGCAGCTTCCTCGCTGGAAATATCACCTGCGGAATAATCAACCATTGTTTTATCGTCATAATTTTCTTCGTCCGAAACGGTTACGAGGTTGCAGCGCAGCGCAACATCGGTTTCGCTCATTTCAACGCCGATGCTTATAGCTTCAAGCGGGGAACGGCCCGTATAGCAAACCTTGGGGTCGTAGCCGAGAACGCTTAAATTGGCAACATCACTGCCGGGCTTCAAGCCTTCTGCAACGGTACGGACAAGACCGACCTCACCCTTTTTAGCCATAGCATCAAAGTTTGGCTTTTTGGCGCATTCCATGGGAGTTTTGCCGCCAAGGGCATCAACAGGGTAATCTGCCATGCCGTCATACAGTACAACTGCGTATTTCATTGATAAATCACCTTAAATTTATTTATATGCAGAAATTGATTATTTAAAATATTTAACACCGGATTCGAAAATCTTCTGATCCTTTTCAAACGGAACATTCTTGTAGAGGTTGTCGCCCTTACGCTCGCTGTGAGCCATCTTACCGAGAACTCTGCCGTCGGGACTTGTGATACCTTCAATAGCAAGTACAGAACCGTTGGGGTTGAAGGGAAGTGCATCGGCAACCTTGCCGTTTGTATCAACATACTGTGTGGCAATCTGACCGTTGGCAATAAGCTGTGCAATGTGCTTTTCGTCTGCAACGAATCTGCCTTCGCCGTGGGATACGGGAACAGCGTGGATATCGCCCGCCTCACACATTGAGAACCAGGGTGATTTGACCGAGGTTACACGGGTATATGCCATGTGTGAAATATGTCTACCGATTGTGTTGAAGGTAAGTGTGGGAGCATCCTCTGCCGTATCAACAATCTTGCCGTAGGGTACAAGACCTGTTTTGATAAGTGCCTGGAAGCCGTTGCAGATACCGAGCATCAGGCCGTCGCGCTGTTCAAGAAGAGCTGTAACAGCTTCCTTGACTCTCGGGTTTTTGAGTGCCGTTGCAATGAACTTACCTGAACCGTCGGGTTCGTCACCGCCGCTGAAACCGCCGGGAAGCATAATAATCTGTGAAGCGTTGATAGCCTTTACAAAAGCTTCCATACTTTCTTCAATATCAGCAGGTGTGAGGTTTTTGATAACAAGAATTTCAGCTTCTGCGCCTGCGTTTTCAAATGCGCGTGCAGAATCATATTCGCAGTTTGTGCCGGGGAATACGGGGATAATTACCTTCGGCTTTGCAACCTTGATTGCGGGAGCAGCTGTGTTGCGCTCTGTATAAAGCTCAACAGCGTCGCCGCCTGTCGGGCAGGCAGCATCTGTAGCAAATACACCTTCAAGCTTGTCTGTCCATGCTGCAATAAGGTCCTGAGTTGCAACCTTTTCGCCGCAAACGGTAAATACAGCATCAGACTGAACAGTACCGAGCAGCTTACCGCCAACAGGGCTTTCACCTTCACATTCAATTACGAATGAGCCTGCAAGGGGAGCATACATTTCGCGCTTTGTGATACCGCCTGCAAATTCAAAGCCGAACAGGTTGCCGAACGCCATCTTACATACGTTCGCGGCTGCACCGCCTTCTTTTACTACGGTTGCGCTGAGAATATTACCTGCGCTTACATTTTCATAAACTGCGCTGATAAGTGCCTTTGCTTCATCCCATTCGGGAAGGAGAGTTTCTTTATTTACGGGCAGCTCAACAAGGTATACCTTGCTGCCTGCCTTCTTGAATTCTGCGGAAGAAACCTTGCTTGCCTTTGCCATTGTAACAGCGAAGGAAACAAGTGTAGGCGGAACATCAAGCTCGTTGAATGAACCGGACATACTGTCCTTACCGCCGATTGAGGGGATACGGTATTTAAGCTGTGCCGTAAGTGCGCCGAGAAGTGCTGCTGCAGGCTTGCCCCAACGCTCGGGAACAGCAGTAAGTCTTTCAAAATATTCCTGGAATGTAAGTCTTGCCTTGAACGGGTCTGCACCGATAGCGGCAAGCTTTGCAAGGGATTCGGTTACGGAGTATGCTGCTGCGTGGAAGGGACTCCAGCGGCTGAGCGCGGGAATAAAGCCGTAGCTCATTGCTGTAGCGCTGTCTGTCTTTCCGCCGGGTACGGGCAGCTTTGCACACATTGCTTCTTCGGGTGTGAGCTGGGTTTTGCCCGAGAACGGCATATTGACAGTAGCTGCACCGATTGAAGCGTCAAAGCGCTCTGCAAGACCAATCTGTGAGCATACCTCAAGGCGGGAAAGGTTAGCCTCAAGAGCTTCCGCACCGTCCTTATCGGAAAGAACAGCGGGTATAGCTTCACGGTAGTTATCCTCTGCCTTGGGTGCTGTGATTTTAGCCTGTGCCTTCTGTGTAACGCCGTTTGTGTTGAGGAATTCACGGCTGATGTTTACAATATTGTCACCGCGCCAGTACATGACAAGTCTTGCTTCTTCGGTAACCTTTGCAACAACTGTTGCTTCAAGGTTTTCGGTTGCGGCAAGTGCGATAAATTTATCAACATCGTTAGCATCAAGCACAACAGCCATACGCTCCTGCGATTCGGAAATTGCAAGCTCTGTGCCGTCAAGACCGTCGTACTTCTTTGTAACCTTATCGAGTTCGATTTTAAGACCGTCTGCAAGCTCACCTATAGCAACGCAGACACCGCCTGCACCGAAGTCGTTACAGCGGCGGATAAGCTTTGCAGCATCGGGGTTGCGGAAAAGGCGCTGAAGCTTACGCTCTGTGGGGGGATTACCCTTCTGTACTTCTGCACCGCAGGTTTCGATTGATTCTGTATTGTGCGCCTTTGATGAACCTGTTGCACCGCCGCAGCCGTCGCGGCCTGTGCGTCCGCCCAGGAGAACAATGCAGTCGCCGGGAGCGGGAGTTTCACGCTTGACATTTTCTTTGGGTGATGCGCCTACAACTGCGCCGATTTCCATGCGCTTTGCCTTATAGCCTTCATCATAAAGCTCAACAACCTGACCTGTGGCAAGACCAATCTGGTTGCCGTAGGATGAATAGCCGGCTGCTGCGCCGATTGTAATTTTACGCTGGGGAAGCTTACCCTCAAGTGTATCTTCAAAAGCTGCTGTGGGGTCACCGCTGCCGGTAACGCGCATAGCCTGGTAAACATATGCTCTGCCTGAAAGCGGGTCGCGGATTGCACCGCCAAGGCAGGTTGCAGCACCGCCGAAGGGTTCGATTTCTGTCGGGTGGTTGTGGGTTTCGTTCTTGAACTGAACAAGCCACTGTTCGTCCTTACCGTCAACATCAACGGTAACTTCTATTGAGCAGGCATTGATTTCTTCACTCTCATCAAGGTCATTAAGCTCGCCCGCTTTTTTGATTGATTTTGCACCGATTGTACCCATATCCATGAGTGTGATGTCCTTTGCCTTACGGCCTGCATATACATCTTCACGGACCTTGAGGTATTCGTTCCATGCAGCTTCGATAACCGGACCTAAACCGTTCTGCTCAAACTCAACATTTTCAAGCTTTGTAAGGAAGGTTGTGTGGCGGCAGTGGTCTGACCAGTATGTATCAATAACCTTGAGCTCTGTGATACTGGGGTCGCGGCCTTCTTCGTTTTTGAAATAATCGCGGCAGAAGCAAAGGTCAGCCGCAGTCATTGCAAAGCCCATGGATTTGTGATAAGCGGCAACCTCTTCATCGCTCCATGTGATAAAGCCTTCAATACGCTTGATATCAGCAGGAACTTCTGCAACGATATTGAGGTCAGCAGGCTTGTCCATTGATGCTTCGCGTGATTCAACGGGGTTGATAAGGTAGGCTTTGATTGCGCTGTATTCCTCATCAGTAAGCTCACCTTCAAAAATATAAACCTTTGCGCTTGCAACCGCAGGCTGTTCGCCGCAGGTAAGCAGGGCAATACACTGTGCCGCAGAGTCTGCTCTCTGGTCGTACTGACCGGGAAGATATTCGCTTGCAAGCACACGGCAGCCCTCGGGAATAACAAGCTCTGAACAGATTGTATCCGCATTGGGTTCGGAAAGTACTGCGCTGCAGGCTCTTTCAAACTCCTGCTCGGTCAGCCCCTGAACATCATAGCGGTTAATAAGGCGGACGTTATCAAGCGAGACAATGCCGAGCGTTGAACGGATATCGCTCAATACGCCGCCTGCTTCAACGTCGAAGCCTTTTCTTTTTTCAACAAAAATTCTCATAACTTCTTTCATTTTCTGTCACCGCACCGTTTCTTTAAAGATTTAGTATATTTTAATATAATAAGTGCATTATATATTTTAGTATTATAACATATCTTTTTGAAATTATAAAGAGATATTTTCAGTCATAGCGGAATTTTTATTAAAAAGAAACCTATGCTTTTTGTGAATTATTACAAAATTATTAAGATTTTCTTTTAAACCACTATACAAATCCCTTTACTTATGTTATAATCACGAAGTTAATAGTGTCATTTTGTAACTTTTTCCCAAAATGCACTTTTTCTCACGCTTTGTATAAGCATTTTTCAAACTACCTGAAAGGAGCTGCCGTATAGTTATTATGGAAAAAATAGTAATCAACGGCTCAACCCCGCTTCGCGGCGAAGTTGAAATAAGCGGCGCAAAAAACGCAGTCGTCGCCATACTCCCGGCAACCATCCTTGCGCAGGATGTCTGCCGTATCGAGAATATTCCCGATATCAGCGACGTTTCCATGATGGTTAAAATCCTTTCTCAGCTTGGTGCGGATGTTAAAATGATTAACCGCTCCACGCTCGAAATTGATACACGCAATATAAATTCATTCATCGTTCCCAACGAAATGACAAAGCATCTGCGCGCATCATACTATATGCTCGGCGCGCTGCTCGGCAGATTCAGCATGGCAAAGGTTTCAATGCCCGGCGGCTGCTGGTTCGGTGTGCGCCCGATTGACCTGCACCTGCGCGGCTTTGAGCTGCTCGGCGGCAAGGTTTCAATTGACAACGCTATGGTAAACGTAACGGCGGACAAGCTTATCGGCTCCGCAATTTATATGGATACGGTATCCGTCGGTGCTACGGTAAATGTTATGCTTGCCGCAGTTAAAGCAAAGGGGCTTACCATTATTGAAAATGCCGCCCGTGAACCTCACATTGTTGACCTTGCTAACTTCCTCAACTCCATGGGTGCGGATGTGCGCGGTGCCGGTACGGATGTTATCAAAATCCGCGGCGTAGAAAAGCTTCACGGCTGCACATATTCCATTATCCCCGACCAGATTGAGGCAGGCACATACATGGTAGCTGCCGCCGCAACCAAGGGCGATGTGCTTATTAAAAATGTTATCCCCAAGCACCTCGAATCAATAACCAAAAAGCTTATTGACTGCGGTGTTGAGGTTGAAGAATTTGACGAAGCTGTCAGAGTAAGCTGTTCCGGACGCCCGATGAAATGCAACGTAAAAACAATGCCGCATCCCGGCTTCCCGACCGATATGCAGCCGCAGATGACTGTACTGCTCGCACTTGCAGACGGTACAAGCATTGTTTCCGAAAGCGTATGGGACAACCGCTTCCGCTATATCGACCAGCTTACACGCATGGGTGCAAACATCAGCGTTGAAGGCAAGGTTGCCATAGTTCAGGGCGTTGAAAAGCTGCAGGGTGCGCCCGTCGGTGCAGACGACCTTCGCGCAGGCGCAGCAATGCTTATTGCGGGCTTTGCTGCTGAAGGCGAAACAATAATTGAAAACATTTCACATATCGACAGAGGTTATGAACGCTTTGTTGAAAAGTTTACTGCGCTCGGCGGTGATATCAGAAGGGTAGAATTCCCGGATGACGATAAGGCCGAAGCAGAAAATGCAGGTTAAATTATGGCACGATTCTGTTCACTTTTTTCCTCCAGCAGCGGCAACTGTATTTATGTCGGTCAGCCGGAGGGCGGAATATTAATAGATGTCGGCGTTAGCGCAAAGCGTACCGCCGAAACACTTGATTGCATCGGCGTTGATATAAACAGCGTCGGCGCAATTTTTGTTACCCACGAGCATTCCGACCATGTTTCGGGTGTGCGTGTGCTTGCTTCAAAGCACAAAATTCCCGTTTATTCAAGCGCAGGCACGCTTGAAGCAATGGCAGAGGGCGGAATACTCAACGGTAAATTTCCTGCGGAAGAAATAAACAAGCAGGGTATGGAAGTAAACGGTATGTTTATCCGCCCGTTTCACACTCCGCACGACAGCCGCGAAAGCCTCGGCTACACAATTGAAACGGCAGACGGCAACCGCATAGCCATTGCAACCGACATAGGCACAATAACCGACGAGGTTTTAAACAACATTACCTGCAGCCAGCTTGTACTGCTTGAAAGCAACCACGATATAAGAATGCTGCAGAATAACCCGAATTATCCCTATATGCTCAAACGGCGCATACTGTCAAATCAGGGTCACCTTTCCAACGATATGTGCGCTAAAACCGCACAGACCCTCATAGAAAGCGGTACAACGCGGTTGATTTTAGGTCACCTCAGCAAGGAAAACAACCTGCCCGAGCTTGCCTACCAGACAACGGCATCAGCCCTTTCAACCAAGGGTATGCAGGAGGGCAGCGATTACATACTGCGCGTTGCCGGAGTAGGCAACCCGAAAATGATGGTGTTTTAAATGAATGTAACGGTAATTTGTTTAGGCAAGCTGAAAGAAAGCTATCTGCGTGATGCCTGCGCGGAATACACCAAACGGCTTGGTGCATTCTGCAAAATAAATATTGTTGAGCTCAACCCCGTAAAGCTGCCCGACAATCCATCGCAAGCGCAGATTGACGCGGCACTTGATACAGAAGCTAAGCTGATAACCGAAAAAATTCCCAAGGGTGCGGCAATTTTTGCAATGTGCATTGAGGGTAAGCAGTATTCTTCCGAAAAATTCAGCACCCTGCTTGAAAATGCAGGTGTTGAAGGCGGTGCAAATGCCGTATTCATAATCGGCAGCAGCTTCGGACTCAGCGAAAAAATAAAAAAAATGAGCAAATACAAGCTTTCCATGTCCGAAATGACCTTTCCGCACCAGCTTGCCCGTGTAATGCTGCTTGAACAAATTTACAGAGCCTTTCAGATTTCAAGCGGCGGGAAATACCATAAATGAAGTTGAGCAAAGCTCAACTTCAGCGATATAAATCCCTTACGGGATTTGCGATATATTGCGTTGCAATGCGATATACCTGGCGGTGCGATATACGCTGCGGCGTACGGGGATTTATATCATATCGCAGGCGAGATTTATCGAGCCTATATCGCAATTTCAGAATGAAATTATATAGCATTTGCCGTCAGGCAAATATATCGCAAACTGTTAAACAACGCACACTTTTACGGTGTGCGTTGTTTTATTATTCACTTTCTTCGGGAACTTTAAGCCATGTAGCATCGTGACAAAGTCCTGCTATTTTAAGCTTTGTATAATCTTCGTTGAATTCGTATATGTAGCACTGTGTGCCGGGTCTTGCTTTTTCACCTGCGCCCGAATAAACAACGACCAAATTGTCACCTTCAAAATACCATGTTCCGTCACCGCTTCCAAATTCATAAAATTCCGGGTGCAGACACGGTTCATATTCGGGATTTCTGCCACAGTAGTAGCCCTTGCAGGTGCCGTCAGGAAAAAATTCATACTCGTAATAATATTCAAACAGGGTTTTCCAACGCCCGATTATTGCTTCTTCATGCGGTATAATTACAGGCTCGCGTTTAGGTTTTTCTTTAACAAACAAAGGCTCAGCGCAGTAGTTGCAGTAGGTTGCATAAATGTTATTGGGCTTTTTGCAGCTTTTACAAAAGCCGCCGAAAGCGGCAACGGCAAACGAAGCAACAATTATACAAGCTAATATACAAGTTAAAATTTTTTCTATTTTGGTTAATTTCATTTCTTTATCCTCTAATAAAATAAAAAATGCGCAGCCGAAGCTACGCACGAAAAATACGCAGCTCTGCTGTCGCCAAACAAAAATCTACATACCCACATAGCAGCGTGTGCAGAAACAGAGCATCTGTATTTTTACCTGAATTAGATAAAAATACACACGCCTGATGCGGGTAAAATATTCGATTTTTGTTTGGCAACTATAAGTTTACCACACAAAGTTTATTTATTCAAGAAAAATTTAACCAAATAGAAATTACGCTGTTGTTTTATGTAAACCGTTTGGACAATTCACGAATTGTCCGCCGTAAAAGGAATATGATTGTGAATTACGGACGATTCATGAATCGCCCCTACATACGGATAAACAATTCCCGTCAACTGCAAAACCCGCAGGTTGAAATTTAACTCAACCTGCGGGTCAGTGTTTTATTCAGCTAATCAGATAAGGAAAAATTCATCTGAAATCGAAATTTGTGAAAATTTTAATCAGCACTCTGAATATCCATGTGATGGTTTTGATGAAATTATTTTCTGACTCTTCAACAACTTCAAGCTGCTGTGTATCCTCTGTGAAAGCTGCAGTTTTGACAAAGGTAAATTCACATACTGCACCTGAATGGTCTGATACGGGCTGACCGTTTTTATCCAGAACCTGAACATATTCAAAGCTTGTCGGCGCAACGCTTACTCCGTTGCTGCTCTTGTACATAAACCTTTCAACCGAATCCCAATTACCCCAGCCACTTATACCAGAATCATACCATTTCTGATAATTGAAATAATCTCCACCGTTGTGAAGCTCGTTCCAAGCATCCTTCAAGCCACACTGTTCCTGGAAATAGAAATACATATCGCTGTCATAATTACAGCTGTGCATATAGGTGTTGAAATCGCCTGTTACGATTACGGGGCGGTCATTTTCTGCAGACCTTTCAAAGATAAAATCAACAATCTGCTGATACTGCTTTTCTCTTGCTACAATAGAACCTTCATCAGAAAAAGCATCTGCATGGAGATTATAAAAATCAACATAAATACCTTCACCAATATCAATTACCGTATAAATAAAGCCTTTTGGCGTTAGTTCATCAGCACCGTTAGCTAAAACACCGCAGGCATCATTCCACGCTACACGCGTTTCATTATATATCGGCATGGATTTTGTAAAGATATTCAAACCGTCGCCGCCGGGCACACCGCCGGTGTGGTTGGTCATATAGTTATAGCCTTCAAGTCCTGAAACAAGCTTGTTGTGATAATTGAAATCTTCCTGTACGGCAACTATATCGTAACCGTTTTTAACAATAAAATCTGCCGAAACTGTCTGCTGCGACGGCATGTTTATAATCGGCAAACCCGAAACATTGTAGTTGAAAGCTTTTACGGTAACTTTATCCGGGCTGCTATAATCAACAAGCTCAATTTCAAAGAAATCTGTATAAGTATTTCCATTGCATTCGTATATGAGTTTCCAATAAATTTTATTGTAATCCTTGAATCCGCTGACTCCTTTGCCCATCAACAAATTCCTGTAAAGAACGCCGTAGTCATCCTGTTCTGCTGTAGATTCTCTTCTTATAAATGTAACGGGCTTGGTAAAATCGACTTCGCCGTTTTCATCCTTTCCCCAATAGCCGCTGTTAACCTGGGGATTAATGCGGAAACCGAACCATTCCCCATCTTCATCAAGTGAAAGCAATACCTCTGCCTTTGTTGTTCCGGCAGGAAAAACTATGGTATAGCCAAGGTCATTTATATCCTTCGATATGGCATAGTCACCTGCATCGCTTGTGTCCTTTACATTATAATCTGCAAAACTCGGGAACTGCATGGTGTGGTCTGCAGATTTAAAAAGCACCTTCTCAATTGTAACCTGTACACCTGATTCGGTTTCAAAATATTCTGCATTTGCAACTATACCTGAAAAGCAAAAACAGCTTAAAACCAATATAACAGCAATATTGAAAGAAACAAATCTTTTCATGGAGCATTCTCCTTTACCGTAAAATTAATCAGCGAACTTATTTTTTGTTCTTGCGGTTTGCGCGAAGCTGTGCGGCGTGTTCTTTTTCGGCGGCTTCCTTGCGTGCTGCTTCTTCAGCGGCAAGGCGTTCAGCCTCCTCGTAGCGGACCTTTGCTTCGTCATACATTGCGGCAATTTCATCGTAATGGGTGTAGTTTTCTGCCATTACAACAAGCTTCTTTGCGTCGGTATACGGCTTTGCGGCACGGTTAAAAAGTGAACTATCGTCCGTTGCCTTTTTAAGTGCTTTTTCAATTTCCTTAGCTTCAGCCTTGTACTGCTTGATAAGTGCCATTGCTTCTTCGGCGGCGGGCTTGTTCTTTTCATCCCTTGCCTTGTAATAAGCATCATAAGCCTTATCAATCTTTTCGTTGATTGCATCTTCCTGCTCAAAAAGCTTATCAAACGCGGTGTTTTCAACCTTTTCAATATCAAGGCCGTTCGGGAAGTGCTTCTTTGCAACCTTCTTTGCGTAAAGGCATTCCTTGATTCGTGTAATTTCTGCCTTGCGGTATGCCTTTTCCTCCTCCGTTGCGGTTGAAAGCACCTTTGCTGCAGCAAGGTCAGCCTTTGTAACTGTAAAGGTGTGGTTGATGCCTTCAGCTACAAACAGCTTTGCGTTTTCAAGCTGTGCCTTACCCTGAACGGTGTTGAAGCGGTTGAGTTCATCAACAACAAACTGCGAAACAATAATTTTTTCGTTGTGTTCAAGTGCCTGCTTTCTTGCTTTGCGGGCAGCCTTCTTTTCTTCCTTTGTCTTTGCCGCCTTGAGTGCCGATTTATCAACAGGGAGCTTTTCCTTAACGGAATATTCTCTGGCTTCGCGGACAAGCTCAATAGCCTTTACAAGGTCCTTATCGCTGAGTGCGTTTCTGCCGTAATCTTCAAACAGCGCACGCACCTGAAGCACCTTTACCATACCCTTCTGCTTTACTTCCGACAAATCGTAGAAGAAATAGGGTATAACATTCATTGCCGCACCGACAACTGCAGTCATAATAAGCACGGCGAAAATGCTGATAAAGGTTGGTCTGTGGTAAAGAACATTATAAACATTATCGGGCTGTTCGAGAACAACACCCGAAGCTAAAATTTCGGGCATAAGCTCGGCAAGCTTTGCATCGTTAAAGCCGACAACCTCATATATTGCGGACTGAACGCTCGTTGTAGCCATTGTTACAACGCTGCCGATAAGACCTACTGCGGCAAACATACCGTCAATTCGTTCACCCGTAACATACTGCTGATAGTCGCGGATATCGGCATTGAGGCTGGGCGTGAGAATGTGGGCAAAGGAGCCGACAAGCGCATTCATCCACAGGCACATCATTGCAAGCCATATCATGATTGATGCATCCGCATATTTTACAACAGGATAGAGTGCCGCAATAAACACAATGTTCATTGCATTTGTAAAAATAAGTGTGTTTTTCTTACCGAATTTTTTGATTGAGAAGGGAGCGAGCAGCATACCCCAGAAGGAAGCGTTGCCGTAAATTGTAGTTAGCAATGCATACTGCGCAGATGTGCAGGCGTTCTGGTAAGTATAGAGCCAGCCGAGAATGCTGTTTGCCATGCTTTCAAGGAAACCGACCCAGCCTGCAAGGGAAATAATCCAGAAATATTTGTTTTTCATAACGGCACGGAATGCATCAATAAACTTGATGCGGACAACATGGGTACGTGCCTGAATGATTTTTTCTTTCGTGTTTTTATAGAGAACAAAGCTGATTAAGAAGCCGATAATGAGTAGAGGTGTCCATACATAGCGGTAGATTCGGATATCGTAAAGGTCTCTTTTGCCTGTGATTATTTCGCCTATAATCGGAACAACAGCGTTAATAATCGTAGGCGCAAGCGAATCCGAAACAGCACGGATTGCAAGAACATTGGAGCGTTCCTGCGTGTTGGACGACAGAACGGAAACATAGTTATCGTAAGCATCGTACAGGAAATTGTAGAAGAACTGGAAGCCGATGTTGAAGAAAACAACGGTTGCAATTTTTCCTATATCGCCCATATGCTCGTACGGCGCCCAGATGTAACCGATTGAAAGCAGCACCGTGGGCAGACCCATGCTGATGATATATGGGCGGTACTTACCCTTACGGCTGCGGGAATTATCTATAATTTTTGCACGCAGCATAGTCAGCGGGAAGCCCACAAGCACGCTTGCAACATAAATTGCGTACATCTGCATGGGCTTTATGCCTATTGTGTTACCGACAAAGGCATTGTTCGCCGAAATAATTGCGGCCTGAACAAATGTGATTATCGTCTTTACACCGAAACCGCCGACAGACAGCGAAACGATTTCCTTATAGTTCATGTAGTTGCCAAGCGGCGGAGTACGCCAGTAGGTACGCATCTTGGAAACACCGGTTTTAACGGTATTAATTCCTTTTTTTATTAACGACACAGCTTTTCACCTGCTTTTAATCTTATTTCTTCTTTTTCTGGGGTTCGTTTTCCTTTATCCATGCAACCATATCGGTAAAGGACTGCTCTGCACTCATGGGAGCATAGCCGAGGTCTTCAGCTGCCTTTTTGTATGTAAAGTTGCAGTTGGAACAGAGCTTACGGATTGAGTAGCGCGTGAAAAGGGGAGTTTTGTCAAGTGCCTTGTAGTAAACCTCCATGAGGGGTGCTACTGCATTTGCAAGACCGAGGGAAAGCGGAATCTTCGGGTCTTTTCTGCCGCATATTTTTGCAAGGCAGCTGATAAGCTCGCCGCAGGTCATAACATCGCCTGTAAGGATATAGCAATGTCCGGGGATACCCTTTGTGGAAGCAAGGTACATACCGTTTGCAACATCACGCACGTCAACAAAGTTATATGCACCGAAGGTAAGTGTTACGGGGAAAGCACCCTTGACGAACATTCTTACCATTTCGCCAACGCTGGATACCTTGAAATCGTAAGGGCCGATGCATGCACCGGGGTGAGTGACAACCGTTTCAAGGCCGTCCACACCGTTGTTTTCAAGCACATACTTTGTTGCAACAGCCTTTGTTTTTGCATATGTACCTTCGAGGTTATCGGGGTTGAAATCATAAATTTCTGCCATTTCCTGATTGCCGGGCAGCGGAGGAATAGCGTCAACGGAGGAAGCATAAACAAGGCGCTTTACACCGCACTTTTTACAGGCTTCAACAACATTCTTTGTACCGTCAACATTTACCTTCCATACGGGTGCATCGTTGCCGGCTTTAATTTCAATCATACCTGCAAGGTGATAAACAACCTCTGCGCCCTCAAATGCCTTTTCAAGGCTTGCAGGGTCAGTAACATCGCCGTATACTCTTTCCGCATTGAAGCAATCAAAAATCGGCAAATCCTTTCTGATAAGAATTCTGACCTTTTCACCGCTGTCACAAAGCTTTTTAACAAGCGGGTAGCCAACGTGACCGGATGCGCCGGTTACAACACTGATTTTTTCGCTCATTTTTAAAACCTCTTTCTCTTTTGCATATTAATACTTTTATTATAATACTAATTGTTTGCTTTTTAATTCTTAAAAAGAAAATATCAATTATTCATCAATATCCTCGTATTCGTAGCTGTCAAAATCAAACGGCTCCTGACCCCACAGCATACGCTCATAGTCAAAATCGCGTTCGGGTTCGGGAATCTCACAGCTTGCCTCTACCTTTTTTCCGCCCATCCATACAGATGGTGTTATACGAAGCGTATAACCGCAACCGCTTGGGGTTATCCACTCGTGTGCCTTGGCTTCGGGCAGGGCATAGCGAGCCATAAGCTGCATAATTACACCGCCGTGAGTTACAACAGCTGTGCTTTCAATACCGGATTTCAGCATACCGTCAACAATTTTTTCAAAGCCTTCGCAGATTCTTCTGCCAAAAGCCTGCTGGTTTTCGCCAAAGGGCGGGTCAACCTCCGGGTCACCTGCGAGCCACTTCGGGAAAAGGGGATGATTTTCGAGCTCTTCCGCGGTTTTTCCGTCAAACTCGCCGAAGTTGTATTCAATAAGGTCCGGCATTTCAACCGGCTCTTTATCAGGCCAAATCATACGCGCGGTATCAACACAGCGCTTGAGCGGGCTGCTGAAAACTACCTGCGCGGTCGGGAATTTATACTGCTCAATAAGCTGTTCAAGCTGGTCTATACCCTGCTCGCACAGCGGCGAATCGGTATGACCAAGATATCTGCCCTCTATATTTTCCTTGGTGAGAGCGTTGCGAATTAAGTGAATTTTGTAGGTTTTCATTTGTTTCTCCGAAACTTTTTAATTCTTTTATTGACTTTTGTCGAATTTGCTGTTATACTTTTTGTATATTTGACAGAAAATTCCAAAATTTTCCGAACTGAGGTATAATATATGTCCACTGCTTTTGCAAACAGAATAACATCCATGCGAAAAGAAAAGGGTCTGAGCCAGAAAGAAGTAGCCATGAATTTAGGCGTTTCGCAGGCTCTGCTTTCCCACTACGAAAAAGGTGTGCGTGAGTGCGGGCTTGACTTTGTTGTACGCTGTGCAGACTATTTCGGCGTTACAACCGACTACCTGCTCGGCAAGCAGGAAAGCAAGTACGGTCTGCTCAACGAAGAAGAAAAATACCACCTGCTTGAAAATCCGAACGACGGTCAGATTGATATGCAGCTTGTTTTGCTTTGCATCAATTTCTTTGCTGAAAAGGTAAAGCGACCCGTTGATGAAAAATATGGCGACAAGCTGATGTGGAGCGCCGCAATAGCAATGTATAAGCTGATTGTACACAGTATAAATAAAGGTCACCTGAAAAAAGACTGGTTCAATTCAGATATAAGGAATGACGATTTTGTTTTCCAGAAAATTGTTGACCTTATCCAAACGGGTATATTTGTAAATGATTCCGTGGTTATCGGTCAGCTTACCGACAGCGGCGAAAAGCATTTCCCCGAAGCGTTCAACAACCTTATTGCTTCCGTTGAAAACTATGTAACCGTGAACGCGGAAAGATATATAAACACCGCCAAGGATAAAATTGACCAAATTAAATAAAAAAACACTTTTCGGGCAACTGATAAATTCAGTTGCCCGTTTTTATTTTTGTGTTATCCTTTTAAAACATTTTTGTACATGCGGATGTACTCGTTAGCCGAACGGTTCCAGCTGTTGTTGCATTCCATGGCGCGCTTGACAAGGATATTCCAGCCTTCCTTGTTCTGATAGCCTTCAACTGCTCTGCGGATTGCGTGGAGCATATCGTGTGCATTGTAGCGTGCAAAGGTAAAGCCGTTGCCCTCGTTATCGCCGCTGTCAGTAATGGTATCCCTCAGACCGCCTGTTTCACGCACAATCGGAATTGAGCCGTAGCGCAGCGCAACCATCTGCGAAAGTCCGCAGGGCTCGCTCTTTGACGGCATAAGGAACATATCGCTGCCTGCATAAATCTTGCGGGCAAGGTCAGGCACAAAGCCCAGGCGCAGACCGAGCTGATTCGGGTATCTGCCTGCCATTTCCTTGAAGAATTCCTCATACTGCCAGTCGCCCGAGCCGAGTACAACAACCTGAACATCGGTTGTGGCAAGCAGCTCATCAAGTATAACCTTTATAAGGTCAAGACCCTTGTGCGATACAAGGCGGGTTACAAGACCGATAACGGGTGTAGCTGCTTTTTCGGGAAGATTGAACAGCTTCTGCAGTTCTGCCTTATTGACAGCCTTTGCCGAGAAATCCTCGGAATTATAGTTTGCAAAAATATTCTTGTCAGTTTCGGGGTTGTAGTTTTCAACATCAATACCGTTGAGTATGCCGCTCAGTTTGAAACGGCGCTGTTCAAGAATATTATCAAGTCCGTGGCTGAACCACGGGTCAAGAATTTCGTTTGCGTAAGACGGGCTTACGGTTGTAACAACATTAGCTGTTTCAATTGCGCCCTTCATCAGGTTGACACAGCCGTTGTATTCAACAATATGCTCCGTACCGGGCTGAAGACCAAGCACATCGCCTATAAGCTCCATGCCGTAAACACCCTGATACTGAATGTTATGAATTGTGAAAACGGTTTTGATGTTTTCCCAACCGGGCTGGTCAGCATACATTGTGGAATAGTAAACGGGGGTCATGGCAGTCTGCCAATCGTTACAATGAATAATATCGGGCTTAAAGCCGATGTAGGGTATAATTTCAAGCACGGCACGTGCGAAGAAAGCAAATCTCTCCGCATCGTCGTAGTGACCGTAAATTCTGTCACGCTTGAAATAATACTGATTGTCCAGAAGATAGTAAATTACGCCGCCTGCGCGTGCTTCAAAAATACCGCAGTACTGTCTGCGCCATGCAACAGGCACAGAAATGTGCGTAATAAAGGTCATTGAGTCCTTGAGCTCCTGGCTGATTGTATCGTAAAGCGGCATAACAACGCGTGCGCCGATAAGCCTTTTACGAAGAGCCTGAGGAAGTGAGCCTGCTACATCGGCAAGACCGCCGCTGGCGATAAAGGGCAGAGCCTCACTGGCTGCATATAAAACCTTCATAGTGTTTCTCCTTATATAAAAAAATCAGATAACAATACGCTTACCTACGTAAACGGGATAATCATCCGCACCGACGAGTGTTTTGCCGGGCTTGATTACAACATTTTTGTCAAGAATTACGTTTTCAAGGTGTGCGCCTGCGCCGATAAAGCAATCCTGCATCAGAACGCAGTTTTTGACAATTGCACCCTTTTCAACCTTGACACCTCTGCCAAGTACACTGCCGTTGACTTCGCCCTTGATTTCACAGCCGTCAGAAACAAGGCTGTTTTTAACCTTGCTGTCAATAGCGTAAAGTGCGGGCATATCGTCGCGCACCTTAGTGTAAACGGGACGCTTTTTGTTAAACAGGCAGTTTCTGTTTTCCTTATCAAGCAGCATCATGTTTGCGCGGTAGTAGGTATCAAGTGAATCAATGGAAACTGCAAAATTTTTGTTTTCCATTGCGCAGATGCGAAGGGTTGCATAGTTTGCCTGGAAAATATCGACAGTCATGCTCTTTTTGTGCATTGCAAATGCTTCGTTTATAAGGCGTTCAAGCAGAGCCTTTTTCATGAAGAAAATGTTGAGTGAATAGTTGCTTTCTTCTTCATCTGCACCAACGGAAACAGCCTTTACTCTGCTGTCCGCATCAATATCAAAGGTCATGATGTTTGAAAGTGAGGGCGTTTTACCCTTTTTGTAAACAACGCTTATATCAGCATTTGTTTCCTCGTGGAATTTCATAAGCTCATTAACATCAAAGTTTGTTACAACATTGCTGTCAGCAAGAATAACATATTCTTCGCTGCTTCTGCTGATGAAGTTCATGTTGCCCTTGAGAGCTTCGATACGGTTATCGTTTGTGCTTGTTTCGCCAAGCAGGAAAGGAGGCAGCAGGAAAAGACCGCTGCGCTTACGGGAAAGGTCCCACGGCTTACCTGTGCCGAGGTGGTCCATAAGTGACTGATAGTTGCTCTTTGTGAGAACACCGACCTTACCTATGCCTGCATTGACAAGGTTTGAAAGTGTGAAATCTATAAGACGGTATCTGCCGCCGAATGGTACTGAACCCATGGTGCGCATATTTGTAAGCGCAGGCAGAGCTTCATCATATGAATTTGAATGGATAATAGCGAGAACATCGTTTGCTCTGATCATTTTAATCTACCTCCTCACTTTGCTGCAGGCACATCTTCGCCTGCCATAGCCTTGGGAGCGACTTTTGCACCCTCGCCGACGGTTACGCCCGCGCCGACAACTGCAACGCCCCAATCATCGCGGTTGGGTACATTTTCAGGCTTTTCGCCGACTACCGCGCCAGATTCGATAACTGCGTTTTCGGCAACGATAGCGTACTGAACAACCGCACCCTTTTTGATAACCGTACCGGGCATAATGATTGATGAATCAACCTTTGCACCTTCTTCAACAACAACATCGGCAAATAGAACGGAATAATCAATATCGCCGTCGATGCAGCAGCCTTCAGCCATCATTGAGTTTTCAACATTTGCTGCTTCGGATACGAAATGAGGCGGTGATGCGGGGGATTTGGAATAAATCCTCCAATCATCATCAGACAAATCGAGGTCAACGGAAGGACGGAGCAAATCAAGGTTTGCTTCCCAAAGGCTGTCAATTGTACCGACATCCTTCCAGTAGCCGTCAAAGTGATAAGCAAAAAGTCTTTCACCTGCGTTGTGCATTGCGGGGATAAGGTTTTTACCAAAGTCGTTGCTTGAATTCGGGTCAGCCTCATCTGCAAGCAGATATTCACGAAGCTTCTTCCATGTGAAAATATAAACACCCATTGAAGCCTTGTTACTGCTGGGTACCTCGGGCTTTTCTTCAAAGGCTGTGATTGAGCCGTCATCTGCTACAAGCATCAGACCGAAGCGTGATGCCTCTTCCCACGGAACTTCGAGCATTGCTATTGTACAGTCAGCATTCTTTTCCTTGTGGAAAGCAAGCATCTTGGAGTAATCCATTTTATAAATATGGTCACCCGAAAGGATGCAGACATATTCGGGGTCGTATCTGTCAATAAAATTAATGTTCTGATAAATGGCATTGGCTGTACCCTTGTACCATTCACTTCCCTTAATCTGCTGATAGGGAGAGAGAATATGAACACCACCGTTTGCACGGTCAAGATCCCATGCCGCACCGTTGCCGATATAATCGTTAAGCTCAAGCGGCTGATACTGTGTGAGTACGCCGACTGTGTAAATACCGGAATTCACACAGTTGGAAAGGGGAAAATCGATAATCCTGTACTTGCCGCCGTAGGGTACGGCAGGTTTAGCAATGTTTTTTGTCAGGATGCCGAGTCTGCTGCCCTGACCGCCTGCAAGAAGCATTGCAATACATTCAGCTTTTTTTGACATTATGGTTACCTCCTTGGAGTTTTTTACAATTTTTCATATATATGCAGCACCCTGTCTGTCCATTCATCAAGGGTGTAGCTTTTGCGGATAAGCTCTGCCTGCTCATTCAGCGGCAGAAAATAAATCTACGATATCGCAACATTAAAGCACCGCTTTTTTGCGTACCGGATTCTTACGCACAAGCTTGATATAGATTGTACTCATACCTGCAAGCTCAAGCGAAAGGCTCTGCTCATGTCCGTGCATTGCAACGGGTATGCTCTTGATTTTGCCGTTTGTACCCTTGCCCGTTCCGCCGAATTCCTCGGCATCGGAATTGAACACGACCTCATAAGTGCCTCCCGCAGGCACACCGATTTTATAATCGCTGCGGTGTACGGTTGTGAGGTTGGAAACAGCTATGATTTCCTTGCCCTTTTCGTCTATACGGCGGAAAGCGATAACGGAATTTGTGTTGTCATCGCTCGAAATCCAGCTGAAGCCCTCCCAGCCGTAGTCGATTTCCCACAGGGGTGAGTTCTTTTTATAAAATTTATTCAAAGCGCAGGTATAGTTCTGCAACTTTTTATGCATATCGTAATCAAGCAGCAGCCAATCAAGTCCGCTGTCATACTTCCACTCGATAAACTGACCGAATTCGCTGCCCATGAACAACAGCTTCTTGCCCGGATGGGCGTACATATAGCCGAGGAACGAACGCACACCGGCAAACTTTTCTTCATAAGTGCCGGGCATTTTGTTAATCAGAGAGCATTTGCCGTGAACAACCTCATCATGCGAAATAGGCAGAACAAAGTTTTCCGAAAAAGCGTAGAAGAAAGAGAAGGTCAGGCAGTTGTGGTTGTGCTTTCTGTGAATTCCGTCAAGCGAGAAATAGCGCATGCAGTCATTCATCCAGCCCATATTCCACTTGAAGTTGAAGCCCAGACCGCCCATAAATGTCGGCTTTGAAACCATGGGGAATGCCGTGGATTCTTCGGCTATCATCATGCAGTCGTGAAAATCGCGGAAGATTGATTCGTTGAGCTTTTGTATAAACTCAATTGCCTCAAGGTTTTCGTGGCCGCCGTGTTTGTTGGCTATCCATTCGCCGTCCTTACGGTCGTAATCAAGGTAGAGCATTGAAGCAACAGCATCAATACGCAATCCGTCAAAATGGTATTTATCAAGCCATACCGCAGCACTTGAGAGCAGGAAGCTCTGCACCTGTGTTCTGCCGTAGTCAAAAACCTTTGTGCCCCATGAATAATGCTCGCCCTTGCGCGGGTCAGCATATTCGTAGCAGGGCTCACCGTCAAACTCATAAAGACCGTGTGCATCCTTGGGGAAGTGCGCAGGCACCCAGTCCATAATAACACCGATACCTGCCTGATGGCACTTATCTACAAGATACATCAGGTCCTTGGGTTCGCCGTAGCGCGAGGTCGGAGCAAAGTAGCCGGTAACCTGGTAGCCCCATGAACCGTCAAACGGGTATTCGCTCAGCGGCATAAACTCAATATGGGTATAGCCCATTTTTTTAACATAGGGAATAAGCTCGTCCGCCAGCTTGCGGTAAGAATAAAAGTTGCCGTCCTCATACTGCTTCCATGAGCCTGCATGAACCTCATAAATATTTACGGGTGACTTGTAAACGCTTGACTTTCTGCGTTTTTCAAGCCATTCGGCATCCTTCCATTCGTAGCCGCTTATATCGTAGAGCTTTGAAGCATTTGCAGGACGCGTTTCCGAATGGAAAGCATACGGGTCGCACTTCATAAGCTCGCGTCCGTCATTTGTTCTGATGCAGAATTTATAGGTATCAAAAACATGCAGGTCGGGCACTGTGGCTTCCCAGACCTCACCGCCGTCAATTCTGTACATTGCGTTTACACCGGGCTGCCAGCCGTTGAATTCGCCGACTACGCTGACCGCAGCCGCATGCGGAGCCCACACCCTGAAGACAACCGAACCATCATCATTAAAATGGGCACCGAGATACTCATAAGCCCTTGCATTTTCGCCCTTGTTAAACAAATAAAGCGGTACGTTATCCATAGCCTGTGTTCTCCTTTCAACCGCCAAGCAGAATTATACGAAAATATCATATCAAATCCAAACTGAAAATTCAATACCTTTAATGTATTTTGTTAGAAACTTAACTATAAAATTTCTGTTAAATTGTGCATTTTGTTACAAATTTTTTGCCGTTTTGCCGATAAAAGTTAATTTTGCGTGTTGACACAAAATTACACTTTTGTTATATTTAAGATGTAAAATTATATTGAAAGGGGTAATCCCATGATAAATCCCGTCAAGTATATCTTTTCGAAAGAAGAGCATGGCGACAGCGTGGCAAACCGCAGGCTGTTCAACTACGGTCTGGGTCTTGCGGGTCAGAACATGACCTACAGCTATATTTCGGGTTGGCTGCGCTACTTCTGCATCAACATGCTTCACATTGATGCTGCCAAAGTCGGAGGCATATTTTTTGCCAGCAACATATGGGATGCCGTTAACGACCCGCTTATAGGCTCGTTTGTTGACCGCCACAGAAGCAAAAAAGGCGAAAAGCTCCGCCCCTACCTTATTTACACTCCACCGATAATCGGTGCATTGAGCTTTGCGATGTTCTTTAACATTGAAGGTCTTTCCGAAGTCTTAAAGCTTTGCTACATACTGCTTATTTTCTTTATCTGGGACTTTATCTATTCGTTCCAGGATGTTGCGCTTTGGGGCATGGTTTCCGTCTGTTCGCCCAGCTCGAAGGAGCGTTCACGCGCAGCAAAGTGGGCAGGTATCGGCGCAGGTGCAGGTTCAACTGTTGCAAGCTTTTTTCAGACCTTCCGCAGCGCATTCCTCGGCTTGGGTTTGAGCGATTACGAGGTCTTCCTGCTGTTTGCTTTTATCTTTGGTTTTCTTGGCGAAATTATTTCAATGCGCGCACACAAAATGCCTGAGCGTGTTCAGAGCGATACACCTAAGGAAAGCCTGTTCAAAACTATCGGCTATCTTAAATACAACCGTACACTTATCCTTATTTCCGTTGCAAGAATATTGTGCAACCTCAATTTCAAGGTGCAGAATGCATATTTCTTTGAAAGTTCAACCAACAATATCTTCAGCGGTATTGACGGCATGAACCTTGAATTCCTTTTCGGTACACTCAGCGGACTTACCTCCGCAGGCGCAGTATTCTTTGCCACACAGCTTGCCGAAAAATGCGGCGGCATGAAGAAGCTGCTTGTCACTGCAAGTGTTGCTGAAATTGCCTGCCGTGCTGTTGCCTTCTTTGTCGGCTTCAAAAGTCCCACTCAGGTTATTATCTGCGGCTTGCTGTTCAGCATTTTCGGCGTATTCACAAGCAACAAGGATTTTGCCCACCGTTCACTCATAAGCGATTCCATTGACGATGTTGAATACCGTACAGGCGTTAGAATTGAAGGTATATCCTTTTCAATGCAGAACTTTGTCAGCAAAATCAACACCGGCACAACAAGCCTTATGGAGGGCATTATCCTGAAGCTTCTGCGCTATGACAGCAAAATTCCCCGCACAGCGCAGAACGCAACCTTCATGAAAATGCAGTGGCCGATGTATGCGCTCGGTCCGGCAATAGGCGCAGCACTTTACCTTATAGTTATTCTGTTTGTTAAAGATAATAAGGAAGAAAGGCTTCGCGTTGAATACGAGCTTCGTCAGCGCCGCGAACGCGCAAAGGAACTTGAACAAACCGAAAACGCTACAGTTAGTTAAATTACAGTTTAGCGAGTTCCTCGCAAAACTGTAACAATGTAAAATGAAAAATTAAAAATGGAAAATTGTGGGAGGGCTTTGCCCTCACCCATTTGAAAATATTATTTATTATCTGACGAGAAGTTAAAAATGTTCTGAATTGAAAATTAAGATAACAGATAAGAGATAAAAAATAATAGATAATAATTGTCGGCGATTGCCGGTGGGATACCCTAATCCGAACGTAGAATTCGCTGTCATTCTGAGCGTAAGCGAAGAATCTTAAAGGTTTAAAAGATCCTTCACTTCGTTCAGGATGACACTCTGTAAGGTTTCATTTTAAATTCGGAGCGAAGCGACCCTTAATTTTCCACTTTCCATTTTCAATTTTCAATTCAGTTTGACAAACTGCAATTTGAAAGGGAGTACATCTTGACCAAACGACCACGCATACATTTAATTGACGAAATACGCGGGCTTGCAATAATTCTCATGTTTTTTTACCATGCGTTTTATATGCTGGGGTATCAGTTTGACTTTAAACTGATGAGTGATGCGCAAAAATTTTTTGAGCCGCTTCAGCCACCCTTTGCCTGCCTTTTTATACTGATTTCAGGCTACTCGTCAAACCTTTCGCACAGCAATTTCAAGCGCGGACTGCGTCTGCTGTTAATTTCGCTCGGGTTTACAGCGGTTACAGTTTTGCTGCTGCCAAAGCTCGGCTTTTACGGCGCAGAAATTTATTTCGGAATTCTTCACCTGTTAAGCGTTTCCATGCTTCTCTTTGCATTAACTCAAAAGCTTTCCGCAAAAATTCCCGAAAAGGTCGGTATAATTCTCTGCCTTTTGCTTTTTATTCTCACCTACAGCGTGCAAAGCGGCAGATTGCTGTTCATTAACCTGCCCGACGTACTTTACGCAAACGGCTTTACCGCAATTTTCGGTTTTATGCCCGCAGGCTACTATTCAGCGGATTATTTTCCGATACTTCCCTATGTTTTCATGTTCTTCTGCGGTGCTTTTATCGGCAGGTATTTTGAAAAAAATACCCTTCCGCGCCAGTTTTATGCCCTGCATTGCAGGCCTTTGGCGGCAATCGGCAAAAAAACTTTAATAATTTATATACTTCATTGGCCTTTAATCTTCGTATTGGGCTTGATAATCTCAAAATTTTAATGTATAATATGTTTAATTATAAATTAAGGTGGCTATACTAATGGATAAAAACAAAATCAGACTTAACATCTGCGGTACAGACTATTCCATCACAACAGAGGACGATCCCAAATATGTTCTCGCTCTCGGTGATGAGCTTGATGCCCTGCTTACCAAAACTCTCCGCGAAAATTCACGACTTTCCGTAACTCAGGCTGCTATTCTTGCCGCACTTGAATATGCAGACATGTACAAAAAGGCAGAAGTCAGCGCAGACAACCTGCGCAGCCAGATCAAGGAATACCTTGAGGATTCTGCCCGCTCAAAGATGGATGCTGAAATTGCAAAGCGCGAAGTAGAAAGACTTACAAGGGAGCTGCAGAATGTTCAGGCAAAGCTCGGTTGAGATACTTGCCCCTGCAGGAACATATGAGGCTGTCGAGGCGGCAGTGCGCTGCGGCGCAAACGCTGTTTACCTCGGCGGCAAAGCCCTTAATGCCCGCCGTAACGCGGGCAATTTTTCTTTGCAGGAGCTTAAAAGTGCGGTTTCATACTGCCACGCACGCGGCGTACAGGTTCATATGACGCTGAATACCCTTGCAACCGATGCAGAGCTTAAAAACGATGTGCAGATTTGCATACGCGATGCGTGTACAGCGGGTGTTGACGCGCTTATAGTTCAGGACCTCGGCGTTTTTGCAATAATAAAAAAATGCGCGCCGGATATGCCCGTTCACGCATCAACTCAGCTTTCCGTTCACACCCTTTCAGGTGTAAAGCAGCTTGCGGAAATGGGCTTTACCCGCGCCGTACTCGCAAGAGAACTGTCGCTTGATGAAATTGAATATATAACAAAAAATTCACCGATTGAAATTGAGGTTTTTGTTCACGGTGCGCTGTGCATGTGCGTTTCGGGTCAATGCCTGATGAGCGCAATGCTCGGTTCGCGCAGTGCAAACCGCGGACTTTGTGCGCAACCCTGCCGTCTGCCCTTTGCCGCAGAAAACGGCACGGGCAACGACCTGAGCCTTAAAGATTTATCGGCGGTTGATTACCTTAATAAGCTCAAAGAATTCGGTGTAAAATCGTTTAAGATTGAGGGCAGAATGAAGCGCCCGGAATATGTTGCCGCGGCAGTTACAGCCTGCAACAATGCGCTGAACGGTGTCGAAGATTCAGCCCTTCGAAATAACCTGCGCGGTGTATTTTCACGCTCGGGCTTCACACACGGCTACCTTACAAACGAGCTTGGCAGAGATATGTTCGGCATACGCAGTAAGGACGATGTGCTTTCCGCCCGCCCCGCACTCAAAGAACTTGCACACCTTTACGAAAAGGAAGTGCCGCTGGTTGGTGTCAGCTTCATGTTCTGCGCCTACGAAGGGGAAACTGCATCCCTTTCCGCAAAGGCTATGGGCAAAAGCGTTTTTGTTGAGGGTGACGCAGTAGCTGAACCCGCAAAAAATGTACCGCTCAGCGAAGAAAAAATAAAACAGCAGCTTGAAAAATGCGGCGGTACGGCATTTTTTGCCCAAGAAATTGAAACCGATATTGACGAAAACATTTCTCTTCCGCTCTCCTCAATTAACGCATTGCGCAGAGCGGCATTAGACGCACTTTACGAAAAGTTAACCGAGCCTTACACACGCCCCTTCCACAGCACAAATGTGGAAAACTCGGTGAAAAAGGTGAATAACCCTTGTGTTTTCGCCCGTTTTTCGCGTTTGGATCAGGCAAAAGCTGTCGGAAAAAATGTGGAAAAAGTTATTTTGCCGTTAAAAGACTGCGAAAAAGCACTTGAAATTTTCGGCGAAAAATTAATCGCAGAATTACCGAGAGTATTTTTTGGCAAAGACGAGGCAATTTTCGAAAAAATAACCGACCTAAAAGCAAAAGGGCTTAAAAAGGTCTGCTGTGCAACACTTGACGCGGTAAACCTTGCAAAGCGTGCGGAGCTTGAATTCATGCTCGGACACGGCAGCAATGTTTTCAACACACAAAGTATGCTCGAATATCGAAAGCTTGGTGCAGACGAAATACTCCTTTCGCCCGAAATGACGCTTCAGCAGGCAAGCGCACTCGGCGGCGACAGACTGGGGCTTGTTACCTACGGCAGACTGCCGCTGATGATTACGCGCAACTGCCCCGTTAAAAACGGTACAGACTGCAAAAACTGCGGCGGCACAAAGCAGCTGACCGACCGCATGGGAATAAACTTCCCCGTAACCTGTACCGGCGGCTATTCGCAGGTTTTAAATTCGAGGCCCATTTATATGGCGGACAGAAAACGAGAAACCGCCTTTGCAGCATTCTGTCTTTTGTATTTCACAACCGAAACTCCGGAGGAGTGCGCAAAAATTTTTGAAATGTACGAAACCTGCGCCGCCCCCGAAGGGGAATTTACACGCGGGCTGTATTATCGCGGCGTTGAGTGAGATAATATTTTTATCTATTCAATATTATCTATTATCTCTTATCTAACAAAAAAATTTCGATGAATTCAGCGTTTAGATAACAGATAAGAAATAATAAGTAATAGATAATAATTTATTTACTATACAAAGGCGGTTCACTTACCCGCCTACAAAATAATATAAAAACAATAGCGGGGCAAAACCCCGCCTTAACTTTTTAATTTATCTCTTTTGGTATATCCGTTAATCCCAGAAGATAATCAACCGATATATTATAAAACCGGGCAAGTTTGATATACTTATCAACACCCATCATCTGTACACCTGTTTCCCATTTGCTTATTTGCTGTCGTGTAGTTCCCAAAAGTTTTGCAATATCTGCCTGAGTAAGGTCTCGGTCTTCCCTCGTATTTTTTAAACGCTCATAATTAATCATAGTTGAACTCCTTTTTATATCAATGTTCTATAGTACGAGCTGTAGGGAATGGCGCTTGCCGACATTCCGTAAATTCTGCACATCGGTTCGTCGGAAACCGCCGAACCCTACGGAATCAATGATGCGGTAGTACACTGTAACATCATTTGTTGCATTATACCATGCACTTTATAAGTTGCGCTTGACTTGCACCTTATAAGGTGATATAATTTTTAAAAAACTACCCTACGGAGGCAATTATGCAGAACTTACTTGAAGATTTATGGTTTTCTTACCTGATAGAAGACAGGGTTTCTCTTTCCGACAGCGAAAATATTATAGTTAAATCATCCTCGGAAAAAAGAGATAAAATATACAACACATTAAATCCGGTGCAGAAAAATGCTTTTGACGAATACGAGGAAAATTCAAACGACATCTGCAATATTTATGAAAAGCACGCTTTTCTGAAAGGTGTTCACTTTGCTGTTAAATTTTTAATCGGTGCAATGGAAAAGTAATTGCGCCCTATTGTGTTTAAGAAAATATTGTGTTAATATTGGTTTAATATATTTTATAAAATAAAAACGGTGGTATTGAAATGACACAACAGGAGCTTGACCGCATCAGCGAGTTGACTAAAATTTCGCGTGAGCGTGAGCTGACTCAGGAGGAACAGGACGAAAGAGCAATATTAAGGCGCAAATATATTGACAGCTTTAAGCTCAGCCTCACTTCACAGCTTGATGTAACCTATATTGTTGACGAAAAAGGCAACAAGAAAAAGGTTGAACGCAAAGGCAAAAAATAATGGACAGAAAACACAACAAAAACATTGTTCCTGCTGCACGAATGTTAAGAAAAAATATGACAAAAAAAGAACGGCATTTATGGTATGAATTTCTTCGAAATTATCCTCTGCGTTTTTCAAGACAAAAAGTATTGGGCAAATATATTGTTGATTTTTACTGTGCAAAAGCCGGGCTTGTATTTGAGTTGGACGGTTCACAGCATTATGAAGAAAAAAATATGATAGAAGATGCTGAGCGAACTGAATATTTAGAAGCATACGGATTATCTGTTATAAGAATTCCGAATAACGAAGTTAATACAAATTTTTACGGCGTTTGTGAATATATTGATGCTGCTGTAAAAAAAGCGCTGCTCCACTAATTTTGATGCCGTAAAACAGCCTCCCCTGTGTAAGGGGAGGTGGCAGAACCGAAGGTTCTGACGGTGGGGTTGTCTTTTTTTACAATCCCTCAGTCACTTCGTGACAGCTCCCTTTACACAAGGGAGCCCATATTTCGGTTCAGAATAACATAAATAAAATTTAATTTTACATAAAGAGGTGCTTTTATTATGTACAATTTTTCAATCGGTGTTATTATTGACTCCTTCCGTCTGCCTATCAAAGAAGCAGTCAAAAAGGCTGCCGAAGTAGGCGCACAGGGTATTCAGGTTTATTCAACAAGGGGCGAAATGGCTCCCGAAAACCTCAATGCTGCTGCAAGAGCAGATTTCAGAAACCTTGTTGCCGATAACGGTCTTAAAATTTCCGCACTCTGCGGCGACCTTGGCGGCGGCGGATTCTGCTTTGCAGACAGAAACCCCGAAAAAATTGAAAAGAGCAAGAGAATTCTTGACCTTGCAAAGGAACTCGGCACAGATATTGTTACAACTCACATCGGTGTTGTACCCGAAGACCCCAACCACGACCGCTTCAAGGTAATGCAGGAGGCCTGCTTTGAGCTTTCACGCTATGCTGACGAAATCGGCGCACACTTTGCAATTGAAACAGGTCCCGAAACCTCTGCTGTGCTTAAAACATTCCTTGATACTCTCGGTTCAACAGGTGTCGGCGTAAACCTTGACCCTGCAAACCTTGTTATGGTTACAGGTGACGACCCCGTTAAGGCTGTACACAACCTTCAGAAGTACATAGTCCACACCCATGCAAAGGACGGCGTACAGAATTTCTACGAAGACCCTGAAATTGTATATGGTCTCAAGAAAAGACCTGTTGACGTTATCGTTACAGCTGATTCTTTTGACGAAGTACCCCTTGGCGAGGGCAGCGTAAACTGGCCCGAATACCTCAAGGCACTTGACGATATCGGCTACCGCGGCTTCCTGACAATTGAGCGTGAAGTAGGCGACCAGCCTGAGGTTGATATCCGCAAGGCAGTAAACTTCCTGGAAGGACTGATTAGATAATGAAATTTTCTGTCAGCTCCTACAGCTTCCAGCGTTTGCTCAACAACGGCACATACACGCAGCTCGACCTTATTAAAATTGTAAAGGATATGGGCTTTGACGGTATTGAGTTTATTGACCTTATGCCGCCCGAAGGTGTTACCGATGCAGAATACGCAGCAACACTCCGTAAGGAAGCCAAAAAGCAGGGCATTGAAATTGTAAACTACACTATCGGTGCAGACTTCCTCGGCGAAAAAGGCTGGGAAGCCGAATCAGAAAGGCTTTTCGGCCAGGTCGATATCGCTGAAATACTCGGTGCAAAGGGTATGCGCCACGATGCAACAGGCGGCTTCAAGGGCGAGGATAAAAAATACAAGAGCTTTGACTCTGCTCTGCCGATTCTCGCAGACGGCTGCCGCAAGGTAACCGAATATGCCGCAAAAAAGGGTATAGCCACAATGGTTGAAAACCACGGCTATTTCTGCCAGGATTCCGACCGCGTTGAAAAACTTGTAAACGCAGTTGCAAACCCGAATTTCGGTTTGCTTGTAGATATGGGCAACTTTATGTGTGCAGATGATGAGCCTGCAAAAGCTGTAGGCAAATTAGCTTCCTATGCAAAATTTGTACACGCAAAGGATTTTCATGTCAAAAGCGGCAGCGGTCCCAACCCCGGTGACGGCTTTTTCCGCACCCGCGGCGGTGAATATCTGCGCGGTGCAGTAGTCGGTCAGGGCAATGTACCTGTTTACCAGTGCATTCAAACCCTTAAACGCAGCGGCTACGAAGGCTATGTCAGCATTGAGTTTGAGGGTGTTGAAGATAACCTCTGGGCAATTAAAACAGGCCTTGAAAACCTGAAAAGATACGCCGCTGAATAATTTTACCTAAATTTAATTTAATTTTTTCCATCTATATGTTATAATACGGGTAACGATAATTCGTTATCCGTATTTTTTATAAATATCACAAGGGGAGGTATGATTATGTCATATTCCGAAATGCCGAAGTATCCCGTTGTTTTTGTTCACGGTATGTACGGTTGGGGCGATAATGAGGGTATAAACAAAAAAGCTCCCTATTGGGGTGCTACCACGGGCAGCCTTACCGAAAAGCTTACTGAACGCGGCTGTGAATGCTACTGCGCTTCAGTCGGTCCTATGTCTGCGGCGTGGGACCAGGCTTGCGAGCTTTACGCACAGCTTACCGGTACAAGAGTAGATTACGGTGTTGCACATTCCAAAAAATTCGGTCATGAACGATTCGGACGCACATACGAAAAGCCTCTTTTTGACGGCTGGGGTAAGGACAGAAAGGTTCACCTTATCGGCCATTCCTTCGGCGGTATTTGTATACGAATGTTCAGCCACCTGCTTGTCAACGGCGCACCTGAGGAGGTTGAAGCCGCCGGCGACGATGTTTCTCCGTTTTTCAAGGGCGGACAAAACGGACTTATTGCCAGCATAACAGCAATCTGTTCACCCTTGAGCGGAACGCGTGCTCACATAGTTGTTGACAAAACAGGACTCATTGAACCGACAAAATTTTTATCGTTGATTTATGCAGGTGCTGTTTCAAAAACGAGTTTCGGTAAAAAGTATACCGATTTTCATATGGAGCGTATTCGCCTTACAAACCTGTCCGGTTTTGCGAAGGATAAAACATTACATATAGCAAAAAAATATTACAAAAATAATGACAGTATTGATTACGATATTTCCGTTAAAGGCTCACGCGAGCTGAACGAACGGATAGAAATTCTTCCCGATGTTTATTATTTTTCTTACCAGTACAATATGGTAAAAAATAATAAGCCGGTTTCAAAAATTCCAATTCTTACTCTCATTTCGGGATTGATGCTGAAATACGCAAAAAATCTGCCGCCTGAAGAGGCAAAATATTACCGCGAAAATGACGGACTTATTGATGTTGAGTGTGCAAAATATCCTTATGACGAACCGCATAAGGATTACTCCGCAGCTGATGAACTTTTGCCCGGTATATGGCACGCAATGCCGACACTCAGCGGCGACCACGGCAAACCGATAGGACTTTTTGCCGATAAAAACAAAACTCTGAGCCTGTACCTTGAAATGTTCAGCCGCCTTGCGCAAACTGAAAAACAGCAGTCACACAGCATAAAGAAGTAACCACCTGATTACCAAGTAAAAGGAGTTATTGAATATGAAAGTAAAAAAATATTTAATTATTTTATTTATTTGTTCAGCTATTCTTTCGCTAATTCTATTTGGTGCAGTTTTCTTTCAGAGCATAAGTATGCTCGAATTTCAATATGCGCAAATTCTTTTGTTTGCTGCAGAAACCTTGTCAATTATTTCGATAGCATTCATAATCTGCTTTGTGCTTGTATACAAAGGCATTATAACACTTTCAAAAATTAAAAAGATTATTTTAGCAATCGTTGCTCTTTCTATTATCGGATGCATTTTATTAACAGGGTATGGTTGGGCTACTTGTTATAATTTGTATACTCCCGAAAACATAATGAAAAATAACAAGTCTTACATTCAGCAATTTTTGCCTTATCACGATATTCTTGACGATTACAGAGAAAATACAGAATTATTGGTTTCTCATATGCCCGGAACAGACTATGTTGTTCTGAATTGTTACGGTATATCCGAATCAGGGATACCGCTTAACTATAAAGTTGAGTATTTCAAAAGCGCCAGTCTGTTTATGAATATGAAATTCCGAACTGAAAAAAAATTGTCTTCTGTATTCAGCATATATGATGTGGATGTTGTCGCAATAGGAAAGGATATTGAAATTGACGGAGTAGAACTGACAGTTTATGTTGAAGATAATGATTATGCCGTATTGTTGAAATCTTTCGGTCAGACTTGTTATGCTTCGCTTATCAATGCACCTGACGGTGTTACGGTAGAAGATTTTGCAAAAAGGATTATAGAACAGATTGAGTTGTTTGATAACGCAACAAAAGAAAAAGTTTTTCTTAATGATTCTATTATTTGATGAATTAACTAGTATACAGTTTTATAATTGAAACCACCAAATATAGTCTTAAAAAGGATAGCTCTTTTTTGGAGCTATCCTTTCTTTCATTTGCTTTTCTTTTTATAAATTCTGTAGGAATAAACGGTAGGCACAATTACCATCAGGAAAGTTATGCCCATAAATATTACAAATGAACCGAGGAAGGATGTTGCAAGAATAACTATGCCTCCCGCAACCCACAAAAAACCTGCAAAGCGGTGGGTTTTATTCCAGTTTTCCTCATCATTCAATGTCCACGGCAACTTTATACCCAAAGAATAGTTCTGTTTGCACTTTGGCATATAGTTACCGATAATTACAAACATCGCTCCGAAAACAAGTGGCATTATAAATTTCACATCTACGCTGTGACCAAGTGCCGCAGTATAAATAATTGAACCCAAAACGAGTGACAGCACAGGGCAAATCCACAGCACCATTGCAAGCGGCTTACCGTCAATGGCTTTACTCTTGGGGTCAAGCCCCGTTACAAGCATACAAATCCAATGTAATGCAACCAGAAAAGCAGGCATTATAAAAACTGCTCCGGCTTTACCGGTGTAGCCGTCAATTTCGCCCTGTGCATTCCAATGAATAGGTATTTCAACGGGCAGCCTGTTCCAGATTATCAGCCCGAAAATTATCGGCAGTAAAATTATAAACGATGTAACAATCATCATTTTCAGATTTTTCTTAATCATTTTTCTTCTCCTTTCAGTTCATAAAGCCACAGCATTATTTCTTCAAGTACGGATGAATTGAGTTCGTAAATAATAAATTTCCCCTCGCGTTTGTCGCGGACCAAATCCGCTTCTTTTAAAACAGATAAGTGCCTCGAAACTGCCGCACCGGAAATATCAAACCGCTCACTTATTTCGCCCGCAGTCATCTGTCCGCCCTTGAGCAGGTTCAGTATTTCGCGGCGTACAGGGTCCGCCAACGCTTTAAGCGTATTCTGCATGGACATAAAAATTACTCCTTTCTCTCACCACATATTTAACATTTAACTTAATTGTTAAATGTATTGTATCAAATATCATTCCGTTTGTCAAGTTTTTTTTATACAGCAAAACTGCTTTTTAATTCTGACAACTCTCTCAAAGATGAGCCAGATATAGCAGCAACAAACCGTAAGATAAATTGTATTTCATTAAAGTATTTTGCGATTTTCTCGCAAAACTGCAATTACTCCGCGACTCTCTTGACAATTTATAATGTAATAATATAATTAAAACATAATATATTTTGTAAATCAGGAGAAACTGTGATGAAAAAAGAAATTCAAACAGATTCCGGCAAAAAAGCTTTACCCGTTATACTTATGCTAATCGGTGCATTGCTTGCCGTATCGCTTCTTGTAATCCGCCTCAATATTGTTGCTGTTGTGTTGGTTGCATTCAACTGCATTATGTCGGCAATTGTCACGCTCAGCCTTATTATAAAACGAAAAGTTTATACCCCGATGGTGCTTGCTTATGCGTTATCGGGTCTTGGCGTTATGCTGTATTTTATAATTTTCGGTGCTGACGCGGGCTTCGGTGCATTCACATCGGGTCTGGCAGGATATTCTTCTGCCGACCATCCTCTTTTTACGGGCGAGGGCAGCTTTTTTACCAGGCTTCTCGGCAATATTATTCTTGCTTCTCCATGGATTGTTTCTCTTTCGGGCCTGTACCTTTCTGCAAAGCATACATTCAAGCGCAGCGGAATAAAGACAGCTGTCTGTGCGCTTATGTGCATTTGTCTTCTCGGTACAAGCGTTCTTTATGTGCTTACAATGAATATGCGCTCAAAGCCCAACACCGAAAGGCTCTGGGAAGGTCATGACAAGTATCTCAACGGTGTTGATAAAAAAGATGCCGCAGATTCTCCGAATGTGCTTGTTGTTATGATGGATGACCTCGGCTGGGGCGATGTATCACTTAACGGTGCTATTTACGATACACCCAATATTGATTCTATCGGCGAAAACGGACTTAATTTTACCAACTTTTATTCGGCTTACTCCGTATGCTCTCCTGCACGCTTTGCCGCTCTTACCGGCAGGTATCCTTACAGAGGCTACGCAGATAATGTAATCTATCCCACGGCGGCAACACTTTCACCGTTTGCACAGACAAGAATTTTCAACTCAATTGAAATGGGTAATAATGCGGACGGTATGCTTGGCGACGAAATTACGGTTGCGGAAACCTTTAAGGCTGCCGGCTATTCTACAGGCTGCTTTGGCAAATGGCATCTTGGTGACTATGGCGAATATCTGCCCACTAACCAGGGCTTCGATTATTTTTACGGCAGCCACCATGTAAACGATATGAAGCCCTTCTATCATGTCAGGGAAGAAAACGGCGAGTGGCAGATTGTACACGGCACAGATGAACTCAAGGACCAGAGCAACGCAACAAAGTGGATTCACGACGAAATTGCCGACTGGATTACCGAGAAGGCAGAAAAAGATGAGCCTTTCTTTGCTTATTATGCTTCGCCATGGCCTCATGGTCCTGTTTTCGCGGGTGATGATTTTGACGGCACAAGCGGAATGGGTACATATGTTGACTGTGTAACGGAATTTGACCATTATCTCGGCATTCTCTTTAATAAAATGGAAGAGCTCGGCGTTCTTGATGACACAATAATTGTTTTCACAAGCGACAACGGACCCGCTCTTGAAGGCTCGGTAGGTGACCTGCGCGGCGGTAAATACCTCGCCTATGAAGGCGGTCAGAAGGTTCCGTTTATGATTCGTTGGGATAACGATAACGGCGCACTCGGCGAAAAGCAGACCGAAAGAAACAGCAGCGCCGTACTTGTTGACCTTTATCCCACGCTGGTTGAGCTTTGCGGAATAACGGGCGACGGTGTAGATAATTATATGCCTACTGACCGCGTGATTGACGGCATTTCAATGGCGGAGCTGATAAAGAACGACAAGGTTATTCACACCGAGAAACACCCAATTCTTCATATGAAGCGTGAAAAAATAAAAGCGATTCAGTATGCAGTTCCGATATCTGAAGTAAAAGCACTTTATCCGGAATATGATTATGATATTCTGAAAGAAGACTATATTTCATTTAAATATTTTGAGAAAATACAGAATGATAATTCCGCATTCTGGGATAAAAACCGCAAAAACTGGCTTCACATTCTCAACGATGACTATGCGGAAAACTATAACCGCACCCCTGTTTATCCCGAAATATCCGATAGCTTCAGAGAAAAGCTTCACGAAATAACAGACGATTTTAAGCACAACAGACGAGGTGTGATTTCATAATATGCCGCCTTTATCTTTGATGATTAAACCTGCATCTTCGCTTTGCAATCTTTCGTGCGAATACTGCTTTTACCGCGATGTTTCAGAACATCGCGAGCATCTCGGCTTTGGTATTATGGAAAAAGATACCGCCCGTGTGCTTATTAAAAAAGCACTTGAATATGCTGACGGAGAGAGTATAGCCTTTGCTTTTCAGGGCGGAGAGCCGACACTTGCTGGGCTTGACTTTTTTGAATTTTTTGTCACAACTGTAAATGCACTTAACCAAAAGAAAAGCCCCGTTTTTTACGGCATGCAGACTAACGGTACGGTTATTGATGAGCAGTGGGCAGAATTTTTCAGAAAAAATAATTTTCTCGTCGGATTAAGCCTTGACGGTGACCACGAGGCAAACAAGTTCCGCAAAAAGCCCGGCGGAGAAAACTCGTTTTATACGGTGCTGGACACAGCACGGCTTTTAAAAAAACACAAGGTTGAGTTCAATATTCTGACCGTTCTGACAGGCTACTGTGCGGAAAATATTGAGCGGATATACCGCTTTTTCCGCTTTCAGGGCTTCGGATATCTACAATTTATACCCTGCCTGCGTCCCTTTGGCTCAAAAGAAAAAAATGAAATGTATATGACAGCTGAACAGTATGCCGATTTTCTGATAAAGCTGTTTAACCTTTATGTAAAGGATTATGTCAGGCACCAATATGTAAGTATCCGTCAGTTTGATAATTGGGTGCGGCTGTATCTTGGTCAACCAACTGAACAATGCGGAATCAAAGGACACTGCTCACATCAGTTTGTAAGCGAGGCAAACGGCAATATTTATCCCTGCGATTTTTACTGCACGGATGAATACCTGCTCGGCAACATACTTGAAACGGATTTCACGCTGATGCAGCACAGCGAAACGGCTATCGGTTTTATTAAAGAAAGCCTTGTTATACCCGAAAGATGTAAAAAATGTAACTTCTATCCGCTTTGCAGAGGCGGCGGATGTAAAAGAACACAGCTGAGTGAGGATTACTGTAAAGCATATAAAAAATTTTTTGCATCGTGCCTGCCGCTTTTCAGGGTGTTCATAAACGAAAAAAGTCAATAACATTATTGCATCATAACTTAATATTAAATAACAAAAAAAACAGAGAATACACAATGTGTACTCTCTGTTTTTTGGTGACCCGGACGAGAATCGACCGTCTGCTTCGCATACTTATAGCTCGGCGACCCAAACCTTGGGGTTTCGGTACCCGCCTCACCGCTTTTTGCTAAAAACAGTTCACTGAACTGTTTTCTTAACGCAAAAACTCTCTCGAGTTTGATTCTCCATATATAAAAAAATAAAGAGCACACATAAGTGTACTCTTTATTTTGGTGACCCGGACGAGAATCGAACTCGTGTTACCGCCGTGAAAGGGCGGTGTCTTAACCGCTTGACCACCGGGCCGGATAAAGCCAAAGCATTTTGCTTCGGCTTGGTAGCGGCAGTGGGACTTGAACCTACGACACTCCGGGTATGAACCGAATGCTCTAGCCAACTGAGCTATGCCGCCGTAAAATGCTTGTTTATTATATGACGGAAAACCCTATTTGTCAATACTTTTTTTAAAAAAATTTCAAAAAAATTTTAAGCTTCATTTTATCTATTTTTCTTTGGTAAAAACAACCAAAAATAAGCCAAATTTATTTTTTTATTTTTTTTTGCAAATTTTCAACCTTTTTGGGTGAAAAAAGCCGCTGTGAGCACTATTTATAGGAGGAGTTTTCCACAATCAGCCAAGATATTGTTGAAAACTTACCAGAAGTTCAAAAGTTGAAAAGGAGCAAAAAATATGGTATACTCATACGGTGTCTACGGAACTAACAATAAGCCTAATTACGCTTATTATCTCAATATAGGTTGCGAATATTCAGGCAACACCGGAAAAAAAGAAAAAGATGTGGAGATAAATATGGATTTATTATATGAAATATGGGAAAATGTAAAAAAAGAAATATCTAAAAATGTTTCTGAAACAGTTTTTGCCGTTTGGTTTCCCGATTTAAAGCTGGACACCTTCGACGGCGAGAATGTTGTACTTGTTGATGACCCCTTCCGCTGCAAAATTCTCAACGAGAAGTGGCACGGCATGATTGAGGACTGCTTTGAAAAGATTATGGGTTTCCGCGTAAAGGTTTCCATTGAGCCTGTACCCGAAAAGCCGAAAAAGCCCGAACCCCGCGCTGTAAAGCTTGGCGAAAGCAACGAATATAACTTTGATAACTTTATTGTAGGCGATTCCAACAAGTTTGCGCACGCTGCCGCACTTGCCGTTGCAACAGACCCGGGCCACACATATAACCCGCTGTTTATCCACGGTAATTCCGGTCTTGGTAAAACACACCTGCTAAACGCAATCTGTGTAGAAATCCGCAAAAACAATCCCGATGCGCATATTATTTATGTACGCAGTGAGGATTTTATGAACGAGCTTATTGATTATCTTCAGAATAAGCGCGATACTTCAGTATTCCACAACAAGTACCGCAACGCAGATATTCTGCTTGTTGACGACGTTCAGTTTATTGCCGGTAAAACCTCAACAGAGCTTGAATTTTTCCACACTTTCGACACTCTTGTTAAGGCAAAAAGCCAGATTGTTTTAACATCAGACCGTCCCCCGAAGGAAATGGCAACGCTTGAGGAGCGCCTTCGCAACCGCTTTGAAAGCGGACTTATTGCGGACATTCAGCCGCCCGATGTTGAAACAAGGGTTGCAATTGTAAAGAGCAAGGCAAAATCGCTTAAATTGGATATGCCTGATTCTGTTGCTCTGTTTATTGCCGAAAAGGTTAAGAACAATATCCGTCAGCTTGAAGGCGCAGTTAAAAACATTCAGGCGCAGGTTGCTCTGCACGGCTCTGAGCTTAACATTGCCACAGCGCAGGTTGCTATACGCGATATTTTCAGCGAGGGCGACCCGACACCCGTACTTATTGACAAAATTATTGATGAAGTTTCACGCACCTACGGCGTTCAGGTTTCTGACATAAAGAGCAAAAAGCACGACGCAAAGTTCACCTACCCCCGCCATGTTGCGATGTACATAATCCGCGAAATGACTCCGCTTACAAATAAGAAGATTGCGGAGGTTTTCGGCTTGACCGACCATTCCTCGGTTATGTACGCAGTAAAGAAAATCGGTAACGACAGGGATAACAACTATTCCCTCAAAACAATCATCGCCGATATTATGAAAAACGTAAAGGCAACGTGACGTTGCATCCGATGCTGCCTTTTTGAAAGCTTTATTTAATATTCAGATTGATAAACGGCAGAGTTTAAAAGAGATATATTTTTTAAGACAGAGTTTTAATGTTTGTTAATTCTCTGTCTTTTTTTATTTACTATAAGAAAAGGACGGCCAATGGCCGCCCCTGCATTGTCGAAATTTTGTAATTAATAATCTTCTTTTAAATAACTCCATTCTATATCAATTTCATTTTTCTTATCGTCAATATAATCTAATAATGAATTGTATATATCGAAATTCTTAAAAACTTGTAATGAACCGATATTAAAAATTCTTCTTCCGTGCTGCACGGCATATTTCATCATTTCATATGCACCGCCGTGTTCATGGTTTACATAAAATATAACCAAATCAGAGCGGTCAACCATATCGCGGTTGCGAATTTCAAAAGCCTTTTTTGGGTGAGCGTTACAGGACTTTTCGCAAATCTCTACATCGTTATAAAAACTTGTTACATTAGTGTTGCGATCTAATATTTCTTTTCTGACATAAGGCAAAACCAAAGTATGGTATGCATTATATTCACCGTATAATTTTTGTTCGTGCTTTATTGCGGAAGATACTATTCTGTCAAAATCCCCATCCGCTCCGACAAGAAAATCAACATAACAATTTCTGTTTATAAGAATTCTTATTATTTCCCGAAGTTTTTCATCTATTTCCCAAATATCGCCTTCAATATACCTATGACCAAAAAAACTTACTGTACAAGACATAAAATCACGCTCAACTTTTAAATCAATTGTTATATAAATTATAACATTGCTTTAAAAATTAGTCAATTGATTTAAAAGTAATACAGCAAATTTTTATAACAAAAACTATAATCAAAATAAAATGATTATAGGAGTAAATTATGCGCAAAGAAGCAAGTTTTAAAAATCGCGACAGATTTATTCAAATGGGTGCTACAATTTCTACTTTGAGAAAGATTCAAGGAATGTCACAAGAAAAATTGGCAGAAAAAGCAAATGTCAGTCGTTCTTTAATAAGTACAATTGAAGCACCTAATGTTGCTCATAGTTTTTCTATGGATTCATTTTTTAATATTGCAGACGCACTTGGTGTTGAACCTTATGAACTATTAAAGGCAGCCAACTTTGATGATATTATTAATAAATCATAATAATAGTATGGCGGGGTCTTGACCCCGCCGTTGTTATTTTATATGTTATTTTACGGCGGACGATTCGTTAATCGCCCCTACACATATCATCCTGAGCGTAAGCGAAGAATCTTATATTTTTAAAAGATTCTTCATTGCGTTCAGAATGACAACAGAAAATTAAGTTATTATATAAAAAATATTTAATATTTTTAAATTTAATCTTTTAAAATATTAAAAACTATGTTATATTAATCTATATATGTGTTTTCTATCTGCGTAAAGCCACCGGGCGCTTATTTTCCGCCTTAATTAACTTTACTTGCGCACTTGGTGTTGCCTCAAAAAAACGGTATTTTGTTATCCATGTAAAGCTACCGGGCGCATATTTTCCGCCTTAATTAAACCTGACTTGCGCATTGTAAAAACGCACTGCGTTTTCCACAGGATTCTTCACATTCCACACACACTTTTCCACCAAACCCTCATACAGAGTTTTCCCGTGGAAAGTGTAAAAAACTTTTCATAAAATTTTCACAGTAAAATTCCGGCATTTTTTAAGGTGTTTCAAGGGCTGCGAAGCTTTTCCACGAAATCCACGCACTCTACTACTACTACTAAATACTTATATATATTATTTATCTTAATTTTTCAATTTTTCAAAAATTAAAGCGGCATTTAGTTTCCGCCGTTTATGTATTTTATTTTTAAAAAATGCTGTTTAACAGACAGCATCAAGAAAAGGGGCAAATAAGAATGAAAATTTATTGCGATACCGCTGTGCTCAGTGAAGCATGCCTTAATGTTCAGCGTGCAGTATCCACAAAAACAACAATTCCTGCAATTGAGGGTATACTTATTAAAGCAATCGGCAACGAATTGCTTTTAACAGGTTATGACCTTGAGGTAGGTATTACAACTTCAATTCCCTGCCGCGTTATGGAACAGGGCGCAATTATACTCAACGCAAAAATTCTTTGCGATATCGTGCGCAAAATTCCCGGCGAACAGGTATATATTGAAACCGATGAAAGGCTGCTTGCAACAATCCGCGGCGGTGAAGCTGAATATTCCCTTATAGGTATTGATGGCAACGAATTTCCTGAGCTTCCTACAGTAAGCGGCGGATATCCAGTAGTAATTGAGCAGAAAATGCTGCGCGATATGGTAAGGCAGACTATTTTTGCAGTTTCGGTTAAGGACAGCAAGGTTGTACACCAGGGCGTTAAGTTTGAGATTGCCCCGAATCTCATTCGCCTTGTAGCAGTTGACGGTTCAAGACTTGCAATGAGAACGGAAACAATAAATTACATGGGCGAAGAATTAAGCTTTGTTGTTCCGTCAAAAACACTTAATGAAGTAATTAAATTAATAGGCGACGATGATGAAACAATTTCGCTTGGTGTTGGTAAGCGCCATATTATTTTTGAAATAGGCAATTATCAGCTTGTTTCCCGTTTGCTTGACGGCGAATTTTTGAACTATAAAAACGCAATTCCCACAACCTGCGCCGCAACAGCATATGTAAACACACGCGAAATGATTGAAAGTATTGACAGAACCTCGCTTATTATTACGGATAAGTTCAAGAGCCCCGTAAGATTTATTTTTGATGATAAAATTGTCCGTATTTCTTCTATTACCGCACTCGGTACAGCTAATGACAGCTTCCCCTGTAAATACGAAGGCAACAGAATTGAAATAGGCTTTAATAATAAGCTGCTGCTTGATGCGCTTCGCGCCTGCGATGCAGATGAAGTTAAGATTGAACTGAATTCCGGTTCAGCACCTATTCTTATTTTGCCGACAGAGGGCGATAATTTCCTGTTCCTTATCCTTCCCATGCGTTTAAAGAAAGACTGATAAATTATGATTATAAAAGCAAGAATTAAAGAAAAGCCTGTTCGAGAAATATTTATTACAACCGAGTTTATCCGCCTTGATTCTGCGCTGAAGCTTGCAGATGCTGTTCAGAGCGGCGGACACGCAAAGATAATTATTCAGGACGGCGAAGTTAAAGTAAACGGTGAGGTATGCACAATGCGCGGCAAAAAGCTTCACCCCGGTGATGAAATTGCCGTACCGTTTATGAAAATAGTTGTAAGAGAAAAATAAAAATATTTACAGCCGCTCTTTTTGAAAAAATCAAAAGGAACGGCTGATATTGTTTAAATGAGGAGAGTAAAAGATATGGTAAGAGTTATGTCGTTTAATTTGAGATGTGCTAATGTAGGCGAGCGTGAACAGTGGGACAGAGTTGACGATTGCGTAACAGAAATATTGCAGAGCGGCTGTGAGCTGCTCGGTGTTCAGGAAGCTACACCTGAATGGATGGCTGATTTAACAAAAAACCTTGAAGGCTGGAATTATTACGGTATAGGCAGAGGCGACAGTAAAGGCGGCGAAAGCGAATACAGCGCAATTTTTTATAAGATGGACCGTTTTGAAGTACTTGATGGCGGTAACTTCTGGTATTCAGATACACCCGATGTTATGTCAAAATGCTGGACATCGTACCACAACAGAATATGCACATGGGCACTGTTTTACGATAAAAAAGAGGATAAAAAATTTGTTCATGTAAATACACATATGGACTGCGATTTTGATTTGATTTATAAAAGCATTCCGATTCTTAAAGAAAAAATTATGCCGATGATGAATTACCCGCTGAGCTTGTCGGGCGATTTTAATTCATTCCAGAACGGCAGAGAATATAATGAAATAATAAAGTTCATGAAGGATTCAAAATTTGAAGCACCCGATTCAATGGACTACCTTACATACCATGACGATTGTCCCGAAAAGCATGAAGGACATATTATAGATTTTATTTTTATAAATGATAAAGTAAAGGCACATAAATACAGAGTTTGTAAGGATAAAATAAACGGCAATTATTCATCCGACCATTTTGCAATATATGCAGATCTTGAATATGATGCTTGATTTTTGATGCCGTTTATCAGCCTCCCTTGTGTAAAGGGAGGTGTCATTTTCATTAAGAAAATGGCGGAGGGATTGTATGGATAGAAAACATAATAAAAATTTCAACTGCAACCGTTGGTTGACATAATTCCTACTACAGTTGGTAGACGGATTTAAAGCCTTTTTGTTAGAATTAAGTAAACAGAAAGGAGATAGAATATGAACCTTGCAAACAGAATACAAACCTTGAGAAAACAAAATGGTATGTCGCAAGAAATTTTGGCAGAACAGCTTGGTGTATCACGGCAGGCTGTTTCAAAATGGGAAAGCGAGCAAAGCACACCCGATATTGAAAATATAATTGCGTTAAGCGATTTGTTTGATGTTACAACGGATTATTTATTAAAGGGTGAAGATTCTGAAAATAATAATGAAAAAATTTCATTAGAAATTAAACTAAAAAATGAAATTCCTGATTTGATTATTTTTGTTTCATCTGTTTTAAATATCATCGGTGTAGCAACGGGTTATAATTGGATGAAAGAATACAGAGATTCCCGTTCATTTTACAGCTTTATTTTTATTTTTGCGGCAACGCTTTTGTTTGTTATTTCTTCTCGATTTTTTGATAAAAAAATTAAAGAGAACAAAATCAGATGGTTTGTTAATATAAACATTTGGCTTTATGCCGCTTATTCATGGTGCTATTTTGAATTTATAAGCAATTATATTCCTTATATTATAAGTGCAATAATTCATGTATTGATTTGTATTGTAATAATTGTTCCGTTCAATATAAAAGCGGGTAAAGAAAAAAATCCGAATAAGAAGCTGAAAAAGTATGTAAAAATTACTGCTGTTTTTTCTGTTATTACTATTATTTTCTGTGCGCTTGCAATTATAGGATTTTTTATTTTGCTTTTTGGCGGCGAAGAAGTGGTATCGCTTATACCCGCACTTATTTTTGCAGTAATTTATCTTGTAAAGTCTGTTAAAGATTTTATAAGCTGTAAAAATTTATTATAAGTTAAAAAATAATGTCATTCTGAACGCAGTGAAGAATCTTTATAGTTTTAAGATTCATCGGCTTTGCCTCAGAATGACATTTTAATTTTTTAAATTTTATTTATTTTTTTCAAGCTCTGCTTTGCCTTCGGGTGTGTCGCGGTAATAGTAGGTTTTGGTATCCTTATGCTCTGTGGATTCCCATACCTCTTTTGCTACCGGTGCCCATTCGTCGGCAAACTTTCGGCACTTTGCGCAAAGCTCCTCTGCTGATTCCTTTTCAATAAGGTCGGTTGACTTTGCGCCGGTTTCGGCTATAATCTTGCAAAGGCAATCGGGGTTTTCAAGCATCGGGCATGGGCGCATATGGTTATCGTTGAACGGCTGATTTTTGTAGTAAGCCATGAACAGCGGATTTTTAAGTGCCTCAAGCAGAGTATGTGTGCGGATATTTGAATCGGAAAAGTGAATAAATACGCAAGGCTCAATATCGCCTGCAGAATTTATATGGAAATAGTTTCTGCCGCCTGCAATACAGCCGCCGACATATTCTCCGTCGCCCTGGAAATCCATAATAAATATTGACTTTCCGCTTTTGCTGTTGCGAAGCTGACGAACGCGCTTGTACATATACTTGCGCTGCTCGGGGTCCGGAATAAGCTCGGGCACTGCAGACTTGCCGACAGGCATATAGTTGAAATAGAGCGAGAACATTACGCCCTTTGAAATCATATCGTCAAGGAATTCATCGCTTGTAACGGAATAGATATTCTTGCTTGTGTAGCAAACGGATATACCGAAAAGGCAGCCGTTCTTTTTAAGAAGCTCCATTGCTTCAATTGTTGTTTTGTATGCGCCTTCACCGCGGCGGAAATCATTGCTTGCTTCGTCGCCTTCAATGCTGACTGCAAGCGCAAGGTTGCCTACACGCTTCATTTCGTCGCAGAATGCCTGGTCAACAAGTGTTGCGTTTGTATAGGCAAGGAAAGCACACTGAGGATATTTTTCGCAAAGCTTTAAAATTTCTTTTTTGCAGATAAGCGGTTCGCCGCCTGTAAACATATAAAGGTGTGTGCCAAGCTCACGGCCCTGCTCAACTATAGATTCCATTTCTTCATAGCTAAGCTTTAATGTGTGTCCGTATTCGGCAGACCAGCAGCCCTTGCAATTCATGTTGCAGGCACTCGTAGGGTCAAGCAGGGTAATGAAAGGAATATTACACTTGTATTTCTCGCGGTTTTCGCGTACTGTTTTTGTACCCGCGGCAACGCCGAGTCCGAGCGCAAGCGACATATTTTTGAATACATCGGGGTGAAGCTCGTTAATGGCACGCATTACAAGCTTATTATATACATTTTCGGGGTCAGTTGCACCTTCACGGAATTTATCGAAATTCTTTGTCGGGAAAACAACACCTGCAAAGTCCTGAACCTTGTCAACCAATTTAACAAGATTTTTTTGAGGGTCTTTTTTGACATATTTTATTGTTTGGTCAAGCACTGCCGCTGCTGCCGCACGCTGAGCCTTTTCTTTAATAGTCATTTCTTTTCCTCGTTTCCTTTCAGTTGCCGATTATACACCTATTATTATATACATACAAAATATATATTAACACAAAAGGTTTTGTTTGTCCACAATTAAATTTTTCTTTATATATTTTAGAATTTAATGTTGATTTTAATGTATTATTTAAGTTAATAATTTGTAAATTAGTAATTTTTCCATAATTTCCACAAATTTTTCCACATTTATTTTGCCCTTTTCGTTTTTTTTACTGTTTTGGTTGTTATAAATCGGTTTATAGTAAACTAATACTTGAAAATCGTACTTATTTTGATTATAATTATTATTTGTATTATTATGTTTTAAGGAGAGGGCATATATGTCGGAATTTTCTAAAACCATAGTCGCTGTTTCAACACCCGTTGCCGCAGGCGGCATTGGCATAATCCGTATTTCCGGTAGCTCTGCTATTGAAATTGCCGCAAAAGTTTTTGTGCCTTCTTCGGGTAAAAAAGTTAGCGAAATGAAGGGATATACCGCCGCACATGGCTATGTAGCGGAAAACGGCAAAAAAATCGACGAAGCCGTTCTGCTTGTATTCAAAGCTCCGCACAGCTATACAGGTGAAGATGTTGCCGAAATTTCCTGCCACGGCGGTGTTTATATTGTCGGTCGCGTACTGCGTGCGGTTCTTGCCGCAGGGGCTGAACCTGCCGCACCGGGCGAATTCACAAAGCGTGCGTTTTTGAACGGTAAAAAGGATTTAACCGAAGCTGAAGCCGTTATGAGTATGATTTCTGCCCAGGGTGAGCAGGGTGCAAGTGCGGCTATGACCGCGCTTGAAGGTGCTTTAAGCAAAAAAATCCGTGCCGCAGCGCAGACTCTAATTACCGATTCGGCTTACCTTGCCGCATGGGTTGATTACCCTGATGACGAAATTGAAGAAATTTCTACAGATAAACTATTAATCGATTATAATTCTGTTTTGGCACAGTTAAAGCAGCTGCTTTCTACCTATGATGCAGGACGGGCTGTTACTGAAGGTGTTGATACGGTAATTGTTGGCAAACCTAATGTCGGCAAATCCACGCTTATGAACCTGCTTTCAGGCTTTGACCGCTCTATTGTTACCGATATAGCCGGTACTACACGCGATGTTATTGAAGATACGGTGCGTCTTGGCAATGTCGTACTCAGGCTTGCAGATACTGCGGGTATCAGAAATACCGGCAACGAAGTTGAAAAAATAGGTGTTGATTTTGCGGTAGGCAGGCTTGAACGCGCTGCACTTGTGCTTGCGGTGTTTGATTTAAGCAGACCCTTTGATGAAGAGGACGAAAAGATTATTAATCTTTGTAAAAATAAGCGCTGTGTTGCCGTTGCTAATAAAGACGATATGGATACGCGCTTTGATAAAGATAAGCTCAGCATTTTTGACAGCGTGGTTTATGTCAGCGCAAAACAGGGTACCGGTGCGCAAGAGCTTGCAAAGGCTGTTGAAAAGGCACTCGGTACAGACGGGGTAGATACTTCTGCTGCTTTGCTTGCAAACGAGCGTCAGCGTCTTTGCTGTCAAAGGGCAGTTGACTGCCTGACAGAGGCGGTAAATGCATTACAGCTCGGCTTTACGCTTGATGCTGTAACTGTCAGCACCGATGCTGCTGTTGATGAGCTGCTTGCATTGACTGGTGAACGAGCAGGCGACGCAGTAGTTAGTGAAATATTCTCACGCTTTTGTGTTGGTAAATAATTTATAAATTGAAGTGATAAAATGAAGTACTTTGCAGAAAATGTTGATATAGCCGTTATCGGCGGCGGTCACGCGGGAATTGAAGCTGCACTTGCCGCAGCAAGGCTCGGTTGTAAAACTATAATGTTTGCAATTAATCTTGATTCTGTCGGAAATATGCCGTGCAATCCGTCAATCGGCGGTACATCAAAGGGTCACCTTGTGCGTGAGATTGATGCACTCGGCGGCGAAATGGGTATAGCGGCTGATAATAATACCCTGCAGACCCGTATGCTGAATACCGGCAAGGGTCCTGCTGTACACAGCCTTCGCGCGCAGATTGACCGCAGAGGCTATTGCGCATATATGAAAAATGTAATAGAAATGCAGGATAATCTGTGGCTCAAGCAGGCTGAAATTGTATCTCTTGAGCGCGATAACGACGGCTTATGGCATTTAGTTACGCAGCTTGAAGCCGAATACACCGCAAAATGTGTTATTCTTGCAACCGGTACCTTCCTTGGCGGCAGAATATATGTAGGTGATGTTTCGTTTGAAAGCGGACCTGACGGTATGTTCCCCGCAACAAAGCTTGCTGAATCATTAAAAGTACTCGGCTTGCCGTTAAGAAGGTTTAAAACCGGTACACCGCCCAGACTTAACAGAAGAAGTATTGATTTTTCTGTAATGGAACCACAGTACGGTGATGAACATAAGGTTCCTTTTTCCTTTGCTTTTGATGGTGAAATAGAAAACACGGAAGCCTGCTACTGTACCTATACAAATGAAAAAACAAAACAGATTATTCTTGATAATCTTCACCGTTCTCCGCTTTACGGCGGTAAAATTGACGGTGTAGGTCCGAGGTACTGCCCAAGCATTGAAGACAAAATAGTTCGTTTTGCCGAAAAGGAAAGGCATCAGCTTTTTGTTGAACCTTGCGGTGCAGATACGCAGGAGATGTACCTGCAGGGTCTTTCATCATCCTTACCTGAGGATGTTCAGCTGAAATTCCTGCACACCATACCCGGGCTTGAAAATGCGCAGGTTATGCGAACAGCTTATGCAATTGAATATGACTGTGTTGATCCGTTATCTTTAAAATCTACGCTTGAATTCCGCGATTTCGGCGGACTTTACGGCGCAGGTCAGTTCAACGGCTCCAGCGGCTACGAAGAAGCCGCTGCGCAGGGACTTGTTGCGGGCATTAACGCTGCCAATAAAATTCTCGGAAGAGATGCCCTTGTTCTGGATAGGGCAGGCAGCTATATCGGAACACTTATTGACGATTTGGTTACAAAGGGCTGTTCAGACCCGTACCGTATGATGACCTCGCGCTCTGAATACCGCCTTTTACTTCGTCAGGATAATGCAGACCGCCGTCTTACTCCTATAGGCAGAAAAATCGGCTTAATCGGCGATGAACGCTGGGAAGCATTCAATAAAAAGCTTGAAATGATTGAAAAGGAAACTGAAAGAGTAAAGCTTGCGGTAATTCACCAGAGCGATGCGCTGAATGCTATGCTTGTTTCACGTGAAACATCGCCGTTAAACATTGGTATACGCATGGTTGAACTTTTGAAGCGCCCGCAGATAAGCTATGAAGATTTGAAGCCCTTTGATACTGACAGACCTGATTTACCGTATGAAGTATTTGAGCAGGTTGAAATTTCGATAAAATATGAGGGATATTTAAAGCGTCAGGAAGCTCAGGTTGCTGAAATGCGCAGGCTTGAGATTAAAAAGCTGCCGGAAGATATAGATTACTCTGAAATTGTCGGTCTGCGCCTTGAAGCTATAGAAAAGCTCAATAAGGTAAGACCCGAGAATATAGGTCAGGCTTCGCGAATAAGCGGTGTAAGCCCTGCAGATATATCCGTTCTGCTTATCAGACTTGCGGAAAAACATGAAACAGCAGGTGAAAATGAATGATAGATATTAATTTATTAAAATCAGAAGCTGAAAAGATAGGTGTTGAATTGAACAGTACCGCACTTGAAAATTTCGATAAACTTGCAGAAATGCTTGTTGATTGGAATTCAAGAATAAATCTGACAGCTATTACTGAACCTACGGAGATTGTTTACAAACATTTTGCCGATTCGCTTACTGCTCTTGCTGCTGTAGATGTACCGCAGGGTGCAAGCTTTATTGATGTCGGTACCGGCGGCGGCTTTCCGGGTCTGCCTATTCTTGTTGCAAGGCCCGACTTAAAGGGTGTATTGCTTGATAGTACACAGAAAAAGCTGATGTATGTTGATTACTGTCTTAATAAATTAAATCTTAACGATAGCGGCAGAACCTTACATATGCGCGCTGAAGAAGCCGGAATCAAGGTTCAGCTTCGCAACCGCTTTGATTTTTCGTTTTCTCGCGCTGTAGCAAATTTGAGGGAGCTGAGCGAATATTGCCTGCCTTTAACCAAAGTCGGCGGTACCTTTGTGGCTTTAAAAGGTACGAAGGCGCAGGAAGAAATAGCGGAAGCCAAAGAGGCAATTAAAATCCTTGGCGGCGAAATTCAGGAAGTAAAGCAGTTTTTCCTCGGCGATATGGGTGTCAGATACCTTGTTATAATCAAGAAAGTTTCGCCAACACCGCCCAAATATCCTCGTGCTTCGGCAAAAATTGCAAAAGAACCCCTCGGAATAGTTAAAAAATAAATATATGCGGTCGATTTGTGTCGAACGCTTTTGCTGGACAAGCTCCTGTTTTTCTGCTAACATCATGGCAGAAGGCAGGAGCAATTTGATTTTCAGGAAGAGATGTTTAAATGAAACAAAAACGACCCATAGCCGGGCAGATTTTACTTGTTGAGCAAGAAAATATAGCCCGAAATCCGAATCAGCCGCGTATGCACTTTGATTATGATGAATTATCAAGTCTGGCAGAAAGCATACGGCATAACGGACTTTTACAGCCGCTTACGGTTCGTCCCGCAGATGACGGTACATTTGAATTAATAGCAGGTGAGCGCAGGCTGATAGCTGCGCGTATGGTAGGGCTCGCAAGGATACCGTGCATAGTAATGAATGTTGATGATGAAAAATCAGCCGTTTTTTCACTGATTGAAAACATTCAACGGCAGAACATAGGTTTCTTTGAAGAAGCGGCGGCAATTGAACGGCTTATAAATGTATTCGGACTTTCCAGAGAGGATATTTCAAAAAAGCTTGGTAAAGCACCGTCAACAATAGCTAATAAGCTGCGTTTGCTGTCACTTAATTCGTCAGCGCGTGAAAAAATTATAAAATCTGGGCTTACAGAGCGCCATGCAAGAGCATTGTTAAGGCTTGAAGATGATAAACAGCAGGCAAGGGCTTTGAGCATAATGGCGGACAAGCATCTGACTGTAGCAGAAAGTGAACAGCTGATTTCGCGTATGCTCGGCAGAAAACCAATAAACCGTAAAATGCCGCTGCAATCGGTTAAAGATGTACGACTGTTTGTAAATACACTGAACCACGCAGTAGATACCATACGAAAAGCAGGTATTGATGCCGATTCGGTAAAAAGCGAAACAGAGGAATACATAGAATATGTTGTGCGTATTCCGAAACCTGCGGGAGTAACCCCTGTGTTAAAAGCCAAGGCACAGGCGGTTTCCACATAAAGGCTCGTCAAGAGCCAACCCATATCTTTCTCTTTCACACCCCACATCCGGCAAAGGAGCAGGCAGAAATGTCTGCTCCTTTGTCATGTGCGAAGCGCACACCAAACGCCGCCTTTATTCAAGTATTATCAATTATATACAGACATCAACGGCGGGATTATATGTTTGTTAAATCTTTGCCTTTTATCAATCTCAGATTTAAATAAAACTATTTAAAAGGCAGCATTGGATGCAACATCACATTGCAATATGTTTCACGTGAAACAAGGCTACAGATACACAGTATAATACACTATATATTAATTACATTATATAATACATATATCGTGTGGAAAATGCAGTGAAAAAGATGTGGAAAACCACTTTAAAAATTATACAATTTTATATACAATTTTAAGGACTCAAAAATGGCTATAAATCAACAAAACAGTATTTTTAAAGTATGTATAGGTTTCCAAAAAATGTCATTTATAATTCTTGAAAAACATTAAAACCCCGATTTTTTGCCGTTTTGTAACCTTTTGTAACTTTTTAGATTTTTCACAAAAATTCAAAGGTTAGTTTGTGGTAACTCAAAGCGAGAAACGGAATATTTAGTGGTATATGTGAAAAAAAGCAACTTTACTTTAGTTAATCTGCACAAATTTGAAACTTTTTAAAATTTGACACTTCGGCAAAACATCACTATAATTGCAAATGTCACGGTCGATAATATAACCACCAAGGGAAATCTTACTGTATTTCCCAAGGCGTATTTTCCCGGTTTTCGTGCCGGTAAAATACGAAAAAGTTTAAGGAGCGATTAGATGATATCAAAACTCAAGAAATGGGCAGGTGCAAGAAGCTCTTTCCAGAAAGCTGCTGCTATTGCCTCAGTGCTTGCAGTATTATGCACGATAACAGTATTCGCTGCAGAAAACTCAAGCTACTACGTTGAGCTTGATGACGGAACCACTAAAACCACTATATACACTTCAAGCACTACTCCCGAGGAAATTTTTGAGGAGGCAGGCATGGAAGTCTCTCCTCTTGATGAGCTCGATCTGAGCGCATTTGTTCCCGGAGAGGACAGCGTAATCAAAGTTGAAAAAGCCTCACTTGTAGGTGTCAACGATGACAAAGGCACAGTTTACTTCACATTTGACGGTACGGTTGCGGAAGCAATTGATATTGCCAGAATAGAAGTAGGCGAAAACGACCTGATTAACTACAGCGTTAATCAGCAGGTAACCGACGGTATGATTATTTCCGTTGCATACGCATTCCCCGTAGCCGTATGTTACCACGGCGAACACAAAAACCTTGAAATGGCTGTAGGCACGGTTGCTGATGCGCTTGAGCTTGCAGGCGTAACCGTAGGCGAAAATGATGTTGTTTCACACGACCTTACCGAGGTTGTAAGCAGCGGCATGGTAATTTTTGTTGACGAGGTTATTTACAAGGAAAAAACAGTAACAGAAGAAATCCCCTTTGAAAAGACAACAAAAAAGAATTCTGCATATTTTATCGGCACAAGTAAAATAACAACAAAGGGCGTAAACGGCGAAAAGCAGGTCACTTACAAGCAGAAATTCGTCAACGGTGTTCTTATTGACAGCGTTGTACAGTCCGAAACCGTGACAAAGGAACCTGTAACCCAGGTTACCTCGGTAGGTACAAAGAAAAAGACTGCTATTAAGGCAAACGGCCAGCCTGTTTCAACGCTCGGTACCGTTGAGCTTGATTCAAACGGTATTCCCAAGAACTATACAAGAACAGTCAGCGGCAGTTCAACTGCTTACTACGGCGGCGGTTCAACAGCCTCCGGCAGACCGGCTAAAATCGGCCATGTTGCCGTTGACCCCAATGTAATTCCCTACGGCACAAGGCTTTATATTGTAGCAGACGGCATAGTATACGGCTACGCAATTGCTGCCGATACGGGCGGATTTGTAAACCACTCAACAAACACCGTTGTAGATGTTTATTTTGACACCTATGATGATTGTGTTAAGTGGGGCAGACGCGACGTAACAATTTATGTTCTCGACTGATTAATACAAAATTTAATATCATATTGCCACCGGGTAATGTGATGCTCAAAGCATCCGTTAAGCATATCGTTAGGTCTTTGAAGATATGCTGACGGGTGCTTTTTTGCTGAAAGGAACAAAAATGAACATCATAAAATCAATTCATAATTTAACAAGGTTTGAATGGTGCCTCTGGCTCGGCTCGGCGCTGGTTGTAACCGCGTCATATATTGCCGTGGGTGAGGGGGTACTTTCGCTTATTACCTCGCTGATTGGTGTTACCGCATTAATATTCGTTGCAAAGGGTGACCCGCTGGGTCAGCTGCTGACCGTCGTATTCAGCTTATTTTATGCTGTAGTTTCGTTTGAATACAGGTATTACGGTGAAATGATTACCTACCTTGGTATGTCAGCTCCTATGGCGGTTTTTTCGTTCATTTCGTGGCTGAAGCATCCGTATAAAGAGTGTGAAGTTGAAGTCGGAAGGCTTACAAAGGCAAAGGCAGTTGTTTTAGCAGTGCTTGCAGTTGCGGTAACGGCTGTGTTTTATTTTGTTTTGCGCGCGTTGAATAACAACAGTCTGTTTGTCAGCACATTTTCTGTTACAACGAGCTTTCTTGCGGCAGGTCTGTTGTTTCTGCGCAGCCCGTTTTACGCAGCCGCATACGCCGCTAACGATGTTGTGCTTATAATTTTGTGGATTATTGCAAGCATTTCGGATATTTCGTTTATGCCTATGGTAATCTGCTTTGTTGCATTTTTTGCAAACGATATTTATGCGCTGATTAACTGGCACAGCATGCAGCACAGACAGCAGAAAGATAAAAAAGCAGCAAAGCAAGTAAATGTGAGCTTTTTTCAACAAATAAATTAGAAAATTATGGCAATTTTGTTTAACTAATTGTGGTAAAACGCTTGACTACCACAAGGCGTTGTGTTATAATCAACTCACAAAAGCGAAAAATTGTTTTTTGAAACATATTTGCGAATGGGAACTAACAAAAACAGCAGATGCTCGGCATCTGCTGTTTTTGTTATATATGAATATTATAATATTAACCTGCCTTAAGCTGCAGGCGGAATTTATCCGCTATCATTGCGACGAATTCGGAATTTGTGGGCTTACCGCGGGAGGACTGGATTGTATAGCCAAAATAAGAATTCAGCACCTCCACATCGCCTCTGTCCCACGCAACCTCGATGGCATGGCGGATTGCGCGTTCAACGCGTGAAGAAGTGGTTGCATATTTTTTGGCAACACCGGGATAAAGCAGTTTTGTTACGGCATTTATGCTTTCTTCATCATTTATTGCCATAAGTATCGCTTCGCGCAGGTACTGGTAGCCTTTTATATGTGCAGGCACGCCAATCTGATGCAGGGTCTGTGTGACGAGCATTTCAAGGCTTGTGCTGTCTGTTGACGGAGTATCGCGGCGGTTTGAGCTGAGCGATAAAATTCGTTTTGCCATTTCGTCATAGTCAAACGGGCGAAGAAAATAGTAGTCCGTTCCCGCTGCCATAACTTCCGCTTCGAGTGTGGGATTGTCAAAGCCTGACACAACAATAAACTTGGGTTGCTTTGACATACTGTTTGCCCTGATATTTCTGATTACGCCTATTGAATCAAGGTTTGGCAAAAAAACATCCATAATTACTATATCCGGCTGATGTTTTGAAACAGCTTCAATAAGCTTTCTGCCGTCCTTCTCGGTGCATTCCGCATCCATACCGTGATTTCTTAATGCGCGCACGCATTGCTTGCCGAAGGCATCGCTGCTGTCCGCTACCAGAACTCTGCAAATTTTCTCCATAATCGACTGATGTTCCTTTCGTTTTTCATAAATTAATTGTGTTATTTTGTGGTGAATGTTTATCTCGAAAAGTATAATAGCAAATTTTGCAACAAAAAATCTGTTACATTGAAATTGAGCGTTTACGCATTGAGTTTGGCTGCAAATTACAATACATAATGTCAGTTTCAGGTAAAAATTAATAAACACGGACTAATGCTGTCCGTGTTTGTTGAAGCTAATTTAATTTTCGGGAATTACGGCGATTACGGTAATTTTCCTGTCGGAAACTGTAAATTTTATTTCTAATCCGGCGAAGCCGAAACCGTAAATCCTTTCGGGGTCGTTCTGATACGATGGCCTCGGGTCACCCGCCAAAACTGCAAGCAGGGTTTTACGCCTTTGTTCCGGCACATTTTTTAGCAGTTCATCAGAAATGTCAACTTCAAGTTTACGCTCATCAAGCGCTGTAGTAAAGCCGCCCGTTGCCTGCGGCACGCTGTCCGCATAAGGTAGGTACGGCTTAATATCGTAAATCGGTGTGCCGTTCATCAGGTCACAGCCGCTGACATAAAGCACAGGACCGTCCGCTTTTGAGTATTCGATTTTTTCAAGCTTAACGCAGGAAAGACCTATAGGATTCGGGCGGAAGGGTGAACGAGTTGCAAAAACACCCATGCGTGTATTGCCGCCAAGCAGAGGCGGACGCACGGTAGGCGACCAGTTTTCGCGCACACTTTCGGAAAACTGCCACAGCAGCCATATGTGTGAAAAATCTTCAAGCCCGCGAAAAGCTTCTGGGCTGCGGTATTCCTTTTCGAATATTATTCTGCCCTTTATTTCTTCTATAAGTCCGCTTTGCCGCGGCAAACCGAATTTAGTGGAAAAATCGGTGTAAATATGTGCTATTGTTTTCATGAGAACATAACCTTTTAAATTATTTTCTAATTTGATTATAGCACAAAAAACTAAAAATTAAAATTTTTTTAATACTTCCGTTGCATTATTTTTAATTAAACATTGTAATCTGTTATCATAAAGTAAAAGGAAGGTGTTCACCTATGAAAAAAGCAGTGTCAATATTTCTGTCTTTACTGCTTGCTGTCGGTACTTTCAGTTTTGCAGGCTGTCAAAAGCAGGAAAAGCCGAAGAATTCCGACTACATTGATGCAATAAACATACATTTAAGCGATGAAGCTATTACTGTAAACGGTGAAGCAATTTCAACCGATGAAACGCAGGCCGTTTACGCAAGCAATGACATAATATATTACGAAGAAGGACACGATTTCACCTATGGCGAAGGCACAAAGGAAGACGAACACACAAAGGAAGAAGCAGATGCACATACCGTAATCAACATTACAAAGCCCGGCATGTATGCCGTTACAGGCAAAGTTTCTGCCGGACAGCTTGCAATAGATTTAGGCGAAGATGCTGTAACAGACCCCGAAGCGGTAGTTGACCTTATACTAAACGGTGCCGATATTACCTGTACAGTTGCACCCGCGGTTATATTCTACAATGTTTACGAATGCGGCGAAAAAGACGAAAATACTGCAAGCTGTAATGTCAACACATCAAAAGCCGGTGCAAATATAATAGTTGCCGATAACACAGTAAACAACATAAACGGCTCATATGTAGCACGCATTTACAAAGAATACACCCTCAACGACGAAGGTACAGAAGTTGTTGACAGCAAAAAGCTGCACAAATACGATGGTGCATTCTATTCAAGAATGAGCATGAATATCAACAGCGGTGCAGAAGACAGCGGTGTGCTGAACATAAACGCTGAAAACGAAGGGCTTGACAGCGAGCTGCACCTTACAATTTACGGCGGAAATATCAACATTGTATCAGGTAATGACGGCATCAATACAAATGAAGATAATATTTCCGTAACCACAATAAACGGCGGTAACATCAATATAACTGTTGACGGTTCTACAGGCGAGGGCGACGGCATTGATTCAAACGGTTGGCTTGTTATAAACGGCGGCTCATTAAGTGCCTGGGCCTGCAGTTCAAGCGGCGATGCCGGTATTGATTCCGACAAGGGAATACACATAAACGGCGGCTCGGTTTATGCAAGCGGAAATATGCTTGACAGAATTGAGGAAGGTGGCATAAACTACGCTGTATTCAGCTTTAATTCCCGTCAGAAAGGCGGCAGCACATACTCACTGAGGAACGCAGAAAAAGAAATTCTTTTTACCTGTGATCCTATAAACGATTTTACAAACCTTATAATTGCAAACGAAAGCCTTGAAGAAGCCGACTACACTTTCTGGCAAGGTGATACACAGCTTGCTGCAACCGCAGGTAATTTTGGCGGTATGGGCGGCGGAATGATGAAGCCTGTTGGTGAAATACCCGAAGATTTTTCAATGCCCGAAGGTATGATATCTCCCGAAGGGTTTAACAACAAAGGAAATATGCAAAAACCCGAAGGTGAAATACCTGAAGATTTCTCGATTCCGGAGGGTATGCAAAAGCCTGAGAAACAACCACCGGAAGGTATGCAACCACCCGAAATGCCCGAGGGTGAATTCGACCCGGGTAAAATTCCCGGCGGCAGACAGCCTGCCAGCGATATGTCTGCAGGCGAAATAAGCACAGAATTTATAATAAACAAAGGCGGAAATTATTTTTCAAATGTAACACCCGCGGAATAAATATCAAACCCTGATGATTTTTCAGAAAAGTCATCAGGGTTATTTATTGTATTATGCAAAAAGTTCGGTTGAAAGGTATCTGTCGCCGCCGTCGGGCAGAAGGACTACTATTTTTTTGCCTGCATTCTCTTCACGCTTTGCAATTTCAATTGCTGCTTTCAGCGCCGCGCCTGATGAAATACCGGCGAGGAAGCCCTCGGTTTTGCCGATAAGGTTGCCGGTTGAAAAAGCATCCTCATCAGAAACGGTGATAATTTCATCAATAATGCTTGTGTTCAGCACCTTAGGCACAAAGCCTGCGCCTATGCCCTGAATTTTGTGCGTACCTGCAACTCCCTTTGAAAGTACGGGAGAATTTTCAGGCTCAACAGCAACTATTTTTATATCGGGGTTTTGCTCTTTAAGGTATTCGCCCGTACCCGTTATTGTGCCGCCTGTTCCGACTGCGGAAACAAAATAATCAATATCGCCCTGCATATCGGCATATATTTCAGGACCTGTTGTTTTATAGTGTGCCGCAGCGTTTGCAGGGTTTTCAAACTGACCTGCAACCATGCTGCCGGGAATTTCGGCAGCTAACTCATTCGCCTTTTCTATTGCACCGCTCATACCCTTTGCGCCGTCGGTCAGCACAAGCTCTGCGCCGTATGCCTTCATCATTCTGCGGCGTTCTTCCGACATAGTTTCGGGCATTACAATAATTGCGCGGTAACCCTTTGCAACGGCAACCGCGGCTATACCTATACCTGTGTTGCCGCTTGTAGGCTCAATTATAACCGAGCCGCTTTTCAGCCTGCCGTTCATTTCGGCATCCTCAATCATGGAAAGGCCGACCCTGTCCTTAACACTGCCTGCAGGATTAAAATATTCAAGCTTTGCATAAATTTCAGCCTTCAAACCGAAACGCTTTTCAATTCTTTCAAGTCGGAGCATCGGTGTTTTGCCGATAAGCTCATCAATTGATTTATAAACCATATCTGTACCCCTGATTATTTATATAAATATTTTGTGAGTTTCCTGTCAACATATACCGACGGCTTTGTTTTTTCAACATGGGTTATCAGCGCGGAATAAAGCTCCTTATGTTCGGACATTGTGCAGGGTATTACTATGCAGGTGGGCATATCCTCAACTGTCAGATGAAGATTATAGCGCCAGAAAATTATATCGCGCCCTGCTTCCATTTTTTCTATTTTGGAGCAGGGAATATCAAACACCTTCATATCCTGCTTTGTGTTTTCGGTTTTTAGTGAACCAAAGGCAAAGGAACGGACATTTTTAATTTTGAAATCCTTGAAAATAATTTTCCCTTCGTCGAGCATAACCTTCTGCTTCATATCCGAAAAGAACGAAATGATAAGCAGAACAAAAACAACAGCGACTATACCGAGCATCATGCTGATTTCCGACCCCGGGAAAAAATACATGAATATTCCGAGCATTATACCGACTGTTACAAGGGACAGAAATGAGCTTAAAATGCTCCAACCAACACTTCTTTTATATTCTTTCATTTTCATCACTCCCGGAAAAGTTTTTTCATATCATCGGGCAACGGTGCTTCAAACACCATTTTCTCGTTTGTTACAGGATGAATTAAGGTTACCTTTGTACAGTGCAGAGCATGGCGGCTTATTTTTTCCGTACTGCCGCCGTACATGTCGTCACCCGCAAGCGGTGTGCCAAGCCAAGCAAAATGCACCCGTATCTGATGCGTTCTGCCCGTTTCAAGGGTTATGTGCAGCTTTGAAAGTCCGTTCGCATTCTCCAACGCAGTCCAATGCGTTACGGCATGTTCACCGCCCTCGCCTACCGCGCGCAAAGTTTTCATAGGGTCAGGTCGGATTATAGGTGCGTTTATTGTACCGCTGCCTGTATACTCGCCCTCAACAACTGCAATATATTCTTTTTCGTAGCTGCCTGCAAGCTTTGCGGAAGCAAATTTGTGCAGGGCACAGATTACTATGCCCGATGTGCCTTTATCAAGCCTGCCTGCCGCACGAAAGACCGCATCTTTTCCTTTTTGCGCAAGGTAATATGCAACCGCATTTGCAAGCGTATCGCCCTGGTGGTTATGGGTCGGATGCATGGCAAGCCCCGCAGGCTTGTTGATAACAAGAATATCATCATCTTCATAAACCGTTTCAAACTGTGCCTGCTGCGGCTCGGCTGTGCTTTTATCGGCGGGCAGAATGAGCGTCAGCGTTGCGCCCGCTTTCAGCGGGTCAATAGTGCGTATTGGTTCACCGTCAAGCAGCATTGAGCCTTTAATCTGCTTGAGCGAACGCACCGTTCTGTAGGATATGCCTATACCGCCGCGCAGAAAATTATTAACTTTTTCACCGTCAAATTCGGGCGGTACAACATAATCAATTTTTCTGTTCATATAATTTCAAAAATTCTTTCGGGATTTTCGTCCGAATACTCAATCTCAGCGGAATACATTCTTGCAAGGTCAGCAAGTGTATCAATGCTTTTACATTCAAGCTGCGAAAAAATCGCAGCAATTATTTTTACGCTTATTATTGCAAAGCCAACCTTTGACACAACATCACCATCATACAATGCAGACGGCATATGGCGGTACAGAAAATAAACCAACAGCTGTTCAAACGCTGTCTGAAATTCGGCTTCAATAAAAAAATGATTTGTGCTTTTTAAAAGTTCAAGCTTTTCTTCCCATTCCTTATCCAGCCGTTCAAGCAAAGAATAGAATTCTGCCCACTCGGCAAAGCTCATATCGGGTAAATCAAAGCCGCAGAAATCGCAAAGATTCTCTGTTCTTTCTTCTACGGTAAATTCTCTGTCCTGCGCAATTGCAAACAGATTATCGGTAAATTTTAAAAGTGCAGTTTCTTCTTCGTCTGCCTGTTCATTTACACCGTCATCTTCAAGAACAATTAATTTTGTTTTTTCTTTTTTGCTCAATATCAGCTTTGCAGCTGCTTCACAGCTTAAACCTAAACCGATTTCGGTACGGTCAGCAAAATAATTTCTGAATCTCGGGTGGTCGGCACAGATGTTGCAAAGCGCCCCTTCACCAAGGCTGCATATAATTTCGCAAAGTCCGTCAGCTTGCAAAAACGGACAGCGTAAATTTTTATCAACTGCAAAACATGCACCTTCATCAGTAACGGATATTGACTTTTTCAGCTTTTCGCCCAATGCACCACCAACGGTTTTATAGTATTCGTATGTATCTTCATCAACAGCAATATCCCAGCCGACACAGCAGCTGTGGCGGCAGGCTGAGGCTATACACGAAAAGCTGTTATAATAATCAGGTGCTATGAGCTTCAAAGTTTTCACATCCTTAATAATATTTTATTATAAATAAAACTTTTGCAAAAGGCAAGCAGTTTATTCTAAAGACATATTACCTATTGAACTCACACCGCCGCATTCAAACATAGCGCACAAAAATAAAAACAAATCTACACCGTTTGGGCAGAGCTTTAAAATTTCTTCGGATACATTCAATTCAAAACCTTCCGTACCGATTAGGTCGGTTGAAAAAACATATTTTGCCTGTTCGTTTGTTTTTTCACCAATAAAAGCACCAAACTTTTCGGTTTTCAAGGTACTGCCGCATATTATTGGCGAAGCACCGTAATTCTCGAGCAGGTCAGCACACATGGTAAAATATTTTTCCGGGTAATCGGTAGCTATTTTAATTTTATAAGCGCAGTTTATAATACGATGAATATATTGCGGCAAAACAGCGTTTTTATCTTCAATCAGCATTGTGCGCTTTTTTGCACTTTCGCCCGTATCAAGCCTTGCCGCTGCGGTATTGAGCATAAGCAGCAGCGGCAGAGTATCGGGCACAAATTTTTTCAGATAAGAGTTTGATGGCAAATCAATGCCGTTTTGCAGAACAATGCTTTTTAACGCACAGCCTGCCGCACACTCAACTGCTTTCCAGTCAATCCCCTTTTTGCCCGCAAATATTTTTATATGCCGGAACGGTGCGCCGCCTATAACGGCAGCATTTGCAGCTTCGATTCTGCATTTTCTTCGTCTGATATACCTTGATTTTCTGTTTTCCTTTTCAAGCGTAATAACCGCGAACATAAAAATTACCCCTTAAAGTAAATTTGCTATTGTTAAATATATTATTCTTTGCTATAATTATGTAGTATACTTTTCATAAGGAGCGTCATGAACTATGAAAAAAACACAGTGGTACAAAGACATAACCTGTTATCAGATCTGGCCCCGCTCATTCTGCGACGGCAACGGCGACGGTATAGGTGACCTTGAAGGCGTGCTTTCAAAGCTCGACTATCTTCAGGAGCTCGGCATTACCTGCATCTGGTTTTCACCCCTTTACTGCTCACCCAATGCTGACTTCGGCTACGACATTTCCGACTATATGCAGATTTCGCCCGATTACGGTGACAACGAGCTTTTCAAAAAAGTGCTTGACGAAGCTCACAAGCGCGGCATGAAGGTCATTATGGACCTTGTCGTAAACCACACCTCAGATGAACACGAATGGTTCAAAAAGGGTATTGACAAAAACAGCAAATACCACAATTACTATATCTGGCGCGACGGCAAGGGCGACAAGCGTCCCAACAACTGGTCATCACTTTTTGAAGGTAAGGCTTGGGAATACTGCCCTGAAAACGGTCAGTACTATCTCCACCTTTTCTCCAAAAAACAGCCCGACCTCAACATGGACAACCACGAAGTACGCGAAGAAGTAAAGAACATAATGCGTTTCTGGCTCGACATGGGTGTTGACGGCTTCCGTGAAGATGTTATTACCTTTGTTTCCAAGCGTGAAGGTCTGCCCAACGGTCTTCCCATTCCTCAGGCATGCGGCATGGAACACTATATGGACGGTCCGCACATTCACGAATACCTCAAAGAATTCCGCGAGGTTCTCAACGAGTACGATTGCTTTGTAGTCGGTGAAGCTCCGATGATGACTCCCAACAAAGCACTCAAATATATCCGCGAAGGCGACGGTATGGAGCTTGATATGATGTTCCATTTCCAGCACATGGAAGCAGACTGCCTTTTCACCGATTTCATGGCCATGCCTTTCAGCTTAAAGCGTCTTAAAGGTGCTTTCTCCAAGTGGCAGACAGGTCTGCGCGGCAAGGCATGGAACGCACTCTACATGGAAAACCATGACCATCCGCGAATCATCTCCCGCTACGGCAGCGAAAAATACAGAACCGAAAGCGGCAAGGCAATTGCCAACTCCTATATGCTCCAGTGCGGCACGCCCTTCATTTATCAGGGTCAGGAAATCGGCATGATAAACATTGACCTGCCCGAGGTTGAAGACTATCAGGACGTTTTCGCAATCAACAACTACAAAACCCTGCGTATGCTCGGTTTCTCCGATGCAAAGGCAAAGCAGCGCCTTAAAACCTCCAGCCGCGGCAACGCACGCACTCCCGTACAATGGAGCGGTGCAGAAAATGCAGGCTTTACCACAGGCACACCGTGGATGCCGGTAAACCCCAACTATAAGGACGGCATCAACGCTGAAGCTGAAATGGCAAACCCGAAATCTCTTTTCAATCACTATAAGGCACTTATTAAATTCCGCAAAGAAAACCCCGTAGCAGTTTACGGCGATTACACCGAATACAACAAGTCAAGCTCCGAGCTTTATGTGTTCTCAAGAAGCTATGAAGGCAAGAAAATGCTTGTAATCTGCTCCTACTCAGAGAAAGCTGCAAAGTTCACCGCACCCGCAGGCTTCGACCTGAGCAAGGGCGAATGCATACTCTGCAACTACGATAACAACAAGGTTGAAAACAACGGCTTCACCACACGCCCCTATGAAACAAGAGTTTATCTTTTTGATTAAGCCATGCTTGATTTAAAAGAACGCAGCGATTATAATTTGCAGCTTGTTTTTGTGCGTCACGGCGAATCATTAAGCAATATCGGCTTGCCAACACCGAAGGAATTTTATGAAGAGGATACGCCTTTATCCGATTACGGCAGGCAGCAGGCGGATATGCTCTCATACGCATTTGAAAGCGGTGAAATAGCGCACATTTATTCAAGCCCGATGACACGCGCGATTCAGACGGTTTATCCGACGGCACAAAAGCTTGGCTTACAGATTGAACTGATGCCCGATTTGCTTGAGGTCGGTTCACTTACCGCAGGCTGCAAAAAGGAATTGATTGAAAAGCTTTTTCCGCTTGTAACTTTATGCGAAATCGAACCTACACCGTCGGGCGGAAAGCTGTGTTTACCACCCGAAGAAAGCGAAAAAGAAAAAACTGACCGTGCAAAGCGTTGTATAAAGTATTTCAAAAACCTTTATTCAAACGGCGAAACAATCCTTGTTGCAACCCACGGCACATTTTTCAGCCACCTGCTTTGCGCAGCTTTAGGCGTAAAGGAAGATAACCTTTTCCGCTGTCAGATTGATAACTGCGGTTGCACCGTTGTAACCTACAGAGGAGAAAACCGCCAGGCATTTTTGCGCACAGCAAACAACACCAATCATCTTAAATAACAAAACAGCGAATGTAATTTTTAAGGTTACATTCGCTGTTATATTTTATTCCTTATTTTTCAAAAACAAATTCGTCGCCGTTCAATCCGCAAACGCATTTGTCCCCCTGCTTAATTTTGCCCTCAAGTATTTCTTCCGAGAGCTTATCTTCAATTTTCGACTGAATCGCTCTGCGCAGCGGTCTTGCACCGTAAACGGGGTCAAAACCTGCATCGGCAATTTTTTCAACAGCTTCATCGCTGAATGAAACTTCAATACCCATGCCCTGAACACGCTTTGTAAGAACACTGAGCATACGCCTTGCAATTTCGGCAATATCCTCTTTTTGCAGCTTACGGAAAACTATAATGTCATCAACGCGGTTAAGAAATTCGGGTCTGAACGCATTTTTCAGCTCGCCCATTACGGCATCGCGGATTTTTTCATCGCTCATGCTGCCGCCCTTTTCCGCGCCGAAGCCGAGATTACTGCCGCCGCCTGCAATCTGTTTAGCACCGATATTCGATGTCATTATTATAATGCAGTTTTTGAAATCAACCTTGCGTCCTTGAGAGTCGGTAAGAATGCCGTCATCAAGAATCTGAAGCATCATATTAAAAACATCAGGGTGTGCTTTTTCAATTTCGTCAAACAGAATTACGGAATATGGCTTTCTGCGCACACGCTCTGTAAGCTGACCGCCTTCATCATATCCGACATAGCCGGGCGGTGAACCGACAAGGCGCGAAACGGTATGCTTTTCCATATACTCGGACATATCAAGGCGAATCATCGCGTTTTCATCGCCGAACATTGCCGCGGCAAGTGCCTTGCAAAGCTCTGTTTTACCTACACCCGTAGGGCCGAGGAAAATGAATGAACCCGTAGGCCTTTTCGGGTCTTTAAGACCAACTCTGCTGCGGCGGATTGCACGCGAAACAGCCTTAACTGCCTCATCCTGACCGACAATTCTTTCATGCAGTTCATTTTCCATATTGAGCAGACGCTGGCTTTCCTCCTGAGTAAGCTCGACTACAGGTATACCCGTCCAACCGGAAACAATCTGCGCAATTTCGTTTGCTGTTACTTCGCCTGCGGCGCTTGAACTGCGCTGCTGCCAGTCATCCTTCTGCTTTTTAAGCTCAAGCTGTAATTCGCGCTTTTCATCGCGCAGCTTTGCCGCACGCTCAAACTCCTGCGAATTTACAGCCGCCGACATTTCATCGTCATAAGCCTTTATTTTTTCTTCAAGCTCTTTCAAATCCGGCGGCGCAGTAAAGGCACGCAGGCGTACCTTTGATGCCGCTTCGTCAACAAGGTCAATAGCCTTATCGGGCAGATATCTGTCGCCGATATAGCGCACTGACATTTTTACCGAAGCAATAATGGCTTCATCTGTAATTTTAACCTTGTGGTGCGCTTCGTATTTATCGCGCAGGCCTTTGAGAATTTCAACGGCTTCTTCTTCACTCGGTTCACCAACGGTTACGGGCTGAAAGCGTCTTTCAAGGGCAGCATCCTTTTCAATATGCTTGCGATATTCTTCAAGCGTTGTTGCACCGATAACCTGAATTTCGCCCCTTGCAAGTGAAGGCTTTAAAATATTTGCGGCATCTACCGCGCCCTCTGCCGAGCCTGCACCGATAAGGGTGTGAAGCTCATCAATAAACAGTATTGCGTTGCCGCATTTCACAACCTCTTCAAGTGCTGTTTTTATGCGTTCTTCAAAATCGCCCCTGTACTTTGTGCCGGCAACCATACCGGTAAGGTCAAGGGAAATAATCCGCTTGTCTGCAAGGGTTTCAGGTACTTCACCCGAAGCGATTTTTAGCGCAAGCCCTTCTGCAATGGCCGTTTTACCTACACCGGGTTCACCGATAAGGCAAGGATTGTTTTTGGTACGGCGGGAAAGAATCTGAATAACCCGTTCAATCTCCTTTGCTCTGCCGATAACAGGGTCAATTTTGCTGTTGCGCGCCATATCCGTTAAATCCCTGCCGAACTGTTCAAGGGTTGGTGTATCGGATTTACCCTGAGCTTTGCCACCCTTTTCTGACGGTTGCTTTGCCGAGGGTGTGCTATTGAAAGCTTTTACAACATCACCCAGCACATCAGAGGGTGAAACACCGAGCTTTGAAATAATATTTACCGCACAGTTTGAGCCTTCTTTAATAAGTGAAATGAGCAGATGCTCAGTTCCCGTGTAGGTGTGACCCATTGAGCGCGCCGCACCGATAGAAAGTTCAATAATATATTTGAGCCGCGGCGTAAAATCGTCCGGCACAAGCATGGTCGGTGTGCCGATACCAACTGTTGATTTGAGTACATTTTCAACATCATCGCTGCCTATTCCTCTTGCATTGAGTGCTGCACAGGCAACACCGCCGTCAGTACGGAGCAAGCCTGCAAGCAGATGCTCACTACCGACATATGTGTGCCCCAATTTCTCCGCGACCTCAACCGCTGCATTGAGTGCCGCATTTGCCTTTTGTGTAAAACCTGTAAACTTGTACATATAAATCATTACTCCTTCCACAAAGTATGATTGGTAATTGCAGTTTGTTGGGAACGAACAATGTAAAATGAAAAATTTAAAATGTAAAATTGTGGGAGGGCTCTGCCCTCACCCGATTGTAAATGGTGCTGTCATCCTGAGCGTAAGCGAAGGATCTTATATGATTCTTCACTGCGTTCAGAATGACATTCTATAAACGCGGAGCGAAGCGACCCTTAATTTTACATTTTTCATTTTCAATTTTGAATTGTTTTAAGTGCTTCCCTTACTGCCTTTGCTCTTATCGCATCGCGCTGTGAAGCGTCGAGTGTTTTTCCTTCCCTTGCATTTACTGTTGCGGGCTGCATATCAACCATAAGCTCGCCTAAAGTTTCAAGGCTTACATCTATAAGCCCCTGTGCCGCGCCTAAGCGGACAAGTGACGAAAGCTGCATGAACTCCTCGCAGCTCAACAACCTTGCATTTTTGAGTATGCCCCATGCGCGGAAAATCTTATCCTCCCAAACGGGATTTTTGAGCATCTGTTCACGCACAGCTAATTCCTGCGCAACAAGCTGCTGTGCAATAGCTTTAAGGTTGCTCAACGCTGTTTCTTCGCTGATACCGAGCGTCACCTGATTGCTCAACTGATACATATCGCCGTTAGGTGTAGAGCCTTCGCCGTATGCACCGCGGATAATCAGACCAAGCTTTGATACGGTTGAAGCAATCTGGCTGATTCTGCCACTTTTTGCAAGACCGGGCAAATGAAGCATAACCGATGCGCGCATTGCCGTGCCGAGATTTGTCGGGCATTGGGTCAGGTAGCCTATGCGTTCATCAAAAGCAAGCTGAAGCTTTGACGAAATAACATTATCAAGGCTGTCTGCACGCTTATATGCGCTGTCCAGCGCAAGACCTGCTTCCATAACCTGCAAACGGATATGGTCTTCTTCGCACAGCATGATGCTTACAGATTCATCTTCGGACATAAGCAATGCCCTGCCCTTGGTTGCGCTTGCAAATTCGGGGCTTATCATGTGCCGCTCTGCAAGCGAAATTGCCTGCGCACGGGAAAGGCTTTCCATTTCAATATAGCTTAAATCCTCATCGCAGCTTCCAAGCAGCGCATCACGCACAAGGGCATTGACCTGCGATTTTGTTTCAGCGTCCAATTTTGCGGGAAACGGAAAATCTTCAAGGTTTCTTGCAAGGCGGATACGGGTGCTGATTACAACCTCATTCTTTTCACCGCCACCGATGTACCATTTGCTCATTTACCGTCACTCCCTTCAATTTCTCTTATTTCGTCGCGAAGCTTTGCCGCCTGTTCAAATTCCTGCTCCTCAATTGCCTTTTGCATTTTTGCTTTTAGAGCTTCAATTTGTTCTTCCTTTGTCGGCTGTTTGCTTTTCACTCTGCTTACTTCTATTTTTTTGCCGTTGTGTACTGCACGGCCGTGAATTCTTTCAAGCGAGGGCTGCAATTTATCGTAGAATACTCTGTAGCATTCGGCACAGCCAAGTCTGCTGTCGCGTACAATATCGTTGAACGAGTTGCCGCATTTCGGGCAGCGCACAACCTTTGTGCCGATAGATTTGCGGTTAATATCGCCGAGCAGGTCGCCGAAGAAATCGCTTAAACTCAAGGGAGCAAAGCCCGAAAACATATCCGTATAGCCAAGCTCACCTGCGCATTGCGAGCAAAGATGATGCTCTGTAGTGTCGCCGTTTACTACTCTTTTGATGTGGGTTGTTGCCTGCGCTTTTCCGCAGTTCTGACATAACATAATAAAACTCCTCCTTCATTTACTTTATATATTCTGCAGCAGCATCTGCTTGAATACCGCTGCTCTGACTGTATCTTTAACCGGTTGTGATAACTCTCTGAAACAGTTATCCGAAACCGCCGCCAACATAATTTTGGCTGATTGCTTTGCAATTATTTCATTGTTTGCTAAATTGATTATATGCGCACGCGCTGTTTTTTCGTCCAGCCTTGTGCCCACATGGTTAAGCACCTGCATTATTACATTGCTTTTTGTGCCGACATTGGTGCGTGTAATGCGTATATAGCCGCCTCCGCCGCGTCTGCTTTCAACAGTATAGCCCTGTTCGGGGGTAAAGCGCGACGAAATAACATAGTTAATCTGGCTTGGTACACAACCAACAGTCTGCGCCAGTTCGTTGCGCTGCATTTCAGCAATGCCGCCTTCGGCTTCAAGCATATCCATAATAAGCTGTGCGATAGTGTTGCTTATATTCACTTCGCCACATCCTTTCGAGTTTGACTTTGACTTTCTTTGACCTTTGTCCATATTCTATCCCATTTTGACCAAACCGTCAAAGGTCAATAAAGGTCAAATTTGTTTTTTATCCGCCAATTTTTTAAATTAGCTCCCAAATACTCCGTTTTTCTTCAATTTTTGAAAAGTTTGACCTTAATGACAAGCTAATAACCATAATTAGATAATAAAAAGAAAGTTTGATTTGAGGATTAATAAAAATTTAATTCATAATGAGTTAGCAAATGTTTTCTTTGTTCAAGTTTCATTAAGTTCGCAATTATGATAAATGTTTATTTGTAAAGTCTTATACTTGACAAGCGATGTTTAATATTATATAATACCCAAGCAACTGAATATTTCCTTATTAAGAGCGGCTGAGGGAACAGGCCCGATGAAGCCCGACAACCTGCGATAAGCAAGGTGTTAAATCCTGCGGTGTATACCGGAAGATAAGGTCAGACTTATTACGCCGGTGAAGAATGGCGTAATTTTTTTATGTTTAGAAAGGAAGAGAAAGAAATGAGCAAAAGACTTTTCACATCCGAGTCCGTTACTGAAGGACATCCCGATAAAATCTGCGACCAGATTTCAGATGCTGTGCTTGACGCTATCCTTGCGCAGGACCCCAACGGCAGAGTTGCCTGCGAAACAACCTGCACAACGGGTCAGATTCTTATTATGGGCGAAATTTCAACAACAGCCAATATCGATATTCCCGCTATTGCGCGTAAAACTGTTTGCGAAATCGGTTACGACAGCGCTGAAAAAGGCTTTGACGGCAACAGCTGTGCAGTTCTGCTTGCTATGGATAAGCAGAGCCCCGATATTGCAATGGGTGTTGACCGCGAGGGTGCAGGTGACCAGGGCATGATGTTCGGCTTTGCCTGCGATGAAACACCCGAGCTTATGCCGCTTCCCATCGCAATGGCACACAAGCTTGCCCTCAGGCTTACAGAGGTTCGTAAGAACGGCACCATGGCTTACCTTCGTGCAGACGGCAAAACACAGGTTACCGTTGAATATGATGACGATAAGCCCGTTCGTATTGACGCTATTGTTGTTTCTTCACAGCACAGCGCCGATGTTGAGCAGGAGCAGATTCGTGCAGACGTTATTGAAAATGTAATCAAGCCCGTTGTTCCCGCAGAATTCCTTGATGCCAATACAAAAATTTATGTCAACCCCACAGGTCGCTTTGTTACAGGCGGTCCGCAGGGTGACAGCGGCCTTACAGGCAGAAAAATAATTGTTGATACTTACGGCGGCTATTCACGCCACGGCGGCGGTGCTTTCTCCGGCAAGGACCCGACTAAGGTTGACCGCAGCGCAGCTTATGCCGCACGCTATGTTGCAAAGAATATTGTTGCCGCAGGCCTTGCAAAGAAGTGTGAGGTTCAGCTTGCATACGCAATCGGCGTTGCACAGCCCGTTTCAGTTCGCGTTGATACCTTCGGCACAGGTGCAGTTGCAGAAGAAAAGCTTGAAGAAGCCGTAAATAAGGTGTTCGAGCTTACTCCCGCAGCCATTATTAAAAATCTCGGTCTGCGCCAGCCCATATATAAGCAGGTTGCAGCCTACGGTCATGTCGGCAGAACAGATATCTCCCTTCCCTGGGAAAAAACCGACAAAGTTGACGAAATCAAAGCAGCAGTGGTATAATATAAAACAGCCGGGCTATGGCTCGGCTGTTTTTTAAATGCAGAATGCAGAGTGCAGAACGCAGAACGGAGTAGAAAAATATGGCTGAAAGAGCAATTGAAAAGAAGAGCTTTGATTTTGCTGTAAGAACAGTCAATTTGTATAAACATCTGACAACGGAGAAAAAAGAGTTTATTCTGTCGAAACAGTTTTTACGCTGCGGAACAAGCATAGGTGCGAATGTTTCAGAAGGAGAAAGAGGACAGAGCAAAGCAGATTTCAATGCGAAAATGAACATAGCATTAAAAGAAGCAAATGAAGCTTATTATTGGTTGAAGCTTCTGTATAAAACCGACTATTTATCAGACAAAGAATTTTTAAGCGTGCAAACGGATATAGATGAAATAATTGCAATATTGGTTGCAATATGTAAAAAAACAAATATCAATAATTAAGTTGAATTTTAATGATTTAAATAATTCGGAGCGAAGCGACCCTTCGTTCTGCACTCTGCGTTCTGCATTCTGCACTTAACGCAGAGCGTTAATAAGAAAGGTTGGTTTGAAATGATTGATTTCCATTGCCACATTCTTCCCGGAATTGATGACGGGGCAGAAAATATGGAAGAAGCTGTAAGGCTTTGCGAAATTGCCGTTGAGAACAGAATAACTAAATCAATTGTTACGCCTCACCTTGCAAATATGAACGAGGTTGACGATTTTATCCGTCTGCGTGACAGAAGGCTCGACGAGCTGCGCAGCGAGCTTGACAGAAGAAAAATCGAGCTTGAGCTATATCCGGCTACGGAAATTTTTGTAAACGATGATGTTTTTTATGCTCCAAATCTCGATTCGGCAACAATTAACGGCACAAGCTATGTGCTGATTGAATTTTCTTTCAGAGGGCTTAACATAAACAGGCTTATAAAATATGTTCAGGAGTTTACTTCAAGAGGTTATCAGCCGATTATTGCTCACCCCGAAAGATATGCGTATATGCAGGCTGATTACGATATAGTTAACCACCTTGCGGATATTGGTGTGCTTTTTCAGCTAAATTCCGCTTCACTTGCAGGCTTTATGGGTCCCGTACCGCAGGAATTAAGCTACGCAATGGCTTACAACGGGCTTGCATCATTTATAGGTACGGATGCGCACTCTGTTGCACACCGCCCGACAAATCTTTTTGAGCAGGCACAGCGTTTTCCGCACTCGATATCAGAACAGACCTACGAAAACCTGCTTGAAAGGAACGCACAGGCTGTTCTTGACGGCAAACCCGTAATACGTGAAGAGATGTACGCTATACATCCGAGAAGATTTTTTTAATATATAATAAAATAAGGTTTACTTTTGTCTTTTTTTGATGTATACTGTTTTTATATGTGTAACTATAAGTAAAATTCACATAAAAATTGAAAGGATTGAACGCGAAAATGCAGGAAAGAACCAACGAAACCGCCAATGCCCTGCTTGGCAACGGTTTGTTTAACCCCGGCGGCTCCAATTTTGATATCGTTCGCCTTGTCCGTGCGCTTCTGCGCAGACTGTGGGCAATAGTCATGGTCGGTGTTATTTTTGCAGCGAGCGGCTATTTCTTCGCAAAAGCAACCTATGTTGAAAGCTTCAAGGTAAGCTCTACCTTACAGTTTACAACAACAAAGTATATCAAGGTTTCCGATGAAAACGGTAAGGAAGAGCTTGTTACCGTTGTTGTAAACTACGAAAACAGCAATACGGACTACTATCGCTTCCTTCTCAAGGGCGATGTTATGGTTAACCGTCTTGTTGAAGCAACCGGCAGAAAATATTCCGCAGGTCAGATTAAAAACGCAATAACCGTAAACGACCCCGGTGTAAAGGGCTTCTTCGGTCTTGAGGTTGTCGGCACTGACCGCGATTTCTGCAGCGAAGTTATGGACGCTATTATTGACACATTCCCGGATTACCTGCGTTCCTCTGCAAGTACACTCGGCATCAAGCTTGTCAACTACCCGACTGACCCCATAACAAACAACAGCGACAACGCAGTTAAAATTGCGTTTGTTATGTTTATTCTCGGCGCTGCTCTTATTGCAGGCATAGTTCTTGTTGTTGAAGTATTCAGCGATACAGTAAAGAATGCAGACGATATCAGAAACAAAACAAGGGCAAATGTTATCGGCGCTATTCCCTATGTCGGCAAAAGCACAGGTCTTATCAACAAAAAGCCTGCATTTACGGGCGGTCTGTTGATTACGGACGAAGAAAAGGTAAGCTTTGCGTTTGTTGAATGCTTCAAATCAATCCGTACAAAGCTTGAAGGTCTTTACAACAACAAGGGCTACAAAACCTTTATTGTTTCTTCAACATATGAAAACGAAGGTAAGACAACGGTTTCAATCAACATTGCCTGCTCTCTTGCACAGAAGGGCAAGTCTGTTCTTCTTATTGATGCCGACCTTCGTAAGCCCGCCGTTCTTCGCACAATCGGTGTTAAGTACGATGATAAAGCCGGCCTTATTCCGATTATCAAGGGCGAATCAACTTATAAAGAATCAATTAAATATGTCAAGAGTCTTGGCTTGTTCCTGCTTCCCAGCGGTGGTATCACACAGAAGTCCTCCGAAGTTCTCGATGCAGACAAGGTACGCGAGGTTATTGAACAGGCAAGACGCGAGTTTGACTACATTATTATCGATACTCCGCCTTCACGAGTTGTTTCCGACAGCTTGGTTATGGCCACACTTGCTGACGCAATGATTTTCGTAATAAGAAAAGAGCATGCAAAGATTGCCGATATTAACGAAACGCTTGATGAAATTGCCGGTACAAACATTGACATCGCCGGTGCAGTCTTCACCATGAACGATGAAGAATCACACGGTAAGATTCTCAACAAGGGCAGAGGTCTGCGTTCCAACCGTTACTACACAAGCGGCGGCTACGGTTACGGCGGCAGCAGCTATGGTTACGGCGGCAGCAGCTACGGTTACGGCGGCAGCAGCTATGGTTATGGCGGCGGTTACGGCTACGGTGGTGGTTACGGCTACGGCAGCGGTTATGGTTACGGCAGCGGTTATGGCTATGGCAGAGGCTATGGCTATGGCAGAGGCTATGGCTATGGCAGCAGAGGTTATGGCTACGGCTACGGTCTTTTCGGCAGGAAGAAGAAGCATAGCTCACGCCCGAATCCCGAACAGCCGCTTGATAACGAAATTCAGGAAAACAATTCCGCACCCGATACAGAAAATACAAACGATTAAATTTACAGGCAGCAGTACATTGCGTACTGCTGCTTTTTGCATACTAATATGTGTTAAGATATAGTATATATAATGTTTATAATTATATATAGAAAGAGTTTTGTGTCATTTTTACAAAAAGGTAAAAATCAGTGCCATTATTCGCCAAAAAGCACGAAAAACACACTGAAATATAAAAATTTGCATATTTTGTGGCTTTTATTATTAAATCTACAACAATTTGTATATAACAAAAAACTCTTGCGGGTTGAGAACAAGTCACCGTTAAAATAACGTAAAATCAAGGCAGTATTTATGCACAAAATTTTAAAATATCTATTGTGCAAATGGGCAAAACAGATTAAGTTTTGGAAATTAAGGTTGACAAACCTACCTGATTAGTATTAATATAATAATAACTGAAAAGGTACAAAGGGGGTAGTGCCCCTATCTGTAGTGTGCCTTTGGTTATATTGCTTCTGCTAATAAAGCCCCGCCGTTTAAATCTTGGTCTGTTAATCTTTATCGGACCGGACGGCGGAAAGCCAGATTGGCAAGTCCACCGGCGGTACCGTTTAAAACGGCAGATTAGGTTTTATCGGCAAGATTAATTTCGAGGGAGGTTGTTATCCGAAGCAAAAGCATTCCCCACTCACGGCAGGGTTGTGGGTTTCCCGCGGGGGGAAACGGCAACCTGCAAATAAAAACCATTTGCAAAATTTTACGGAGGTGTATCACTTGAGTAACTTCAAAAAGCTTCTCAGCATGCTTCTTGCTATCGTAATGATATGCTCAACCTTTGCCGTTGGCGCACAGGCTGCATATGCAGATTACAAGGACGATGCTATCACAGGCTACGACTCTATCGACCAGCCTATCTTCACAGCTGCACAGCTTGCATCACTGTCACTTGACGCTATTGATGCTATGCTCGCAGATTTGGATGAAACATCCATCAAAATCCCCGTTATTAACGTAACACTCGACTATTCAAGCATCGACACAGCGCTCGATTCACTTGAAAACATCTACAACGGTACTGCATGGAAAACTATCGTTAACATCGCTGGTGACCTTGGCGGCCTTCAGTTCAAGGCTATCAACACAACACCCAGTGAAAGTTTCCCCCAGGCAGAAGGCTGCCGCAGAACAACAGCCGGCAAGACAGACGTTGATGTTCTTATCTCTGTCTTCAACTTTATCGGCGACAATGCTGCACTTCTTGCTTCCTATGGTTATGGTACGCTTGACCTCGGTGCTACCCTTACAGGTATCCTTGAAGGCTTCCTTCCCGAGATTAATGCCTACCTTGACGCTCCCAACCTTCTCAAGGGTCTTATCTATGATTTAGTATACGATCCCAGCGATGAGAACGGTCTCCCTGAATGGGATGAGCTCTCCGCAGCACAGAAGGCTGACAGCAAGTACCTTCTTGACAACATGGTTCAGCTCCTTGTTGACGACCTCATGGTTGACCTTGAAGGCAGCCTTGCACGCAGCTTTGACTGGGGCATCACAATGAACCTTTCCGGCGTTCTTGATATTGACGCTCCCAACTTCTACGATGTATTCGAAGCAGCTCTCCAGAGAGCTTACAACGAAATCTTCGTTCCTCTTGCTAACACCAAGTTCAAGAAGTTCTTCTATGAATTTGCAGGTGTAGAAGATTTCAGCGCTTACAAAATCACAAAGGTTAACTCCGACGGCGAAACAGAAACTATCGGCTACTACCTTGACGATTGCGCAGACATCATGAAGCTCAACACAGCTGAATACAACTTCCCCAAGGGCAACAGCCTTGCAGAAGATGTAGCAGCAGGTAATGTTAAGCTCAACACACTCGGCAAGATGCTTGAACTCAATTATGAAATTGCCGATTATGATTTTGCAGCTTCATCATCAAAGCAGCTCATTTCCGAACTTAACAACATTCTTGGCACTTGGCTCACAAAGATTTCCAAGTTTGATGCAGTTTGGGAAAGCGGCACAAATGATAAGCTTCATCCCAACATCATGGCTCTTGTAAGAGAATTCCTCAAAGAGTATGGTGAACAGTTCCTTTCCGAATGGATCACAATCCCCTCTGAAGCAGAAATCAACGAACTCGAAACACTTGAAGACGTAGTTCTCAAGTTCGGTCCCGAACTCCTCGAGCAGTTTGCTCCTCAGCTCATCATTCCTGCAGACGCTATGGGTTCCGTACGTTCAATCCTCTCCTACGCACTTTGCGAACTTATCGCTGATAAGGTTCCCGAAGAGGATATCTACGGCAAGCTTCAGTCCGGTGCTATCGACCCCAACGGCGATGAAGGCTGGAAGGCTATCGTAGCAGTTATTGTAAGATATTACCTCAATGCAATCATCAATGTAAACATTCCTGCCGGTCTCACATTTGAGCAGACAGTTACAGCTCTTGTTGACTGGGCTCTTAATAACTACGGCGGCATCCTTAACTATGCTGCTGACCTTAGCTCCAACAAGACTCTTACAGCTTGGGAAAAGCTTGACGAAGTTATCTTTGGTCTTATTCCGATGAACTGGCTCCCCGCAACAGCTCGCGTAGTCGGTGCAGACGGTAATTTCACTTCTATCAACATCACAAGCTCCGAGCAGATTATCCTTGATGTTCTTCTTGGTAACATCCTCGATCTCAGACTCGAACTTCTCTTTGACCTGTTCATGAGAAACCCGAACGGTGAACTTAACTCCACACCTATTAATGTTATCCTTGGTACAGTAAGAAGAATTCTCAATGCTATCATCCCCGGTGCAATGCCCAACGCAATGCCCACACTTGAAAGCATTATCACAAACAAGAACCTTGGTGACATCATCAAAGGTCTCCTTTCCGGTCTTAAGACAATCGCTCCCAAGTTCGTTCCCGCAGCACTTCCGCTTATCGGTATGATTCTTGAACTCACATCAGAGCAGGAACTTGAAGACCCGGCAATCACATACCCCGACCTTATTGTTAGCTCCAAGCGTGAACTTAACGGCACTGCTATTACAATCCGTAACGCTTCCACAGGTGTTAACACAGCTTGGACTGATGCCAGCGGCAAGACAACTCAGGACGACCTTTACAAGGTTGTTGTTAAGTCAATTAAGGCTGACAATTCCGCAGTTACTATTTCTTACAACGCAGGTCACACCCTTAACGGCGGTGAAGCTGCTACATTCCCCGTAACAGGTAAGCTCGCAGCAGACGGTCTCGTAACCTTCACAGTTTCTTACGAAATCCTCAACGAGCTTGGCAAGTCTCTTACAGCTCAGCCCATCGAAGTTATGTTCTATACATATGTAAGCGCTGTCAACCCCGATGATGACGAAAGCTACTATGAATATGATGAAGAGGGCTATCCCTATTATGTTGATGGCGTTGGTATGAACAACCATTACATTGTTTCTGCTCCTGCAGCGTATGTAACAAGCTGGGGCGAGCTTGCTGACCAGAGCTTCACAATCGGTCGTGACGGTACACAGGATAGCTATATGCCTGAAAACGCATCCGTTACATTCAAGAGCTTTACAACAACAATGCCTGCTGATGCAAGCGGTGTAATCACAGCTCCCGATTTTGAAAACTTTACAACAGGTCAGGGCGGTTACTTCGGTTCTAAGGACTTCTACAAAGTAGAAATCCCCGTAGTTGGTTATGACGAAGAAGGCAACGGTCTCGGTATGCCCTTCGAAGACGCAATTGAATGGCTCAAGGAAAACAAGGGCGATGCAGTTGTTGACGCAAACCTTACACTTACCTTCGGCGCTACAGCTACAGGTGCAGATCCTCTCGACTACACAATCACACGCAAGATTGTTTGGTATGATGATCACGATCTTTACGGCATCGTAGGTTCAGCTCTTGACGCAAACCGTCAGAAGGCTAACTACGCAACAAGCGGCACATACACATATGTTGAAAAGACAACAGATGCAGCAGGCGAAGTTGTTGAAACAACATACACTGTAAATGCAGCAAACGCTTGGAACAAATACACAGCAGCTCTTGCAGCAGCTCAGACAATCGTTCTCAAGCCCAAGACTATCGACACATTTGATGCTTCTGTATTTGAAGCAGCAGCTGCAAACCTCAAGAGAGCAGCAGCAGACCTCGATGCATGTGCTCTCAGCGCAGGTGTCGGTGTTCTCGAAGATCTCAGAGAACAGTATCAGCCCTCCAACCCCGAAGGCATGCAGTACAATGATCCTGCATACAACTTCATGGGTTCAGAAGACTATGTACTCTACACATGGGATCGTTATGTAAAGCACAGAGATCGTATTGATTCTCTTATCGAATCTCAGTATGTTGCAGAACCCGGTGAAGATGCAACAGCAGAAGAGTGGGAAGCATACTACGCAGCTGTAGAAGCTATCCCGACTCTCAAGCAGTTCGATATCACATACAGAGGCCACATGTACGAAATGAACGCACAGCGTCTCGTTCGCAGAACAGCTTCCAAGAACTATCTTAACCATGCTCTCAGATATGTTGTTAACGAAGTTGCATATCTCAATCCTGCTGATTACTCTGACGAATCCTGGTCAGATCTTCAGAATGCAATCGAATTTGCTCAGGCAGTAATGGCTGACAATAGTGCAGACCTTCGCCAGACAAAGGTTAACGATGCACGTCATCGCGTAATCGATACATTCAAGGGTCTTACATCCGGTGCAGCAGATCCTGCTGATTTCGAACAGCTCAATGCATACATCGCAGAAGCACAGGAAATCTTCAACACAGAAAACTATGAAGAAATCTTCACAGGTCTTGAAGATCTCCAGGCAGCTCTTGACGATGCACTTGCAGTTGATCCTAACCTCACAGTAGACGATCAGGGTATTGTAGACGAACTCGCAGCAGCACTTCGTGCAGCACTTGATCTTGTTGAAAGAGTAGAAGCAGGTCTTGACTTCACACCCGCTGAAGATATACTTGGCGGTGAAGGTTTTGAATGGATACCTGAAATCAAGGAAGGCTATGGCGATGATGGTGACTTCCAGTTCATCGACGGCTTCATGCTTGACTGTGGATACGCAATTGAAGAGCTTATCGGCACAACAGGTGGCGCAAGCTATGAATACACAGAAAATGAGAACAATGCAGGACAGCTCGGTACAGGCGATATGATTACACTTGACGACGGCACAGTATACTATATAGTTATCTATGCTGATGTTAATGGTGACGGTACCGTTGACCCTGCTGACTCATCAAACATCGACTTGTTCATTTCAGGTGACCTTTGGGATGCAACAGGTATAAAGAATCTTGCAGCTGATATCAACTGCGATACAAGTATTGACCCGTTTGATGCACAGGTTATCTCTATGTTTATTTCAGGTGACCTTGATTACACATCATTCCCACAGGACGGCTCATATCAGTAAGTTAGACCAGAAAATTTAAGTTCATGGGGCGGAAAAGCTCCGCTCCATGAACCCATTCGCATTTAAAAAGGGGGCAACCCAATGACAAGAAAAATGAAAAAAATTGCATCGCTTTTCCTTGCTGTTGCAATGCTTGTTTCCTGCTTTACCTTTACCGGTTCAGCGGCTGAAGCAGCAATCGGCAGCGAAGCCATGTCCGTTGGCCTTGCATTGAGTGCCGAATATGCAAATCCGGGAGATATTATCACGGTAACAATCAGCATTAGTAACAATTACAACGCAACAGCTATGCGTTGGCCGGTACTTTATTCAAAGGATTTCTTTGAAGTTGTCGATGGCAGTGCAACAGCACCCATCGATTCCGTTGTAACAACCGCAGGCAGCACAACCTACGGCGACAATAGCGGTTTTATTCCCGCAGCTTATGCTGATTCACATTCGGCTTATGTAATCCAATGGTTTGCAAAGGCAGCTGATGGCGTCATGGGCGCCTATAACAGCGGCGTTGCAGCAGAATGCTTTACCTTCCAGCTTAAGGTTCTCGATACCGCAAGCGGTTCAGGTACAGTATTTATTCCTGCAAACAGTGAATATTTCTACGATAGTGCTATCACAGACCCTGCTGATATCATTCTCGACAATCTTTACGAAGCAACAAACCTTCAGGTTACAGTTTCCGATGCTGCTACAGTTGCAGTTGCTTCCGCAGCTGAACCGGAGCTTGTAGCTACAGAAGGCTATTCTGTCAGAACTATTCAGTTCGACGGTGATGATGCAACATATCTCTGCGGTTTCGACCTTGGAGCATATGAAGATGGAACATCCTTCGAGGAAATGTTTGTTGTCAACAACGGTTCATATACCGTAACCGGCGATTGGGGCACAGGCGCAGTTGTTACTGTTCTTGATGCATCCGGCGCAGAATTTGCAAGCTATACCGTAATCATCTTCGGCGATACAAATGGCGATGCGGTAATTGACCCGTCTGATGCAATGACTATGTCATTTTATATTTCCGGTGATCTGGAATCAGAAGGTGTATATTATTATGCTGCAGACCTTTATGCCGATAATGAATACAGTGTTTATATTGACCCAAGTGACTTGAGTGTTGTTGATGTATATATATCTGGTGATATCGGAAGCGCTTCACTCAATCAGACACATGTTGCTGCATAAATAATTTATAGTTTTATATTTTCTTTCAGTTATATTTTACGTTAAAACGTAACTTATATAAAAATTTAAGGAGGAATTTCTCAATGAAGCTGACAAGAAGATTGTTAGCAGTTGTACTTGCAGTTGCAATGCTTCTCGGCATGGTAGCAGTTGGTGCAACAGCATCTATTACGGATTACTACGAGTATGATCCCGTTGATAACCCGTACACAGGTAAAATCGGTCTTAAGGCATACAAGGTTAACACCGATGATGACACTTATACCGAAATCACAGACGGCGCTGTAGAACCCGGCGACGTTGTTCGTGTTGAAATCTGGGTTCAGACAAACTATTTCAACACACTTGGCTGTTTTGGTATCGCATACTCAAACGGTCTCTATGTTCCCACAACACTCACATATGGTACATACAGCTACCTTGAAAGAGCAAGCTCTGTTTCTTACTCCAAGGTTTTCGGTATGGTTCCGTACGACAGTGAACATGCAGATAGTGCTGAAGGTTCTATTGACAATCCTTATTTGCTTAATGAAGTAGTTAAGCTTTCGTCTTCTGGTTATGTAGGAAAGACAAAGGCTCAGGATTACACAAACATCAAGAAGTACATGCCCCCCTCATGGAGAGGTACAGGTAAGACAGCTACTACATACTATGCAGATGCAAAGTATACAGCATATAACTATGTTTTTGGTGGTTACCAGGCTGACGCAAACTATGACTATGCACCCTATGCTATGATGGGTATCATCGCTACAGAGTATCAGCCCGTAATTTACTTCAATCTTACTGTTTCCCCGGATGCTAAAGATGGCGATTCAGGTATAATCAGCATCCCTGCAGAAGGTATCTACACATCCACACAGACAGCTTCCACATACCTTGCTCGTTGCTATTCAGCTGACGAAGACGGTAATGGTATAGGTGATGAAGAAGAAGCAGCAGCAGCTGAAGGTCTTCAGTACATCTCCCCTGTTAACAACAACATCGCTAAGGATACATACGGCGATGATGCCACAGTTTACGAACGTGTATATGACATGTCCGAAGCTACTCTTACTCTTACAGTTGGCGGCGGTTCAACAGAACCCGGCACAACAGAACCCGAAACAGAAACAACAACAGAAGAGCCCACAACAGAAGCAGATGCAAGCTATGCAAAGGTTGAAGCAGCTATCGCAGCTATTCCCACAGACCTTTCCGGCTACACAGCAGCTTCCGTAAAGGCAGTTAACGATGCAAAGAATGCAGTTGTTTACGGCCTCAAGGCTTCCGAACAGGCAAGAGTTGACGCATTCGCTGATGCAATCAACGAAGCAGTTAAGAACCTTGCTCCTCTCGGCACATGTAACTATGATGAACTTGATGCAGCTATTGCAGCATACGAAGCAAAGCTTGCAGACAAGGATCTCTATGAAAACTGGGCAGAATACGAAGCAGCATATGAAGTAGCTACAAAGGTTGCTCGTGGCATGATCAATGACGAAGCTGGTGCAAACCAGAAGGTTATCGACGATGCAGCAGATGCCCTCAACGCAGTTGTTCTTAAATATAAGGCAGCAAGCTATGCAAAGGTTGAAGCAGCTATCGCAGCTATCCCCACAGATCTTTCCGGTTACACAGCAGCTTCCGTAAAGGCTGTTAACGATGCAGTTGCAGCAGTTGTTTACGGTCTTGATATCACAAAGCAGGCTGAAGTAGACGGCTATGCAGAAGCAATCAACGAAGCAGTTAAGAACCTTGCTCCTCTCGGCACATGTAACTACGAAGAACTTAATGCAGTTATCGCAGAAGCAGAAGAACTTAATGCTGACGATTACACAACAACATCCTGGTATTCACAGGCATACCTCGATGCATATCTTGAGGCAGCTAAGGCAGTTACTCCCGGCATGATCGCTGACGAAGCTGGCGAAAACCAGGCTATAATCGACGAAGCAGCAGCAGCCCTCAGAGCAGCTATTGGTAAGCTCGAACTCAGAGCAAACCTTGAAGATCTCAAGGCAGCTATTGCAGCAGAACCCAAGGTTGCTGAAGCATATGCAACAGCAGACACATGGGCAGCTTATGCTGAAAAGCTTGCAGCAGCTCAGGCTATTGTTGATGAAGAAACAGCAGTTGGCGTAAGCCGTCAGACTGAAGTTGACAATGCAACAGCAGCTCTCAACGCAGCTAACGACGCTCTTATTGAAGACGAAGCAAGCTACGCAGCAGTTGAAGCAGCAATGGCTAAGATCCCCGCAGACCTCACAGTATACACAGCAGATTCCGTAAAGGCTGTTAACGATGCAGTTGCAGCAGTTGAAGCAGGCGTTAAGAAGTCACAGCAGGCTAAGGTTGACGCTTGGGCAGAAGCTATTGAAGAAGCAGTTAAGAACCTTGCTCCTCTCGGCGGTTGTGATTACACAGCTCTCGATGCACAGATCAAGGCTTACGAAGAACTCGTTAAGGCTGATTACAAGCCCAGCTCATGGGATGAATCCGGTGTTGATGCAGCATATGAAACAGCTACCGGTATCGCTCGCGACCTTATCGCTGACGAAGCTGGTGCAAATCAGAAGGCTATCGACGATGCAGCAGCAGCTCTTGAAGCAGCTATTGCAAAGCTTGATAAGGTAGCAAATAAGGATGCTCTTGCAGCAGCTATCGCAGAAGCAAAGCTTCTCAAGGAAGATGACTACACACCCGCTTCATGGGAAAATTCAGACATTGAAGCTACGATCGCAGAAGCAGAAGCAGTTTATGCAGATGCTAACGCTTCCGATGACGATGTAGAAGGCGCAATTGCAAACCTTGCATTCGCTAAGTCTGTTCTCACAAAGAAGGCTGACAAGACAGCTCTCAAGGCAGCTATCGATGCGGCTAAGGAACTCAAGGCTGAAAACTTCACACCCGATTCATGGCTTATAGCAGAACTTGAAGACATGATTGCTGAAGCAGAAGGCTGGTACAACGACGATAACGCAGATGCTGACGATATCTCAAGAGCTCTTGAATCACTTGAAAATGCAGTTAATACTCTTGTTCCTGTAGCTGATAAGGAAGCTCTCAAGGCAGCTATCGATACAGAAGTTAAGACAGAAAACGCTACAGCAGAAACTCTCAAGGCTTACGAAGACGCTCTTGCAGCAGCTAACGATGTCTATGCAGACGGCAACGCAACTCAGGATGCAGTTAACAAGGCAGAAGCTGACCTTCTTGCAGCTATCGGCGGTCTCAAGTACCTCGGTGCATGTAACTACGAAGAATATGATGCAGCAGTTGCAGCAGCAGCAGCTCTCGTAGAAGACGAATACACAACATCCTCCTGGACAGCAGCAGATGTTGCAGCAGTTGTTGCAGCAAATGAAGTTGCTAAGGACCTCATCAACGATGAATCCGGTGCAAACCAGAAGGCTATCGACGATGCAGCAGCAGCTATCAAAGCAGCTATTGCAAAGCTCGAAAAGAAGGCTGACATGTCTAAGGTAGAAGCAGCTCTTGCAGCAGATCCCACAGTTGCAGAAGAATATGCAACAGCAGATACATGGGCTAAGTACGCAGAAGCTAAGGCAGCAGCAGCAGCAGTTCTTGCAGCAGCAGCTGACACAGGCGTTTCCGCACAGGCAGATGTTGATGCAGCAGCAGATGCTCTCAATGAAGCTAACGAAGCTCTTGTTGAAGAAGCAGCTGACTATGCAGCTGTTGAAGCAGCTAAGGCTAAGATTCCCGCTGACCTTTCCATCTATACACAGGCTTCCGTAAAGGCTGTTGAAGATGCAGTTGCAGCAGTTGTTGAAGGTCTTGGCAAGTCCAAGCAGGCAGATGTTGATGCAATGGCAGCAGCTATTGAAGAAGCAGTTAAGAACCTTAAGGAAAATAAGGCTTCCATCACAGCTCTTGAAGTAGACCTTGAAGGCTACCTTATGAAGTCTGCTAAGGAATACAAGTTCACAGTCAATGGCGCACCCTCCAAGATTCAGGTTAAGGGTCCCAACGGCTCAACATCAACTTATGATCGTTACCACTCAAGAGTAACTATCGTTTCTTACAACGCTAATGGCGAAGTTATCGACTACCTTGATGAAGAACCCGCATACGAAGAGTGGACAATCGTTATGTCCCTTGGCGAAGGCGACTTCACAGCTAAGGCTAAGTACGGTACAGTTTGGGAAACAGAAGCATTTGACTTCACAGTTACAATGTATAAGCCCAGAGAATCCGCAGTTGTATTTGTAGCTAAGGATTCCGCAAGCGAAGCAGAAGCAGGCAAGGCTCTCTCTGTTAAGAAGGGTGCAATTGCTGAAATCACAGTAACAGCTCCCATCACAGCTACAAAGGTTCAGCTTGTATTTGCTTCCGGCACAACAACAACATACACAGCTGCTCACTCCGCAGTAGTATATGTTGACAATGGCGATGGTACAGCAACATGGACCATCAGCAGAACATTCGGCGGTGTTGGTACAGGTTCAATGACCCTCAAGCTTAAGGATGCTTCCGGCTGGTACAACGCTGTAACAGATATCATCACAACAGAAGTTGTAAAATAATCTTCTTAAAGCTTAAATTCCCCTAAAACTCTTGCGCCTCGGGCTTATTGCCCGGGGCGCTTTTCCTTTATGAGATGGAATGTATTATGATAAGCAGTAATTAATGCAATGAAACTTAATTGTTACCATAAAATATCAATGTTTTACGATAAATTAACCATCGGGTGTTAGTGTAAAATTTGCAAAAATAATTATGCACAAAATATTGTGTGTTTTTTGTATGAAAGTAACAAGATTAAAAAAATATATCGTATTTATATATAAAAATAATACATTTTTCATTGACTTCTTGATTTCAGCGTGGTACAATCGAAATACCAATAGTATAAGTGGCGGTGTCTATAAAATTATTCAAAAAGGGGACGCTGCTTATACATAAGGAAAACCGATTTATTATTAGTAAGGAGGAATCCACGTGAGAAAAACTAACCGTGTTCTCTCACTCATCCTGGCGGTTGCAATGGTTATTGGCCTTGTACCGATGATGACGATTTCGTCTTCCGCAGCTTTCAGCGACACCACGCTGAAGTTCGATGAAAAAGGCGAATTCACAGTCATTCAGCTTACTGACATTCAGGATGATGCTGAAGTTGAGGCTCTCACTTTGGCAACAATCACAAAGGCGATGGACAGATATGAGCCTGACCTCGTAGTTTTCACCGGTGACAACATTGCCGGTAAAATGAACGAATCAGATTTCAAATCATCCGTCGATCAGTTCCTTGCACCCATTATTAATAAGGGTGTTCGTTATGCAGTTACATTCGGTAACCATGACCAGGAAAGATCAACCCTTGTAAGCACACCCAGCAACGATGCACAGTATAACTACTATGTATCCAAGTCTAATCTTGCTGTTGATTTTGATGAAGATTCACTCAACGGTACCGGTACAGGTGCAATTCCGATCTACAGCTATGACGAAAGATATGTTCAGTTCTGCATATTCCCGTTCGATTCGGGTGACTATGACGCAAACGGCGACTATGACCACGTTGAAGCTGACCAGAATGCATGGTACGCAAGTGAAGCTAACAGACTTGCCGGTCTTTCCGCAACAGGTCAGAAGGTTCCCACACTTGCTTTCCAGCACATTCCGGTTCCGGAAATTTATGATAACCTTCTTCAGCTTACCAACTCCTCTACTCCCGGTGCAATCCGCGGTACAGGTCAGTGGTCCAGCAACTACTACATTCTCGACCCCAACAACCCCACCATCACCGGTGGCATGCGTGAAGGTCCCTGCCCCTCTGCTATCAACGGCGGTCAGTATCAGACCCTTGTTGATACCGGCAACCTTGTAGGTATCTTCTTCGGTCACGACCATACAAACGATTTCGTAGGTACTGACGCAAACGGTATCACAATGGGTTACGCTCAGGCTGCAACCCTTCACTCCTACAACCTCGGTGACCCCGCATTCCGTGTGTTCAACATCAAGGCTGACGGCAGCTACACCACAAAGAATGTTACATATTCTCAGATGCAGGTTGAAGACGCTGAAGATTTCGAGCATGATGTTATTGCAGGTACACCTACAGTTCCCGAAAAGATTTTTGTTGGTGCTGCAGACAACAGCATTGCTCAGCAGAAGCTTGGTAATGCTATTCAGCTTCAGAACCTTAACTACAGAACTCAGGCAATGTATAACAACGACGTTGAAATTACAATTGACCTTGAAAACACTGTTACAGATGTTACCCTTACTCCTTCTACAGGTGTAGAAATTTCTGCTCCTACGGTTACAGCCAAGGACAGCACAACAAACACATACACATGGCGCATTACAGGCGGTACAGCCTCTGCAGGTACATATGTTGAATACAAAATCACATACGGTGTCGGCAACGGTGAAACACGCACCCAGTATGCATACAGCTATGTAGATGATATTCCCACACCCGCAGGTCACTATGTGTTCTCGCGTGCATACCGCGGCAGTAACAAAGCTGCCAACTTTAACACCCAGACCTATGTTATGACAGTTCTCGGTGATACAGTTTACGGCGATACCCGCACAACAAGCGACGATGCACTCGCAAACAAAGGTCACGAAGATAATGGCGACTATATTGGCAGCTGGACAAATGCACCGGTAGGTTACTATAACTACCTTGCTTCATCTGATGGCGGCTTCCAGAGCATGGGCGATACCAACTACGGACTTTCCTTCTGCTCGCCTTCAAGAACGCGTGCACATTACGACTTCCCCAGATTTACAGCAGCCGGCAAGTCACCCGTCGCTACAATTTACGCTGATACAAGTGAAGTTTCAACACTTAACGAGCTTAATGTTACCGTTAACTACTGGCGTCACATGGCTCCTGACAATGGTCTTGTAACTACATTCACACCGTACTTCAAGAATGGTGACAGTAGCTATACAACAACCAACCTCAGCGAAAATACAGCCGGTACCACTACAATCAACACTAATGTTGGTTCCGTTGTGCTTGGAAATGCACAGTCCTCCAACGCAACCTTCAAGATTAACGGTATTCTTCCTGCATCCGGTACAAAGTATACCTTTATTTCTCACGGTTATTCGTATATTGATGCAGACTATGAAACTCCTCATAACACATATATGCCCGTTCTGCTTTCTTTTGTAACATACAACAAGGCTGACCTTCGCACACTTGTTAATGCAGAGCGTACAGAAATGCGCCAGACTGATGACATGGCTTACAGAAGCGCATTTGCAAATGCATATAAGATTATGCAGAAGACAAACACAACTCAGGCTGAAATCGACGGCGCAAAGCTTGTTCTCAATAGCGCTATAGAAGCACTCACCTTTACAGGCGTTGATATCTCAAATAATGCTCAGTATGCAGGTACTGCAACAATTGCTCCCGTAATTTATGTTGCAGGTGATGGCTATGGTCCGTCTCAGCAGCCCACAGGTAACAAGATTCTTTCCGGTGTTCTCAACTATGCTAGTGGCGAACTTAATAACCAGTACAGCAAATTTACATTCCGAGTTCCCCAGGGTGCAACAAACGCATCCGTTTCTGCTGTGACATCCGGCGGCAGTACAGTTTCGCTCGACTGGATATCCGCAGAAGGCTTGCTTGAAGGTACAGTTACCGGCGGAACAGCATATGTAGGCGACTACATTAAATACACATTTGAATACACAATGAACGGCCAGACCTATTACCAGTATGAATCCTCCGCAGTTCTCAATGCTCCGCAGGCTTCCGGTTGGCTTACTCTTATCAAGAGAAATAACCGTTTCAACGGTACTATCCGTTCAATCGTTGAATCGTCAGTTATATTTGGTGATATTGGTAGTCTTCCTGCCGGCGGTTACTATACCGGTAAGGATATCTATAGCGGCACCAACTATGGTGTAAACCTTGATACTGCTTCCAACAATAACTATGTTGGTTGGAGTTCACAGCAGGTAACCGGTACAGGTGTTAACCGTTGGATTTATTCAGCTGACCGTTGGTACGATGACTGGATCTGTGGCGATACAGGTGATCCCAAGAACCAGGTGGGTACAGCAGGTGAAAATGACGTTTGGAAATATCCGGACGAACTTGACCTCGGTCACAGAGCAGGCTTTGATATCATAATGGATACATCTGTTCTTTCCAACGTTTCGCAGCTCGGTATGGGTATTAAGTACATTTCACTTCAGAACGATACTCCCAATACAAGTCTTGGCAAGCTTGAAATTACAAGCAATCAGGGCTTCTTCCCCGGCAAGGTTGGTTTTGCAACTTGTGTTGCCAATACCGCTGGTACAACAAGTGCGCTTTACCTTGATACACCCGTTAACAACAACGGTGTAACAAACGACTGGGACTATGGTGTCAAGTCCGGCAACGACCTTTATATTGTTCGCACACTTATGTCTTCCGGCCTTCCTGCAGCAGGTGACTATACTTACTGGACAGAGGTTAAGAACAGCTCCGGTAACGATATTTTCGCTCATATGATGTGGAACATCAACATCAGCTATGTTAATAAAGCTGCTCTGCGTAATGTTGTTGCCAAGGAAGATGAAATGTTCCGTCAGCTTGCCGATGGTTACAGCGATGCTAACGGCAAGTGGACAGCATATGTCAACGCACTTCTTAAAGCAAAGGCAACAGTAGCCGACGTTACAATTAACGACGCTGCTACAGCAGACATTCAGGCAGAGCTTAACACAGCTATTGCAGAACTCGAATATCTCCCCGCAAACTATGACGAAGTCCGTGCAAAGATTGATGAGGTCCGTATCCAGCATGCTGATAACAGCTACTCCTACAGACCCAACAAGAACATGGACCCCACATACTATGCAACAGGCGAATACTATCCGTGGAACAACTTCTCCTCAACAAACGAAGTTGATATTCCGATTGATAACATCAACTGGAACCTTGATATCCGTTACCAGAATGTAGTTGACGGCTATGTTGATGCAATTGATATCGGTTGGTACAACGTAACACTTGCAAACGCTAACTACACAGTTGTTGACCGTTACCTCGGCTATAAGACCGGTATCGGCGAAAACGGTGCAGCAGGCGGTTCAGGTATTAAGCTTCCGCCTAAGTACGATTACCTCATGCATCTTGAATTCGTTCCTGCAGAATTGTACACAACAGATTCCTACCAGGCATGGACCGATGCTTGTGCGGCAGGTATGGCTAACAGAACACTCAAGGCTCCCGACCAGGCTGAGGTTGACGGCTATGCTGCAGCACTTGAAACAGCATACAACAACCTTACACTTAACAGCGCTGATTACAGCGAGCTTGATATTCTCATCAGCGAAATTAACCAGAATATCAACGAAACAGTTGAAGTAGTTGACCCCGAAGATTCTGCAAACAACTACACAATTCCTTACTACTCACCCGCTTATATTGCTGAGCTTCAGGCAAAGATGTCTGACTACAACGCAAACCTCAACGTTCTCGAACAGGATGAGGTTGACAAGCTTGTAGTTGACCTCGATGAGCTTTATGCACGCATCGGTGAAAACCTTAACGATGCTGATTACACATTCGCTTACGAGCAGCAGGCTAAAAAGGCAACATACGAAGACGAGTACGAAAAGTACTACACAACAGACAGCTGGAAGGCTCTTACAGATGCACGCGCTGCAATCAAGAAGGGCAAGCTTGCCGGCGAACAGAGCGTTGTAAACGGCTATGCAAAGGCTATTTACGATGCACGCAACAACCTTCAGTACAACGATGCTGACTACTCAAGAGTAGCTGCTGAAAAGGCAAAGTATGACGAACTTGTAGCTAACAAGGATTGGTATACAAACTGGGCAGCATACGAAGCCGCATACAATGCAGTTGTAGAAGGAAAGAACATTACAGAGCAGGCTGCAGTTGATAAGATGGCTGATGACCTCTACGCTGCATGGGATGCTCTTGAAAAGAAGCTTGCTGATTACTCCGAACTCAAGGCTGCTCTTGCAACAGCAGAAGCAAAGATTGAGAATCAGATGTTCTACACAGTAGAAACATATAGTGTATTCTACGCTGAATACCTTGAAGCTAAGGAATTCAACGCTAAGCCCGCTCTTACAATCGATCAGCAGGCAACTGTTAACGGTTACACAGCTGAACTTGTAGCAGCTACAAAAGCTCTCGCATGGAAGCCCGCTGATGTAACACCCGTCAGAACAGCTCTTGACTCCTACTACGAAGTAACAGGTAACTACGACTTCGCAAGCGAGTACCCGACTGATACAGACGAAGACGGTATTGTAGATATCCTTGAAGCTGTAACAGCAGCTGCAGAAGCCGGCGAAGCATACATCGCAAAGTTTGAAGCTGATGACGGTTCAATTGATATCCGAAACAACACAGAAATTATCAATGCTGCAAACCTTATCAATACAGAAATTGCAAAGCTTCCCGCGCTCTACAGCCTTGTAGATACAGCTATTGCTGAAATTCCTGAAGAAGATATCGCAGCAGGTGTCTACACAGATGAATCTGTAGCAAATCTTCGCGCAGTTGTTGCAGCAGTCGACAGAACTCTCAAGATTGGCAGCCAGGAAACAGTTGATAACTATGCATACGCTATCTGGGATGCTATCGACCTTCTTGAAGAAAAGCCCATCGTTGCAGTTGAATTCAACGCTATTAACGGTACAATCATCGATGAAGAACGCGGATTTATCTACGGCCTTGCATCCGATGGTCTTACAGAGATTACAGACCTTGTAGCTCAGGGTTACATTGAAGTTGTAGGTAACGGTCATGTTGAAGCAACACCGGCGGAAGGTAACACCGTTCTTGGTACAGGTGCAGAAGTCAAGTTCATCAACGATAACACAGGTGAAGTTGTAGCAACATACTACATCGTAATCTTTGGTGACTATAACGGTGACGCACAGTTTGACGGTCGTGATGTCAAGGATCTTATCGACTGGATGAACTGGGAAGAAGTTAAGTATGAATTTGATGATTTGACCCATCCGCAGGTATTTGCACTTGATATTAATGCTGACGGCGAAATTGATGGTCGTGATATCTTCTTTATCACAGAATATCTCAACTGGAACCTCGACTTTATCAAGCAGACATATCAGGGTCAGGCTTAAATTCAGTAATTGCAAACAGATTAACTGAATAATTAAAAATTAAAGTGGGGGTGGGTTCATCCTCACCCCCACAGATTCACACAAAGCTTTATTGTCTTGCCAAAGGCTCCCTTTTAAGGGAGCTGTCGAGCAAAGCGAGACTGAGGGTTGCATAAACAAATAATTCAATCCTCCGTCATTGCTCCGCAATGCCACCTCCTTTCAAAAGGAGGTAATAAAGCACAAACCTACAAAATGCAATGTAGGGAACGGTCTTGACCGTTCCGCCGTTGCAGGAATTATAGAAAGGCGGAACACTCAAGAGTGTTCCCTACGAACAGGAAAAAACCAACAGTCTTCAATCTGCATAGTTAAAATGCAGCTTAAAGATATAAATTCTCACAGGAGGAAGACAATACAATGAAATTAACCAAAAAAATTCTCAGTCTTGTCCTCGCCGCAGCTCTCTTGCTTGGTACTGTAGTCATTGCCGCACAGGCAGAAGGCCTTACAGATTTAGCAGGCTCAGTTCAGACATTTGTCATTACATCAGATAAAACTGATGAAAACGGCGTAACAAATGTTAAACCCGGCGAAACAATCAAAATCCAGGTTTATATGTCCACAAACTATTACACCGGTTCAACCGGCGGTGATTTCTTCCTTTGGACAGCAGGCGTTTTTGAAGCTCTTGGTTCAAACTTTGCAGCTAAGAACTTTGTGGCTACATTCACACCCAACTATGCAAACCCTGCAAACACAAAGGCATATCCCACAGGTTACGGCGCAGATGATTACGTAGGTTTCCAGAATACACGTATCAATAACTCCGGTGTTACAACTGCACAGGTTGTTGACAACGAACTTATTTACGAATTTAACCTTACAGTTCTTAACGATGAATCACTTGTTGGAACAAAGGCATACTTTGAAATCCCTGCGGGTTCAGTAAGAACAGCAAGCAATACAAGAAAAGGTCTTGTTTACCAGTGTATAAGCAAGTCATCTGATGCTCTTGATGATGGCTCAATTTACGCTGAAACAGTTAACCTTGACGCAGCAAAGCTTGAAATTAATATCGTTTCTGCAGCACCTGCTATAGAATACTGCGATTACGCAGCTCTTGAAACAGCAGTTGCTAAGACTCCTGCAATGGCAAAAGAATACTACGATGCAACAGAATATGCATCATGGGAAAGAGCAGTTGCAGCAGGTAACGAACTCCTCGCAGCTGAAAAGCTTGAAAAGACAGACGAAAACCAGAAGACAATCGACGATGCAGCAGCACTCGTTGAATCCACATTTGCAGCTCTCGATGCAAGAGTTGTTGACCTTACAAAGCTCAACAATGCAGTAACAGCTTCTTCCGCAGTTGATCCTGCTGATAAAGCTTACTATGTAGCAGCTGATTACGAAGCTTGGGAAGCAGCACTTGCAGAAGCAAAGGCAGCTCAGACTTCCTACGCAGGTAAGCCCGCAACAGCACAGGCAACAGTTGATGCACTTGCTGATACTCTTACAGCAGCATACGCAAAGCTCACAGCAGCTTACCTCAGCCTTGCAAAGCTCAATGCAGCAGTTGCAGCTTACGCAGCAATCGACCCCGCTGATAAGGATTACTATGTAGCAGCTGATTATGAAGCATGGCAGACAGCACTTGCAGAAGCAAAGGCAGCTCAGACAGATTATAACGAAACAATGCCCGCAACAAAGCAGGCAGAAGTTGACGCTATTGCTGATGCTCTTGAAGCAGCATACAAGAAGCTCACAGCAGATTATGTTGACCTTGCAAAGCTCAACAAGGCAGTTGCAGATTATGCAGCTCCCGCATACGCAGCAGAATACTACGATGCAACAGCATGGTCAAACTGGGAAGCAGCACTTGCAGAAGCAAAGGCAGCCCAGACAACATATGCAACAGCTCCCGTAACAGCACAGGCAACAGTTGACGGCATTGCTGATGCTCTCGAAGCCGCATTCGAAGCACTCGTTCCCTCAATCGTTGACCTTACAGACCTCAACCAGGCTATCGCAGAAAGCTCAACACCTGCATACGCAGCTGAATACTATGACGCAGTTAAGTATGGCGCATGGCAGCATGCTCTTGAAGCAGCTACAACAGGCGTAACAACATACGAAGGCGCAGCTAACACAGATGACAATCAGGCTGCAGTTGCAGCACTTGCAAGCGATCTCCGCAATGCATTTGCAGCTCTTGTTCCCGCATTTGTTGACCTCACAGAGCTCGAAAAAGCTTGCTACGATTGCCATAATCCTATGTTCGAACCTGAATGGTTTGACGCAGATGAATACGCAGCATGGGAAGCAGCACTTGCAGCAGCTGAAAAGGGTGTAGAAGATTACACAGATAAGGCTGATACAGAAGAAAACCGTGCAGCAGTAGCAAAGCTTGCAAAGGATCTCGTCGATGCTTACAACGAGCTTGATGCTCGCTCAGTAGATGTTTCTGACCTTGAAAAAGCTATCGCTGAATCAGTTCCCGCATACGCAGCAGAGTACTACGATGCAGCAGCATACAATGCATTTGAAGATGCAGTTGCAGCAGGTACAGCTATTGTTAATGAAATGGGCGGCGGTGCAGCTCCCGACACAGAAGAAAACCGTGCAACAGTTGCAGACGCAGCAGAGGCTATCCGCAACGCATATGCAAAGCTTGTTCCCTCATTCGTAAGCTACGAAAAGGTTGAAAAAGCTCTTGCAGATTACAGCACAGCTCCTAACCCCGAAATTTACTACACACCCGATTCATGGGAAGCATATGAAGCAGCTCTCGCAGCAGCTAACGATGCTAACGAGAACAGACCTCAGCCCCTTCCCGCAGCTACAGAAGCTAACCAGGCAGCTGTTGACAAGTTCGCTACAGACCTCGAAGCAGCTTACAAGGGTCTTACACCTGCCGGCGGTTGCTCCATTATCAGCGTAACAGCTCTCCAGGCTGATTATGTAATGGGCGATGTTGTAAACTTTGAGTTCCTTTGTGAAGGTTCAGGTTACTCCAAGATTCAGGTTATTACAGAATCCGGTGCAACATCCACATTCCACAGAACACATTCTTCCGTTAAGGATATCTATGTAAAGGAAGACGGAAACGAAGTATGGGTTATTGCTCAGAAGATCACTTCAAACGTTGATATTACAAGATATGCTAAGGCAAAGGTAGGCAAGGTTTGGGATAGCGGCTTAACCGCATTCCAGTTCGTTCCCACTAAGGAAGATGCATCTGTAAAGAGTGTTGAAATTCTTCTCGGTGATGAAGCTGTAACAGAATTCCTCAACACAGATACTGTTACAATCAAAATTGTTACAGGTCCTGCAGCTCGCAGAATCCGCCTTGTTAACCCTGTAACAGGTTCAACATCTACATTCTCCACACCCGCAGCTGTTAATGCAGACGGCACAAAGGTTTGGACAATCACAAGAAAGTACGCAACAGTTAAGGATTACGCATTCGATATTTACACAGCTAACTCCACAAATGTTCTTGCTGATTCCGGTGCAGACCTTACATTCACAGTTAACAAGTATGTTGCTCCTCAGCTTCCCTCAACAGGTAATGTTGACGATGCAGTTATCGCAGCAAGCGTAGCAAAGGCTCGTATCCTCAAGGATTCAACTCAGACCTTTACAATTACAACCGATAAGGCTGCAAAGCAGGTACGCCTTGTTAACACATACGGCAATGTAGTCTACAAAGCTACTGAATGTGTATCTGAAGACGGCGCAACAAAGACATGGGTTATCACAACAGGAGCTTACAACACCCTCGGCACATACAACTACACAGTTGAAGCTCTCTATGAAGAAACATGGCTTGCTGATGCTGACGGCGCACTTACATTCAAGGTTCTCTATTAATCAGATTACCAAAGAAAGTAAACCATAAATGAAACTTGCCCCCGATGTGAAAACATCGGGGGCATTTTATGTTAAGATAGTAATTAAAAATGAATAATAAAAAAATGGAGAGCAACGCTCTCCATTAAAATTTTGAAATTATTCGCCCTTCATTTCAAGGAGCTTGACTTTACCGTCGTAAGAAGCCTGGCTTACCTTGATTGAATCAAAGATGGCAGCTCTGATATCGTCCTCTGTTGCACCAAGCTCAACAGAATACTTTCTGTCGATAAAAAGGTTGATATCCATGATATCTGCAAGTCCGTCAACATCAATACCGCTTTCAATGCCTTTTTCAGCGTATTCCTTCTTGACACCGCCGAGACCCATGCGCATCATCCAGGGAGCAACGCTGATAATCTTACGGTTTTCACCCATTCCGCGTGCGGCATAAACAATTTTAAGGAATTCCTTCCATGTCTGGTTGTACATGCTGATGGGCCAAGCCTTCGCACCCTTGGACTGTTCAGCAGCGCCAACGATAACTTCACCAACCTGACGGACTGTAAGCATCGCTGTGCCGCCGCCGGGATACATTGTGAAGGGAAGCTTATCCATTCTCTTTATCTGCTCGATAAGGATAACCCAAACGGGCTTTCTGCCGGGCTGTGTACCGAATATGTAGGGAAGCTCAAGAACAGCAACATCAAAGCTATCGTCAGCGAAGGAGAATGCAACTTCTTCCTGGTCGATACGGCTTCTGATGTAGGGATGCTTTTCTGTAAGCTTCATATCGGGGCGTTCCTTTGCAAGGTATGCAAAGTAAGAGCCGAGAATAACGGCGTTCTTCATGCCGATTTCTTTACAGATGGGGAGAAGTCTTTTCAGGGGAGCGATATTGCACTTGTAGTACAGGTCATAAACCGGTGCGGGAGCTTCAACTCTTTCGTCAACACCTGCGGCGAAAACAAAGCAATCGCAGCCTGTCATCATTTCCTTGATTTCTTCGTCGCTCTTTTCGTAAATATTGCAGAATTCAAGTTCCATCTCCTCGGGGATGGGAGCGCCTTCAGGAAGAGGAGGCAGAGCAACACTCTTGACCTGATGACCTCTTTCAATAAAAATTCTTGCGGCTTCGCTGCCGAGAAGGCCGGTGCCGCCAATCATAAATACTTTCATCACAGTTTGATACATAAAACACAATGATGTGTTCTGAATGTATCTTTTCCTTTCATTATATTTCTGCTTATTTAATGTGCAGAGCAGTTAATACTGCTCTGCACTTTTTTGGTAATTAGCCCTGTGCGTATGCGCCAACCTGCATCATGAAATCGCCAAGCTGTGCGCCGAATTCGGGTGCGCCGTCCATAATAAGCTTGCCTGCCTTAACAGATTCAAGCATGTCGGCAGTCTGCATGAGAATACCGAGAGCGCTGTCGAAATTGTCAAAGCGCATGGTGAAGAAGGGCATTGCGCGCTTGTATTCGCCGCGGCCTGCTCTTGATTTGCCGGCCTTGATACGGATATATGCGCTGACTTCGGGGTAGCCGTTAACTGCCCATGAGTAAACACGGTCGGGGCTCTTCGAAGTCCAATCGTGAATTGCATCGTGACCGTTCTTGTTGAGTGTGCTGATACCGCTTGAAAGCAGGTAGAAGTAGCACTTAACAAGCAGCTTCTTTGTTTCTTCGTCCTCGGGTGCTTCCTTGGCTGTGAGAAGAGAGGACATTTTAAGCAGAACCATCATGAAGGAAGCAAAAGCACCGGTGTGCTTTGCAAGACCCTTCATTTTGGGAAGGTACTGCGGCTTAATCTGACCCTTAAAGAAAGCGTTGAGTGCTTCAATGCTCTTAAATTCAAGCTCAACATGAGCGTTGTTGGTCAGTTTATCTGTATGAACAATCCATTCGCCGTTGTTAACAACGAGGTGTGTACCTACCTTGCCTTCGGGAACATCGGGACACAGCGCACTTATCTGGTAAATTGTGTGTGCGTGTTCGAATTTTTTTGCAAGGTTGGGAACATCGTTTGCGATAACCTTGATAAGCGGGATTGCAGCACAGAGGAAAATTTTATTGGTAAAAACTTCGTCTCTTGTAGACATAAAAATCAATCCTTTCTGCCGTAGAAGTCAAATTAAAAATTAAACTTCGTCGTCCCAATCATCATCAAGTTCAAAGTCTGCGTTCATTGCTTCACGAACAGCGGCGATGATACCGTTGGAGTCAATGCCGAGTGTGGACATGATATCTTCATGCAGACCGATGGGTGCAAACTGGTCCTGAATACCAAGGCGCTTGAATGCACAGCCCTTACCTGTTTCAGCAATAACTTCTGCAACTGCTGCGCCGAGACCGCCGATAACGCTGTGGTCCTCAACAGTAATGATACGGCGTGTGTCCATAATAGCCTTAACAACAGCTTCCTTATCAAGGGGCTTGATTGTGTGCATGTTGATAACGCGAACCTTCAAGCCGTCTGCATTTTCAAGGAAGTTAGCTGCCTGGAGTGCCTGGAATGCGCAGCTGCCGCAAGCGATAACTGTGATATCTGTACCCTCTTTGAGTGTAACTGCCTTGCCGACTTCAAAGCCGTAATCAGTTGTTTCGTAAAGTACACGGTCGAAACCGCGGTTAATGCGGATATAGTAGGGGCCGGGGTTCTCATATGCTGCGCGGACAGCGTTAACGGTTTCAAGACCGTCTGCCGGGCAGATAAGAGTAATGTTGGGCATGGAGCGGACAACTGCCATATCGCAGATTGCGTGGTGAGTTGAGCCTGCCTGACCGAAGGATGTACCTGCGTGTGTAGCGATAACCTTTGCGTTAACGTTCTGGTAGCAGATATCTGTGTGGAGTTGGTCTGCGCTTCTGAGTGAAGCGAAAACAGAGAATGTGGAAAGGAAGGGAACAAGACCTGCCTTAGCCATACCGGCGGCAATACCGAACATATTCTGCTCTGCAATACCTACGTTGAAATATCTGTCCGGGAAGTGTTCACCGAACATACCGATTTTTGTTGATTTACCAAGGTCAGCTGTAAGAGCAACAACATCGTCATGCTCCTGACCGAGTTCTACGAGCGTTTTGCCGTAGTATTCAGCTGTTGAGAAAGCTGTAGATTCAGTAGCTGTATAAGTAAGTCCACCTGCCATGGCTTATGCACCCTCCTTTTCTGCTCTTTCGCAGCGTTTCTTATAGAACGCGTCGAGGCTCTTCTTTGCAAGTTCGTACTTTTCTTCGTTAAGTGCGCCGTAGTGCCACTTGTAGTCGTTTTCCATGTAGTCAACGCCGCAGCCCTTGACTGTGTTTGCAACTATCATAACGGGCTTCTCTGTGTGTTCGTATGCATAGTCGATAGCTTCACACAGTTCTTTGATGTTGTTACCGTCGATTTCAATAACATGGAAGCCGAAGGAACGCCACTTGTCGCAGAAGGGTTCAAGCTTCATAACTTCTTCAGTCGGACCGTCAATCATGCACTGGTTACGGTCAACAAAAGAGATAACGTTTGTGATGTTGTAGTGTGCAATTGTCATTGCTGCTTCCCAGTTGGAGCCTTCGTCACATTCGCCGTCGCCAAGGATACAGAAGGTTTTGTAGTCCTTGCCCTTGATTCTTGCAGCGAGAGCTGTACCTGCTGCAATTGAAAGACCGTGGCCAAGTGAGCCTGTGGAAGCGTCTGCACCGACAACCTTGTTAGAGTCAAGGTGGATACCCATCTTGGAGTTGGAAAGGTTGAAGGTTTTAAGCTGCTCTTTGTCGTTGTAGCCGTAATCGCAAAGAACTGCGGCATAAGCAACGCCTGCGTGACCCTTACTGAGGATAAAGCGGTCTCTGTCCTCCCAGTTGGGGTTTTCCTTGTCAAGGTGCATATACTTGTGGTAGAGAACTGTCATCATATCCATTACGCTCATACCGCCGCCGATGTGAGCGGAGCCTGCCCAGAAGGTTGTGTCAAGGCAGAGCTTGCGAAGCTCATGTGCCTTTTTTTCGAGTGCAAGCCACTCTTGTTTTGTCAATGGCATTTCGTGTTTCCTCCTTAATAGTTATTTATGTTTGATTAAAAGAGTTCGGGGTGATTTGCTGCAACTACCTTAAAGGCTTCGTCTGCAACCTCAAGTGTGAGGTTGATATCCTTGTCGGACATTGCTGCATTGATGAAGTGGTTGTGGTGGCTGGAGAAGAAGATGCCTCTCTTAACGCACTCTGCAACCCATTCCTGATGAAGCATCATCGAATCATCGTTTGCTATGCGCAGATAGAACAGAGCCGGTTCACCGGAAACAACAAGGTCAAATCCGTTGTTTGCAGCTGCATCCTTCAGACCGTTTGTGAGCATAAGACCCTTTTCGCGGAACAGCTTGGGAGCGTCGATTTCCTTCATCTTGTTGATACATGCCATACCTGCTGCGAAGGGAACGGAGCTGAGCCAATAGCTGCCTGTGTAGCTAAGGGAGCTGACTGCGCCCTTGAGTGATTCCTTACCGCAAAGGCAGGATACGTTCCAGCCGTTTGCAATAGCCTTACAGAAGCAGATAAGGTCAGCCTCAAAGCCGTAATAATGGTCGGAGCCTGCAAGGTCAAGGCGGAAGCCGCAGCGAACATCGTCAACGATAAGGACTATGCCCTTGCGTGTGCAAAGCTCGCGGACCTTCTGCCAGTAGCCTGCTGCCGGTGTTTCGTTGTCACGGTAGTTGCCGTGCATATAGGGTGTGGAAATAAATGCGGCGATTTCACCTTCGTTTTCTGCAACGAGCTTTTCGAGTGCTTCGAAATCGTTCCAGTCAACATAGAGGTTGTTTGCAACATCCTCAGGGATAACGCCGGGATAGTCAATCTTCTGTGTCCAGGGTGATACACCGTGGTAGAAGCCGTTAACGAAGATAATCTTCTTGCGGTGTGTTGCTGCACGCGCAGTCATGATAGCGGCTGTAGTAACGTCGTTACCGTTCTTTGCAAAGAATGCCCAGTCTGCGCAGTTGACTGTGTCAACCATAAGCTCTGCAAAATCAACTGTAATTCTGCTGGGTGAGGTTGTGCAGTTGCCGAGCTTGGACTGTGCGATAGCGGCGGCATCAACATCCTTGTCACAGTAGCCGAGAACATTCGGACCGTATGCACACATGTAGTCGATGTATTTGTTGCCGTCAACATCCCAGAAGTATGCGCCCTTTGCCTTGTCGCCGAAAAGCGGCCAATCGCATACGGGGATGAAATTGCCTTCTGCCGGGCCGAGATGGCCGTAAACGCCTGAAGGGATTACCTTTGTGGCTCTGTCGAAGAGCTCACGGCTGACTTTATGTTCATAAATAGGAAAACTCATTCTTGCGCACCTCCGTTAAGCTAAGTAAATAGCTACTCTGTCGAGTATTCTGTTGAGATTGTCAATCATGTTAATCATACCCTTCATGGTGATTGTACCTTCACCAATGCAGGCAACGGCATTAACCTTGCCGTCAAACAGGTCGCGTGCAAGGTCGAGATTGTCGAACTCCATTGCTGCGCGCGGTTTTTCGCACTTCTGCTTGAGAGTGACAAGTCTGTGGTCCTTAACGCGGATTGTAGCTGCAACGCAATCCTTGATAGCGAAGGAAATTTCGCCGTCGGGAATGAGGTGAGCGGAGAATTTACCGATTTCATCGTTGTTTGCAATCTGTGAAAGAGCAACTGAAATGGTATAGAACATCAGCTTTGTGCTGGTTTCAAAGAACTCTCTGTCCTTGAGGTCCTCGGGGTCGGGACGCATAAGGGCGGAAAGTCTGTCTGTCAGGGGTGTGAAAACCTTGAGCAGGAACTTGATGTGCTGGAAGCCCTTTGAGGGGATGGGTGTAACTGTGCCGTCGATAAGTCCGTTGAACTTTTCGCAGGAACTGAAGGGGAGCTTGACATCGCAGTCTGTGCAGCCCTGCTCCATGCGGCATCTGCCGTTTTTGAAGTAGAGAGTTGCTTTAGGACCGCCTGCTACATCAAAACCGACGGAAATCGGCTTCTGGTTTGAAAGTATTGCGGATGCGACAGGGTCGATTTCGCAAAGATTTTCAAGCGTACCGAGAACAGCGTACATGTTGATATACGCCATAGTCTTTGAATCTGTCAATGTGATCGGGTCTTTCAAAGAACATGCCTCCTTAGGTGGATGCGGTATGATTTGCTTTTTAGCACACATCCATAATAAATCACCTTATTTTAGCAAAATATTATAATACTTGTCAATAAAACAAATATATATTTAACAAATATTTAATGAATAGGCATTGCTTTTTGAGCAAATTAGACAATAAAACAGGCGAAATATCATTACAAACATACAAAAAAATATTTTTCCAAAAAAGCACATTTGGCTATAATATATATTGACGATATCTTTTTACAAGAATATAATAACGGTAAAGGAAAGGGGCGAAGTAAAATGAAAAATCAGACAAGAAAGCTTGTTTTTGCCGCGCTGCTTGCGGCACTTACCTGCGTTGCAACAATGGTAATCCGCATTCCGTCACCGCTTCACGGCTACATAAATTTAGGCGATTGCTTTGTGCTTGTCAGCGGTTGGGTTTTAGGTCCGGTTTACGGCTTGCTTGCCGCGGGTATAGGATCTGCATTGGCAGATGTTTTCGCAGGCTATTTCAATTATGCGCTTGCAACATTTGTTATTAAAGGGCTTATGGCTGTCGCGGCATATTTTGTGCTGAAAGCGCTCGGCAAAGTGAAGTCAAAAACTGTCGGCTGTATAGTCAGCGGTATAGTTGCGGAATTAATAATGATACTTGGCTATTTTGTTTTTGAAGGCTTTATGTACGGCTTTGCAGCCGTGCTTGTAAATATTCCGCCCAATGCCGTGCAGGGTGTTGCAGGTATTGTTGTAGGCACTGCAATCAAGGCGGTAGTTGATAAAACAAAGCTGAAAATTTGAATTACAGTTTTTCAAAGCAAAACTGTAATTAATGGGAAAATGAAAGTGTAAAATGTAAAATTAAGGGTCGCTTCGTTCCGATTTTAAAATGAAACCTAACGGAATGTCATTCTGAATGCAGTGAAGAATCTTTATTGAGTTGTTTAAGATTCTTCGGCTTCGCCTGAAGAATGACATCACTTTTTCGTTTTGCTTAAATTATATTCGGGTACGGGTGTCCCGACGACAATTATTATCTATTAAGTGTTATTTCTTATTTATTATCTTAAACATCAGCGAGAGATAAGAGATAAAAGATAATAAATAATAGGTAATAGGTAATAGTTTTTAAAAATCGGGTGAGGGCGAAGCCCTCCCACAATTTTACATTTTCAATTTTTCATTTTACATTGTTTGTCCTCGACAAACTGTAATTCACCGGCAGAGTATTTCGTTCGGGTTTGCTCTGCCGGCAAGGAAATCGCTTATATTCTGTAAGGTTGTCTGCGATATTGCGCTTAAAGCATCATGGGTTAAAAAAGCCTGGTGCGAGGTTACAAGCACATTCGGCAAAGAAATAAGGCGAGTTAATATATTATCCTTAACAATATGGTTTGAATAATCTTCATAAAACAGGTCGGTTTCTTCCTCGTAAACATCGAGGCAGGCACCGCCTATTTTTTCTTTCATCAGTGCGTCAAGCAGGGCTTCGCTGTCAATCAATGCACCGCGTGAAGTGTTGATAATTATTGCGTTCGGCTTCATTAAATCAAGTGTTTTTTTGCATATCATGTGGTGGCTTTCCTTGGTCAGAGGGCAGTTGAGCGATATAATATCGCTGCGGCGCAAAAGAGTTTCAAGGTCAACATATTCAAGCTTTGCCTTCGGATTGCGCACAGGGTCGCAGGCTATAACCTCCATGCCGAAGCCGCGGCAGATTCCGGCTAAAGTCAGCCCTATTTTGCCCGTACCTATAATGCCCATTGTTTTGCCGTGCAGGTCAAAGCCGACAAAGCCGTTTAGCGAAAAATTAAAATCGCGCGTGCGTAGGTATGCCTTGTGTGTTTTTCTGTTGAGTGTCAGCAGCATTGCTATAGAATGTTCAGCTACGGCATAGGGAGAATAATCCGGCACGCGGTAAAGGCGGATTCTGCCCTTTGCCGCCTCTAAATCAACATTGTTGAAGCCTGCACAACGCAGTGCAACGCAGCGTATACCGCTTTCGCTCAACGCATTTATAGTTTTCGCACTCAGGTCATCGTTTACAAAGGCTATAGCTGCACTTCTGCCCTTTGCAAGTACGGCGGTTTTAGGGTTAAGCTTAGTTTCAAAATAATCAATTTCAAAACCGTAAGCGGATTTGAAACGGTCAAAATAAATTCTGTCATACGGCTTCGTGTCATAAAAGCAAAGACTCTGCATAAATTTTACCTCTCAAAATGTATTCTCGGGTTATATTGTTTGCAGAATTTTTGAATTTATTTTTATAAATTACAGTTTAGCGGCGAGTCGCCGCAGACAATGCCGCCTATTATGAAATCGATTTAACAATTAAAAATCATCAACGGCGAAAAAAAGCGTAAAAACAAAAGCAAAATAAAAATGAATGATGTCGGTAGGCTGAACGGAACAGGCTGACGGGAATGAACTTCAATCATTCATCCGAGCGAGGGAACCATAGGCGGTAAATACAGCTTGATTTTCAGCTGATACTTAAATAGCCGTTATGGCAGCAGAACAAAACTTTTTGTTCTGTCTGCCGAGCGGGTTACTTACCGTCAGCCGTAGTGGAGTGCTTGCAACTCAAAAAGTTCTTTTGGTTACTTTTGTAACGATTGACAAAAGTAACATACAGTTACTTTACCAATACTGCACTTTTTATTTTATTCAATCCTCCGTCATTGCTTCGCAATGCCACCTCTGACGGAGCCGTCCCCCTTTGTCCGC
>JAFQBE010000036.1 GCA_017416765.1 Clostridia bacterium
ACTCGAAAACTGGGAGATCATCCCAAAAAGTTCCATATCACGAATATACCAACAGTTAGGTATTTGCTTATACCGGAAGTCTCATCAGAGACAAGAGATTATATTCCGATGGGCTTTATGTCTCCCGACAATTTGGCAAGCAACCTTACAAAATTGATGCCAAATGCAACATTATATCATTTCGGAATTCTCACCTCTAAAGTGCATATGGTTTGGACACGCGCTATAGGAGGAAGACTTGAAGAAAGATATAGATATTCAATCGAAATTATATATAATAATTTTCCGTGGCCCACGATTACACCGAAGCAAAAAGAACGTGTTGAGGCTTTGGCTCAAAACATTTTAGATGTACGAGCTAAATATGAAAACGTAAGCTTTAAGAAATTATACAAGGCGGTTGTAATGCCGGATGATTTGTTAGAAGCTCATCAGCAATTGGATAAATATGTTGCAAAGTTATATGGACTTCGTGCCGATTTTTCGGATCGCGAATGTTTGTTAGAGTTGTTGAGGAGATATAACGAGGTTGTTAGTAATAAAGACGAATAATTGGTTCGTGGCAGATAAAAGGGGTGTGACTAATGCAATTGTCCAAAATTAAAATACAAAATTATAGATTGCTCATTGATGCCGATTTGGAGGTCGATGAAAAAACAACATTGATTGTCGGTAGAAATAATACAGCAAAGACATCTTGTTTTGAATGTGTCCGAAGTGTATTAGAAGGAATACCCTTTTCGTTCAATGACTATCCGTTGTCGAAACGCGAGAATCTTTACAGTAAAATATTTTCGTATATGGCGAAAGAAATTACTTTCGATGCTCTTTGCAAAGAGGTAGAACCTATATCCGTAGAGTTTCTTGTAGACTATTCGTTGGATGATGCAGATGATGATTTGGGGGCATTATCTCCATTTATCATTGATGTTGATGTAGATACCACAACCGCATTGATTCGTGCAGAATTCAAACTAAAAGAAGACGAAAAATCGTTATTCGACATTTTGGAAGAGAGATGCTATAAAGAAGAAACTTTCTCCCCCGAGGAAGATGCTTATACTTCCATTGTATCCAATTTTTCAAAGTTGTTTGAACTAACAATTTATGCTGTAAACCCCAAAAATGTTGAAGAAAGACAAATCAAAAAACAAGCAGAGCTAAGAGAGCTATTTCCGTCTTACCTTATACCAGCAGAACGTCTTCTCGGCGAGGATGGCTCTCAAAAGAGTTCTTTGTCTGAGTTGATTTCAGAATTCTTTGATATGAGCGAAGAGGAATTGGAGCCAACAATCGCTGATAAGGTTAAGGAACTTCGTGTAGTTGTTGAGGATGCAAGCAAGAGCGTTCAGCAGCAAAGCGACGAAATATTAAGTGCTCTTGTAAGCAGTGCTATTGGCTTTGGTTATCCCAATGGAGAAGAATTGCAATTGGGAGTTAAAACTCAATTGAGTATAGATGAACAAATAAAACATCAAACCCAACTTTCCTATACAGCAGGGGCTAACAAAGAAAGTTTACCAAGCGAATATAACGGATTAGGATATAAAAATCTGATTAAGATGGAATTTTTGCTTGCAGCTTTTGCTAAAAAAGTTGAAAAATGGGGCAGTGCATGTATTCCTATGCTCTTTATCGAAGAACCAGAATCTCATATGCACCCACAGATGCAGCACGCCTTTGCAGAATACTTAGAGAAATTTCTTGGAAAGATTACATCTGTTGGGATTCAAACCTTTATTACCTCACACTCAGCGCACATCGCGAATACTATGGTTTTTTCGAAAATTCGTTATGCACAAAAAACAAATAAGGGAGTTATTTATAAAAACTTAAACGAGTTCGCAAAAGAAAATCCTACCAATACAGAGTTCATTAGGAAGTACTTAACTTTAACCAAGTGTGATTTGTTCTTTGCCGACAAAGCGATTTTGGTAGAAGGAGCATCGGAGCGTTTATTGCTCCCCGATATGATTCAAAAATGTGCTAAAGCGGGAGATTTTAATACTCAAAAATATAAATTGCCTGCGCAATATTACACTTTAATTGAAATCGGCGGTGCTTATGCTTACAAGTTTATTCCGTTCGCAGAGTTTTTGGGTATCCCGTGTTTGATTCTTACCGATTTAGATTCAGTAGCCGGACAAGTCGGTAAAAATGGAAGGGCATACTATAACTCGGTTACCGTTTCTCGCGGCGAAACCACCTCTAACGAAACTATTAAATGGTGGGTTAGGAAAAACAAAGGGCTTGATGAAAAAGACAAAACTCTCATTGATATAAGCGAAATCACGGCTATGTCTGCCGATGCTAAAACTATGGAAAAATGTCACATTGAGTATCAAACCGCGGAAAACGGGTTGTGCGGACGTTCTTTAGAGGAAGCTATTAAAAATGTTAATCGTTCACATTACGGATTGAGCGATACTGCTACTGAAACCGATTTGGAGTTTGACGAAAGGAGTAAGACGGATTTTGCTCTTAAGTTGATCTATGAATGCGAGGATTATACGATTCCTGCATATATTCGTTCGGGATTGGTATGGCTTAACAATCAGAAAGTGCTTGAATAAGGAGGTGCCTAAGTGTGAATGAAAACTGTCACGGAGTCAATTACGAACGTGCAAAAGCAGAAGCGGATAAAATAGAAGCAAAGATCATAGAAACCTTGCGAAGTTGTTGTAGTTTCCGTGTTGAAGCGGGTGCCGGCTCGGGAAAAACATATTCACTTAATAAGGTTATCGAATGGATTCAAGCAAATAAATGGGTGGAATATAGCCGTAAAAAGCAAAATGTAGTCTGTATTACATATACAAATGCAGCGGTTGATGTTATTGCGGAACGACTATCAAAGGATTCTTTTATTATTCCTTCAACGATACATTCCTTTGCGTGGAATGCAATTAAGCAATATCAAGGATTCCTTATCAATATTGTCGCCAATGATCCGGATTTTGTAGCGGACGAAGGAGATTTTGTTGCCGTTAACGAGGTCACATATACATTGGGTCATCGATATAAAGAAAACGGAATCCAATATCTTTACCACGATGATGTTTTGAAACTGTTCTGCAAACTTTTAGATAATGCTAAATTTCGGCGTATGTTTGCAGATAAGTATCCGTTGATTCTAATCGATGAATACCAAGACTCCTATGCCCCTATCATAGATCGTTTTATAGAGTATTTCGTATCAAATAAAATTGGTCCACAGTTTGGATTCTTTGGCGATGCTTGGCAAACAATATATCAATCCAACAAGGCGTGTGGCACTATCGAACACGAGAATTTAGAGGTTATAAAGAAGGGTTCTAATTTCAGATCCGCGCCGAGAATTGTTGATTTCTTAAATGATATTCGACCGGATTTGCCTCAAACGTCTGCAATTGATGATTTCGATGGAGAAGTTATTGTGGTTACGTGTGATGATTATACCGGTCCGCGTAGAGTTGAACGAAATTTCAATGGAGAATTACCTGCGGATGAATTGCGAACTCGCCTAAACAATGTTATTGATAAGATTAAGAAAGACACTTCGAAAGAAGATACACTAAAGGTGTTAATGATTACCCATAGAGTTCTTGCTTCTCAACAAGGATATGACCGTCTGTTAGATATTCTTAATGATGGTTTGAGAGATAAAGAAGATCCGTTTCTTTTGTTCTTTATAGATACAGTTGAACCGATTTTCCAAGCACTCAACACATCTAATATGCAATTGCTCTTTGATACACTTGGTATTAGACGCTACCCAATTACAAAGAAAGCAGAAAAAAATGAGTGGCACATTCTTCAGCAACAATTAAGTGAGGCTCGTGAGAAAAGAGCAATCGATGTTTTTGAAGTGGTCAACAAATCTAAGTTGATTCCTATCCCTCCTAAGCTTGAAGGATGGTATCAATTGTATCAGAAGACACCGGAAACATTGTATGGTTCAACAGCATCAATTCAAGAATTCTTAAACTTGGATTATGCACAGTTTATTGCCGCAAAAGAGTTCTTGTGTCCCGAAGCAGAGTTTTCTACCGAACATGGTGTTAAAGGCGAAGAATATGACAATGTCATTTTTGTTGTTAGCAAGGGTTGGAATCAATATCAATTTGAAACGTATGCACCTATGATAAACGGAGCCGCACCAATTCCGAGAGGGCGAGAAGCCGCATTTGAACGCAACCGCAATCTGTTTTATGTTTGTTGCTCGCGACCTAAAAAGAGGTTAATATTCTTTGTTACAATACCTTTTGAATCTCATTTTAAGGATTTCTTGACCAAGTTGGTTGGAGTGGAGAATGTTTATACATATCAAAAGTTTTTAGAAACGGTAAAAAAATAATTATATCCATTGGTTACTGTAGAAGTGTTAAACTTACGCTTCTGCAGTAATTTTTTTGCTATGTTTCAAAAATGTAAATAAAAAGATATAACGATTATGATTAGAAACTATTTTAGTTGAAAAGGCAAGAAATTTGCAGAAAATTATTGACAAAAGAACAAATGTTCTTTATAATGGTAAATTGGTAAATGATGTATTTACCATACAACTGAATACAAACTGAAACACATATTTTTTTACTTATTGGCTTTATGCCACACATATTATCTGACCGAAAAAGTATAGTCCGATACTCGGTCAGTAACATACGGACAATCATAGCTTAAAATTTAAGCCGTTACATAGTTTCAGTACAAACTGTGCGAGAGGATGAAATGTCTTCCCGCTATTTGTGCTGTCTATGTGACGGCTTTTTTGTTTTCTAAAAAGTATTTTTGAAAATCCGGAACAATTTTATGTGGCTTATTCCCATTACCTTTAGATGCAATTTCTTTATATAATAACTGCCCCCACAAAAGCATCTTGGTATAAAGGATACTACAGCCACCCTTACATAGCGAAGCTCGTCTGCGGAGTAATCCGCATAAGAAAGATTAACTGCCCCATTGAAGCAGTAAATCTTTCTGATAAAAGCCTCGCAGAGCCCACTGACATCTTTGCAGCTGTTCAGGCTGAAAGTGTCATAGTGGGTTACGCACTTTCGGAGAAAGCGGACGTGTCATAAGAACCTGCCTACGGCAGAACCTTGGCGGCGTAGCTTCGCCACTGGCTAATGTGGGATTACGAGCTTTCGAAAAAGTAGCGGAACAAAAAAAGAAGGAAGGAGGAAAAACCTATGTCAAAGAAAAACTATAGTGTAGCAAGAGTTGTCACTCATACACAAAGCACAATCGGTAAATGTGAAAGGCACAATGAAAGAAAGAATGAAAGCTATGCCAATATGAATGTTGATACGGCTCGGTGTGATATGAATGTGCATTTCAAAGGTTGCAGTGAACTGACCTATAACGAACAACTAAATAAGCTCATAGCCGAAAAGAGAGTCTGTATGCGAGGTCTGAAAGCTGATGCAAAGATCTTTGATGAAATGATATTCGATGTAAACACAGACTACTTTGAAACACACGGCGGTTATGAATATGCCAAAGAGTTTTATGCAGAAGCATACAGGTTTGCAGTAGCCTTGTACGGTGAGCAGAATATCATCTCTGCAGTTATGCATGCGGATGAATTGAATGTAGCTCTCACGGAACAGTACGGAAAGCCTGTGTATCACTACCATATGCACCTTGTAGCTCTGCCTGTTGTGGAAAAGCAAATACTGTGGACAAAGCGGTGCAAGGATAAATCACTTGTAGGCACTGTTAAAGAAACGGTTAATCAGATAAGCCATTCAAAGAAATGGAAATCACCTCAGGCTGTTGATGAAAACGGTAATGTTGTATTCAACGGAAAAGGCAAGCCTGTACTGATTCCGTCTTACAGTATCTTGCAGGATGATTTCTTCAATCATATGCAAAGAGCCGGTTTCAACGATTTCATCCGTGGTGAAAAAGGCAGTACGACTGAACACTTGTCTTGTCTGCAATATGAAATACAGCAGGATAAGAAACGCCTTGAAGAAATCAAAAGTCAGGTTGAAAAGGAAGAAATCAGATACGACACTATTCAGACCGTGCATAAAACATTTAACGAGATAGACGGTATGGGTAAGAAAACGCTTACGGGGAAAGTAACAATTTCAAGTGAAGATTTCAATGACCTGAGTAATATGGCAAAGCAGTCCGTTGCGGCAAGGAGTAAGATTTATGACCTTGAACAGGAAAACAAAAAGCTTCAAAACAAGGTTTGGGATTTGCAAGGCAGAATAAACAGGCTGAGTGCAAGGCTTCATGAACTTGAACAGGTCTGTGCTCCGTATCTTGAGGCATTGAGACTGATGCCTGAAAAAGTAAAAGCATTTATCTCGGATGTGCTGAAAACTGTCCGAAAAGAGAAAACCAACAAAAATATTGATATTAAAAAAGAGAGGTAATTTAATGAATAAAGAAGATAATTTTATTAACACCCTGTTTGAGAAAACAGAAAAAACAGAGGCAGTAAAGCCTCAAACAACAGAAATCATAAAGATGCCTATGAGCAGTATTGTTCCCAATTTTAAGAATCCGTACAAGTGCCGAGAGGAAGATATGAAGCCGTTGGAAGACAGTATCCGTGAAAACGGTATTATTCAGCCCCTTATGGTACGAAAAGATGATAAGGGTGATGTGTACGAAATAATATCAGGACACAGACGTTTCCTTGCGGCTTCGAGGCTTGAAATGACAGAGGTGCCCGTTGTTGTATTGGACATAAGCAAAGAGGAAGCAGACATCATTCTTGTTGACAGTAATCTGCACCGAGAGCATATTCTACACTCGGAAAAAGCCTTCGCCTACAAGATGAAAATGGATGCCATTAAAAAGCAGGGCAAACGAACAGATTTAACTTCGGACCAAGTCGGACCGAAGTTGTCGGCAAAAGAAGTCTCGGATGAAGATAGTGCTTCGCAGGTAAAGAGATATATCCGTCTGACAAAGCTTATCCCTAAACTTCTTAATATGGTGGATGAGAACAAAATCTCATTTTCTGTAGGCGTGGAGCTTTCGTATCTCAATAAGACAGAGCAGACCGACTTGTTTAAATTCATTGAGAAAGAACTTTGTACTCCGTCCCTTGCACAAGCTCAGAAACTGAAAAAGTTATCTCAGGAGGGTACGCTCAACGCAGAGGAAATATCTTCCATTATGAAACAGCCTAAGCCTAATCAGGTCGTTACGGTTAAAATACCCGAGGATAAAATCAGCAAATATATGAAATCAAATGCTACCGTAAAGGAAAAGGAAGATTTCCTTGCAAAGGCTGTTGAATATTACGGTAAGCATCTTTTAAGACAGAAAGACAGAGGTGCGAGATGATAAAGAAAATTAATGATTTTTGCGGATTTCTTGAAGAGGATGAATATGTAATTGGCGGTGTACTTTACAAGGTTTCTTTCTCGTTTGCTCCTGCAAATATCTGTAATCTTGAAAACACAATGAGTGAGAAAGTAGAAAAATATGTCGGCAGTGATTTTGCACATTTGACATTGGTGCCTGACGAAGATAAAATTGAAGCAGAATATGTGACGACTGCCGGAAAGGAGGACTAATGCAGTCAAACAATATAGGAATAACAGCTCTTTACTGTCGTCTTTCCCGTGATGACGGAAACGACAAGGAGAGCAACTCAATCGAAAATCAGAAGCTTATGCTTGCCCGTTATGCTAAGGAAAAGGGCTTCGAAAACACAAGGTTTTATGTGGACGACGGTTTTACGGGAACGAATTTCAACCGTCCAGATTTCAAAAGAATGATGGAGGATGTTGAAGCAGGATATATCTCAACCATTATCGTAAAGGATATGTCCCGATTTGGCAGAAACTATGTTGAGGTTGGTCTTTATACTGAATCATACTTTCCCGAAAACAACATTCGCTTTATTGCCATAACAGACCTTGTTGACAGTGATGACGGTGATAACGAAATCATCCCGTTCAAAAATGTTATGAATGAAATGTATGCAAGGGATATATCAAAGAAGGTACGCTCTGCAAAAAGAATCAGAGGTAATATGGGAGAACCACTTTCTCAACCGCCTTATGGTTATATGAAAGACCCTCAAAATCCTAAAAGGTGGATTATTGAACATGAGGCGGCAAGCGTTGTGAGAGAAATATTCAGACTTTATCTTGAAGGCTACGGTCAGGACAAAATCGCAAGAACCCTGCAAGACAGAGGAATAAAGAATTGTACCTCATATTGGCAGGAACGAGGCATAGGCAGAGGCGGTAAAAAGATACAGCCTAACCCTTACAAATGGAAAAGCTCTACCATAGGACAGATTCTTATCCGACAGGAATATTGCGGTGATGTGGTAAATTTCAAAACTTACTCCAAGAGCTTTAAGAATAAGAAAAGACTTCAGAATCCCGAAGAAAACTGGAAGATTTTCAAGGATGTTCACGAGCCTATAATTGACCGTGAAACCTTTGAATCGGTACAGGCTCTTATCAAGAAATGCAAACGCAGAGACCCGAAGCCTGAAAACGGTGATAAAAATATCTTTTGTGACTTTCTTGTGTGTGCTGAATGCGGTCATAAGCTGTGGTATCACGTGAATACCCGAAACAAAGATATTCACTATTTCAGCTGCAGTAATTATGTAAAGGATTACAGAGGCAGCTGTCAGCACAGACATTATGTAAGAGCTGATGCTATTGAGCAGATTGTTATGCTTGAGCTTAAAAAGATGTCAGCTTGTATAAAGTATAACGAAGAACGCTTTGCCGAAATTCTTGCACGAAAAACCAACAGCGACAAAATTTCCGAGGAGAAATACCTCAAAGCAGAGCTTGAAAGACTTATGAGCAGAAATGCAAAGGTTGAGAGAAATTACGAGAAGCTGTATGAGGATAATATGGACGGCAAGGTGACTGACGAGTGGTTTATGCATATGTCAAGAAAGTACGAAGAGGAACGAATTGAGTTAAGGGCAAAGATTTCAAAACTCAGAGAACAGCAAGAGCAGCTTAATAACAAAGAAAAGGAAAAAGAGCTTTTCGTTTCTGCGGTTCGTAAGTTTATGGAAATGGAAACCTTAACGGCACCGCTTCTTCACGAGCTTATTGACCACATTGACATTTATGAAACCGAAGGCACAGGCAAAAACAGAACACAGCGGATTGTAATTCATTATCGCTTTGTGGGATATATTGAAATTCCGTCAAACGCAGATAATTACAAAGCTGATACCCGTCAGGGTGTAGCAGTGGAATATCTCACTGCATAACAAAAAAAGAGCAGGATAAAACCTGCTCGATACATATTGATGAAACTATGAAATTAAACAAAAAAGTCGAGTGTTCACACGAAATCCGTTATGAACACTCGAAATGGTGGGAGAGGGTGGATTCGAACCACCGAAGTCAGTGACGACAGATTTACAGTCTGTTCCCTTTGGCCGCTCGGGAACTCTCCCATATTAAAATGGAGCTGGTGGACGGACTCGAACCCCCGACCTGCTGATTACAAATCAGCTGCTCTACCAACTGAGCTACACCAGCGCATCAACAATGCTCAACTAATATACCACAATGATTTGCATAAGTCAAGACATTTTTTAAAATTTTTTAAATATTTTATAACAATACGGAGCAGCGCACAACTGCTCCGTATTTGCTTTGAAATTTATCAGCCGATTACTGCCAGAACAAAGGACAGAACGGCAAGAATAACGAAACTCAAACCTGTTTTTTCAAGCTTAGAGCCGATGTACATTACAACAAAGCCGGGCGCAAAAAGGATTTTTGCAACGATGTTGAGCTTTGAGTACTGCTCCTTCATAACCATTGCGTCCTCAACAAGGGGGAAAAGGTTATTGAGCAGAGAAACCGTAAGCCAAACAAAAAGTATGGGCAACAGAGTATCAACTAAAGCTACTGCGTTTGCATCCGTAATTGCGGAAGAAAGAGCCTGCATTGAAGCAACAAAGCCGCTGTAGTTGCCGAGATAAACCACATTTACAAGCGGGAAAAGGCCGACGAACATAGCCAGAAGGAAATTGAGCAGACCCGGAATAAAGCAGTACATAAACGAAGCTACGGGGCGTTCAATTAGCTCATGCTCAACATGGCCGCACATTTCATCGGTACGGATGTAACGGTTATCTTCAACGGGGCATTTGAGAATCTTACACATAATTTGCTCGTAAAATGCTTTTGTAAGTGCGCCGGGGAAGGTCAGAATTTTACTGATTACATAAATGACTGTCATTCAAATGCCACCTCGCTTTCATTGAACATTTCTTCTGCGGTAATTTCGCCGCTGAAGTATTTTTCGATTGTCGGACTGATTTTAAGTTCATAGCCCTCGAGCATTTCCACAACTGCTTTATAGCCTGCTTCATCGCCGAGCTTTTTGCAGACAAGTGCGTGGAAGTTAGCAGTCTGCTCGTTGAGGTATTCGCCATTGTAGCAGAATTCAGAATATTCAAAAGCCTTATCGTAATCGCCAAGCAGGAATGCGTTTATTGCGCCTTCATAATAAGCATAGTAGAAGCCTGAGGTTTCGTAGCCTGCAATAAGCTCCTCACTCTTTTCGAGTGCGGCGGTATAATCGCCCTGCATACGGAAAATCTGTGCGCGGTAATATTCGCCGTAAACATCGTCAGCGTTTGCTTTTTCAATCGCTTCGCAATTTTCAAGTGCCTTATCGTAATCGCCTACAGCAATCTGCAATTCGGTAAGCGGTGTGCGGTAAAGCCAGCCGTAATCGGGTGCAATCACTTCAACTTCCTGAAGGTATTTATACTGTGTCTGCGAATCCTTGCCGCACAGGTATGCGAGGTAATATTCGCAATAGTTGATAAATGCAAGGTCATTCTTTGCGGTGGCTTCAGCCTTTGCCGCTTCGAACTTTGCAATAACTTCATCGAAGGGTATTTCTTCGGGTGTTATTTCGCCGTAGTAGAGCTGCTCATCATACTTGCCGATGTATTCATAATATGTCTGGTAGGATTTCATGGCGGCATTGTATTCATCGCTTATCGCCTTGACATCCTTATTCCAGAATGCATTGAGGTTGCTCTTGCTTGCCTTATCGGCAAAGGTAAGCTTCTGTCCCTCTTCAAGTGCGTTTACATCGTAAAAATATGTGCTTACGGTTGAGTTAATACCGCTCAGGTAACCGGACTTATTATAGGCTTCAACCATTCTTTTGCCTGTTTTCCAACCGGCATTACCGGCTTGCGAATATGAAGCAACAGCCTGGTAAAGATGGTTTGAGGCAAACTGTTCATCGCCCTGCATAACGCTCATAAGCGTATTTGACTGACCTATAAGGAACATAAAGCCCCATACGCTTACGCAGAAAAGAGTGAGCACGGCAAGAAAACCGGAAAAACGCAGCGGGCTTTTGATAAGGCTTTTGCGGCAATCGGCGCAAAGGTCATAATTTTCGCCGAAGGACTTATCTGCGGGCTTTTCGCCGCAGAGTATGCAAAGCTCTTCTTCGCTGACGGGGTCTGCATTTTCTTCTTCGGGTGTGATGGGAATTCCGCCGTCAAGCTCAATTGATGTTTCCGCCTGAATATCTTCAGGCTGATTTGTGTTTTCGGTTGTTTCCTCTTCCGGCATATCTCCGCCGGAAACAGTTTCTTCTTCGGGAACAGGCTCAAAACCGTTGTTTTCCTTGTTAAGTTCGTCCAAAAACAAAACCTCCCTTATACTTAATAACGATATAATACCATGTAATTATAATTATTTCAAATATATTTTTACAGTTTTATAATAAATATACTTTTTTATCATAAAAAAGACAAAATTTATTAAACAAACAAAAAAGCCGGGCATCTGTAAAGATACCCGGTTAAAATTAATGAGTTTTAAAATTTTCTTCCTTGAAGCGCAGGATTTTTTTGGATGCGCTCTTGAGGAATTCTGTTTTACGAAGCTGGAAGCCGCGGATGTGCTTATACTGCGGAAGCTTTGCATTTACTTCCTTTACTACACCAGCAAAAAGGTCCTTCAGTTCTTCGTCGGAGCAGTCTGCCTTGCCGATTTCTTTAAGTGCTTCATCGTCGGGGAAAATTGAGCATTTAACAAGGGTTTCGCCCTTTGCATTTGTATCGGCATAAACCATAACCTCGTTTACAAGGGGGTTAAGGCTCAGGTGGTATTCAAGCTCCTCGGGGTAAATATTCTTACCGTTTTCAGTAACGATAACATTCTTGATACGGCCGCTGATATATACTCTGCCCTTATCGTCAATTCTTGCAAGGTCACCTGTATGAAGGAAACCGTCCTCATCGAGAACCTTTGCAGTTTCGGCGGGGTTGTTGTAGTAACCGAGCATAACCATATCGCCCTTAACGCAAAGTTCGCCTGCACCCGTCTGCGGATCGGGGTCAAGAATTTTTGCCTGTGTGCCGGGCAGGGCAAGACCGACTGATTCGGCAAGATGAAGCTTATCGTTGTTCATTACGGCAAGGGGTGCGCATTCTGTAAGACCGTAGCCGAAAAGAATCTGAATACCGAAAGATTCAAAATCGCGCAGGATTTCGGGGCGGATGGGAGCAGCGCCGCAGATAATAAGGCGCATATTGCCGCCAAAGGCATCCTGAATTTCTTTAAAGAACACGCTGCGAAGGTCAATACCGACCTTGCTTGCAACCTTGCAGACCTTTGAGCCGAATTTGAAAAGGAACTCGCCGTGGGGCTTTGCTTTTATTTTCTGCATAAGGCGGCGATGTACTGTTTCAAGAATAAGAGGAACTGCAACAAAAATTGAGGGGTTGAATTCCTTCATGTTCTTGAGAACATACTTAAAGCCGTCGCAGAATGTAACCTTTGCACCGCAGTAGGCGGCAAAGAAAAGAATAATTGTGCTTTCGTAGGTGTGATGGAGGGGAAGCATGGAAATGCCGCAATCTTCAGGATATATTTTGAGGACGCTCATTGCGGACATAACTTCAAAGCAGAAGTTGCGGTGGCAGAGCATAACACCCTTTGCCGCGCCTGTAGTGCCGGAAGTAAAGAGAAGGGAACACATTTTATCAGGGTCAATTTCAGCGTCGATGAATTCGCGTCTGCCCTGTGCAACAAGCTTTCTGCCGTATTCAACCAGCTTTGCAAAAGAGAGTATACCATCTTCATCATTATCATAATCGAAGCATACGATTTTGATTTCGGGGTTCATGTTTTCTCTTTCAAGAACCTTTAACAGCTGTTTATCGCAGAAGAGGAGCTTTGATTCACTTGTTTCAAGTATACCGTTTATATCGGGGAAAAGCAGCTCCTTATCAATAGGAACAATAACACCCGTACCGTTGATAACTGCCATATAGCTCATACACCACTCATAGCGGTTATTGGCGGAAACGGCAATATGCTTACCCTTGTAGCCCATATCAATAAGCGCTGTACCGAGCGCATCAATATCACTGCAATATTCATTGAATGTAATGAGCTGCATACCGCTTTTATCACGCTTTTTAATCTGGAAAGCTGTGCGCTCACCATAGAGCTTTTTAGTCTGCCTGAGCAAATCCTTAACATCTTTGATTTCACGCACATCATAAAAGGATTTGGTCTGCGGAGCAAATATCTCTTTCTTGCTTGATTTTCCCATTTTTCCCTCCGGATTTATAAGCTTTTGCGTTTTGCTGCAAAAGTCAACCGTTTTTTGTTTATTCTACTATAAAGCCTGCAATCATACTTGTGTATTTTGCACGAAGATTATAGAGGTTTGTGTACCTGATACAAACACTTAATGAATAAATTATTAATAAAATTCTATCATAAAATTGATATAAGTCAAGGGTTTTGCGCATTTTGTAACCATTTGTAACTTTTATAAAAATAATTTGTAATTTTCCACCTAAAGAAAATACAAATACGGTAAAAAGTTGTAAAATTTGCCTATTTGAAGCAACAATAAACAAAAAAATAAACGGAGCAGCTGAAAACTGCTCCGTCTTTTTTCGGGTAAAAAGGCGATTACTGTTCTACTGTGTAAACGCTGACCTTCTTGCGGTCTCTGCCCATACGCTCGAATCTTACAACGCCGTCAACCTTTGCGAAAAGAGTATCGTCAGAACCCTTGCCGACATTGGTGCCGGGGTGGATGTGAGTGCCGCGCTGTCTTACAAGGATATTGCCTGCAAGAACAAACTGACCGTCAGCACGCTTTGCGCCGAGTCTTTTGGATTCGGAATCGCGGCCGTTACGGGTGGAACCCATACCTTTTTTATGAGCGAAAAGCTGAATGTTTATTTTAAGCATTTGTGTTACCTCCGTAAATTACTTTTATGCTGGAAGGATAATCCTTCGCAAGCGCACGAATGTGAGCTTCCAATCCGCTGAGCAAATTCACGCTCTGTTCATCGGCTTCGGTTAAAACTACGGACATAAATCCGTCCTCAACCTCAACCTGAGCCTTTGCGCGGTAAATATCGGTTATTGTATTTGCTGCCATATAAGCTGCCGAGGAAACCGCGGCGCAGACAATATCCTGCCCGGATTCCGCAAAGCCTGCATGACCGCTGCAAACAAAGCCGGTATTTATTTTGCCGCTGCGGAGAAACTTAAAGCGAACCATGTGAATTAGCCGTTGATAGCGGAAATTTCAACCTTGGTGTAGGGCTGTCTGTGGCCCATCTTGCGCTTTTCGTTCTTCTTGGGCTTGTAGGTGAATACGACAATTTTCTTTGCCTTGCCGTTTTTGATTGCCTTCGCGGTAACTGTTGCACCCTCTACATAGGGAGCGCCAACCTTGATGGAGTCGTCGGAGCCAACTGCGATAACCTTGTCGAAAACAACTTCGCTGTCTGCTTCAACATTGAGCTTCTCGATGAAAAGTGTGTCGCCGGCAGAAACCTTATACTGCTTACCGCCGGTCTCAATGATTGCGTACATGTTTTTACCTCTTTTTATAAGTCTCGCTATTCAGGGGTACTGCCCGTGAGCAGGCAGATTTGGGCGCAATTATAGCGCAACCCGTAATATGCGGCTTTAGTATAATAGCACAAGAGGCAAATGTTGTCAACAGTTTTTTACATTTATTTTAAATCAATATACTCTGAATGTCTTGACCTCAAACGGGCGGTATGTGAATTCAAAGCTTTCACCGTTGAATTCAACAGGAGTTTCATCTTCTTCAATCATGTTACATTCAGTAACGGTTTTACCGCCGAGCTTCCATGTGACCTTTGCTGTGCCTCTGCGGCGCTCTTCTTCGGAGAATCGGACAATAACACCTCTGCCGTCCTGCGCAGGCTTGATACAATCAACTGCGAATGTGCCGCCTTCGACCGATACAAAGCTCATTCCGCTTTCAACCGTTCCATTCTGTGCGCCTGCAACCCTTGCAACTGCGGGAACATTCAGACACAGACCGTTATTGACGGTTTCGGCATCCTGCCAGCCGTTCTTATGAGGATAGAGGGCATAAACAAAGGTGCTGATGCCGTGGTCGCCTGTTCTGTCCGGACAGGTAGGTGCGCGCATAAGGGTAATTCTCATACGGGAGTTGTGAATATCATATCCGTACTTACAATCGTTGAGAACACTTACACCGTAGCCGCCTTCTGAAAGGTCAGCCCACTTGTGCGCGGCAACCTCAAAACGGGTGTAGTCAAAGCTTGTGTTCCAATGTGTCGGGCGCTTGATTGCACCGTGTGCAATGTTGTATGTAGCATCGGTATCAATAACCGCAACATTGAATTCTGCCTTGAGAACCTTGTCGGTTTCGTGCCAGTCAACCTCGGTATCGAACAGGACAAGGTCGCTGTCGCGGTTGAGGATAACCTTCTGCTTGATTGTGGACTTATTAAACTTGCGGACAAATTCAATTACACCGCGCTGTGCATTGGATTCAAGAACATTGATGCTTTCAGCCTTTTCAAGCTCCCATACCTTTTTCTTGTAGTTGATTTCAAGGTTCCATGCAGTTTCGTGAATACACTTATCAAGTGCAACTGTAAGCAGGTTGCCCTTGCCGTCAAGTGCTTCACGGTTATTTACTTTGTCGTAAACACTTGTAATTATACCGTTTTCATCAAACTCAACCTTCAGCTTGCTGTTTTCAAGCAGAGTTGCCGTTGCTGTAACAGCCGAAACATCGCAGTTGTTTTCGCCGAGTTTAAACACCTTGCAGCCGAATGCGGGCAGCGGCTCATCGGGTGTAAAGACCATAAGATAACCGTTTTCGCGCTTTTCAAAGGTGCAGGGCAGAGCCTTACCGTCTGCACCGAGGGGAACAAGCTTATCGCTTTCAACCTCAAGTCGGACAGGCAGGCTGTTTTCACAGGCAACAAGATTCCAGCAGATTATGCTGTCACCCTCTGTTTTAACATTTGCGTTGAGAGCATTGAGAAGCTCGTTTTTAAGCTCGCGGTTGAGCTTGCGAAGCTCAGCATATTCCTTCTTGCAATCTTCAAACACTTCGTGGATTGAAGTGCCGGGCAGGATATCGTGGAACTGGTTAGTAAGAAGCACCTTCCATGCTTCCTCAATCTTTGCCTTCTGATATTCTACGCCGCAGATTTTGCCTGCGATAACGCTGAGCATTTCATTACGCTCAAGTGCGTATTCGCCGCGGCGGTTGTTCTTCTTGACAAAAGCCTGGCTTGTGAATGTACCGCGGTGGTTTTCGTAATACATTTCGCCGTTCCATACGGGCAGCTCTTCCTTCTTTTCGGCTGTGATGGCAAAGAAGTTGTCAACATGGTCAACCTTTGCCTTGGGCAGACCGGGGAAATTCTGCAGGCGTCTGCCGCGTTCAAGCATCCAGTGGGTCGGTCCGCCGCCGCCGTCACCGTAGCCGTACATCTGCATGGCGGTGTCAAGCTGCTCCTTGTTGTTGCACTCGCGGTCAGAGGTCATAAGCTCGCTGACGGAGAACACACCGTTATAGCCGGGGTGCATCATATGAGCCATAACCTGTGTGCCGTCATTACCCTGCCAACGGAACATATTGAACGGGAATTTATTTGTATCGTTATATGAAAGCTTGGATGTGATGAAATTTGTCATGCCGCTGCGGCTGATAATCTGGGGCAGAGCCCATGTGAAGCCGAAGCAGTCAGGCAGCCAGTAGGTTTTGGAAACCTTGCCGAATTCCTTTTTGAAAAATTCTGTACCGTAGAGAATCTGACGGATAAGCGCTTCACCGGAAGCTACATTTGTATCCGCCTCAACCCAAACGTTACCGCAGATATCCCACTGGTTGTTGGCAACCTTTTCCTTAATCTGCTCGTAAAGCTCGGGGTACTGCTTTTTAACCATATCGTAAAGCACAGCCTGGCTCTGACCGAAGGTCATTTCGGGGTACTTATCCATAAGTGAAACAACATTGGAGAAGGTTCTTGCACTCTTGCGAATACTCTCCTGAACCCTCCACAGCCATGCAACGTCAATATGGCTGTGACCTGTAAAGATGACGGAAGAAGTTGCAGACCACGGAATTTTTGCAAGCTGCTCACCGTAGACCTTGCGGGCAGCAGCGATTGACTTGCGCACCTCAGCTTCTTCAAAATCGTAATCGACTACATGAAGGCTGTCATCAATTGCTTTATAAACAAGGCTGTAAATATGCTCGTCCTTAATAAAATCAAGCGCCTGGAAGGCAACCTCAAGGTCATACCAGTAGCCTTCGCACTCTTCATCAACAACCCAGATATAGGCTGTTTTGAAGGTGTATTCCATTGATTTTGCGCCGTCCATTGCGGCATCACAGAATTCCATGGAGTTTACTGCGGCTTCAAGCTCGATATTGAGCACATCGCCTGCGTTGTAGCGCTCCTTAATAATGATTGTACCTCTTTCGGGAGCATATTTTGAAGCAGAAACAGAGCCGTTGAAATTGCCGTTTACCTTTACAAGTGCTTCGCCGCCGATTTCAATTTCGATGCGCAGCTCTTTACCTGCCATGCTTTCGGGAACAACAAACTGTGTGCGGAAGAAATGTGCTTCATCGTAGCCTGTGCTCCAATGGTCGCCAAGGCGGATTTCGCCCCTGTTTTCGCAGGGAGAATATACACCTGCTTCAAACATTGCATGTTCGTAGGACCATACGGACAAATCGTACTTTTCTGCAGCGCAGTATTTGCGAAGCTGATTGTACATATCAATCAGCACGCCTCTTTTTGGTGTGAGCATATTTTTGCCTCCTGTATATGTTTTAGCGTTTTTTGTTTATATCGCGGTAATTTACTATTTTCAGACGGTTGCGTTTTCTGTTTTTATTAACATATATATTAGCGCCGATTAAAAACACAATAACAAGTGCCAGCAGCACCGCAAAAACCTTGAAAACCGTTGTTCTGAAAAGGTCTCCGAGCTTACCGAAAATAAGCAGTATAACACTCATGTCAACATCTTCTGCGGCAACAAGCTTTATGCGTGCAATTTCCTGCCCTGCGTAAGTTACAACAGCTTCACAGACTTCATCGCCCTTTTTGATTGGTGCCGCAACGGCTTCGGGCAGGCTGTCCTTAACGGGTTCAACCAGCACACCGCCTGCATCTACGCCAACAGGTACAAGCGCATAGTATTCCTCCGCGGGTACAAGGCGCACATGGTCAACACCCCATGCGTACTTAACATCGACAACCGTAATAATCTGTGACGGGTCGGTAACTGTTTTTAGTTTGATGTTGTCAAAGGTCCATTCAAGCATTGCCTTTACATCCATAAAGGCAAAGTTTTCATCGTAGCCGTCATTATCGTAATCGTAATAGGGAGCTTTCATTGCAACTGCAAGGTAGCTGTAACCGTTTCGTGTAGCCGTTGTAATAAAGCATTTGCCGGCATCTTCTGTTGAGCCGGTTTTGATGCCCTTTGCATCTTTAAGGTAGTACTCCTTATATCCGCTGAGCATCATAAAGTTTGTTGTGCGGATTTTACGCTCTTCATTCTTGTTCGTTGCAGGGAGCGTATATTCTGTAGATGAAGTTATTTCGTTAAATGCAGGAAACTGCATTGCGTACTTTGTCAGCTTTGCCATATCCTGCGCTGTTGTGTAATGGTCGGGTTCACTAAGACCGTGCGGATTTGCAAAGTGGGTGTTTTTACAGCCAACCTCTTTTGCAAGGTCATTCATCATCTGAATAAAATTTGCAATTGAACCGCCGCCGATATAGTCTGCAATAATCATAGCAGCCTCATTACCGGAGGTAATAAGCAGGCAGTACAGCAGCGACTGCATTGTTATTTCCTCCTCCGGCTTTATACCCGACATCGAGCTGCCCGTACCGTCCAACAGACGGATACAGTACTCGGGTACGGTTATAACCGTGTTCAGGTCCTCACAATGCTTTAAGGCAAGTGCAGCGGTAACAATTTTTGTAAGTGATGCGGGAGATGCCTTTTCATTCGATTTCTGCTCAAAAAGCACCGTTCCCGTATCAAGGCTTTCAATATAAAATATTTCCGTTTCGGTTTTTACGGATGAATTATATAACGCGCTTACACCAAGCGGAGCAACGCAGGAAAAAATTACACAAAGGGTAAGTAAAAAAATTATTGCTTTTTTCATAGACAAAGCCTCACAAAATGTAGTATATTATAAAAAGTTAAAAAACTTCAGTAATTTCTTGATTATAAAGGTGAAAAATATGGTTTACATAACCGGCGATATGCACGGCGATTTTGAACGGCTTGATTCCATCAAGCTCAAAAAAGGCGATACGCTTATAATCTGCGGCGATTTCGGCTTTATATGGGACGGAAGTGCCAGAGAAGAAAAAATATTAAAGCAGCTCGGCAAAAAGAAATTCAACATCTGCTTCCTTGACGGAACGCACGAAAATTTCAGCCTGCTCGATGAATACGAGGTAGGTGTTTTCTGCGGCGGCAAGGCACACAATATTTCGGGCAACCTTTTCCACCTCATGCGCGGTCAGATTTACTCAATTGAAAAGCAGACCTTTTTTGCAATGGGCGGCGGCGAAAGCCCCGATATTGATATGCTGTTTGACAACGGTGCATGGTCGCGCCGCGAATTCCCCACAAGCGAGGAGCTTGCCGAGGGTGCGGAAAACATGGAAAGAGTCGGCTGTAAGGTTGATTACATAATCACACACGAACCGCCTTCAAAAATAAAGAGCTTTTTAAAGCTCAAAAGTGAGCTGCCTGCAAGAATTACAGGACTCAACGCTTATTTTGACGAAATGAGCAACGCCTGCAAATACAGAAGATGGTTCTTTGGCAGCATGCATATTGATAAGCACATTTCAACCACACACATAGCAGTTTACAAAAAGGTTATCAACGCACAGACAGGCGAAATAGTATATTGATTTTTATTAAATTTTACGGCACACTCTGCGAACGGAGTGTGCTGTTTTATATAATATTGTAAACAGTATTTGTATTTCAGATGAAAAGCGTTTTGAATATCGTAAATTCTGAATATGCTGTTAATTTGAACGAAGCAGGCTGACGAACACAAACCTTGCTAATTAATGCGAGCGAAGTTCCGTAGGCGATAGATAAAACCTTATAATTCAGATGAATATGTAATAGCCGTTACGACAGCAGAACAAAATATTTTTTGTTCTGTCTGCTTCGCGGATTTACTTTTCGTCAGCCGCAGCGGAGTGCGCGAAACTCAAAAGTTTTTTTGGTTACTTTTGTAACGCTTGACAAAAGTAACATAACGCTTACTTTTCGGGTCGTCGAGGACGCCGACCCCTACGAATGATAAAAAATTTTACTTATTTTGTGTTTCAAAAAGCATAATTTTTGCAACCGTCAAAAAATCAGTGACCCCAGAACTTACGGTCAAGACTTCGGAACTGAATTGCCCTGCCGATGTGCTTTGATTCTATAATTTCGCTTTCATCAAGGTCAGCAACAGTTCGGGCAACGCGAAGAATTCTATCATACGCTCTGGCAGAAAGCCCGAGCTTTTCAAAGGCATTTTTGAGCATCGAATTTGCTTCGTCGCTTAAAACGCAGAATTTTCTGGTCTGTGCCGAGGTCATTTTAGCGTTGCAGGTAACACCCGAGCCTTTAAGCCTTTCATGTTGAATTTCGCGCGCTTTATTTACACGCTGTCTTATTTCGGCAGAGGTTTCCGCCTTTGCAACAGAAGAAAGCTCCTCATAATTTACGGGTGGCACTTCAATATGTATATCGATTCTGTCAAGCAGCGGACCCGAAACGCGGTTTACATAGCGGTTTGCCGTACCTGCCGAGCAGGTGCAGGGACGGGTAGGATGACCGTAAAAACCGCAGGGACAGGGATTCATTGCGCACACGAGCATAACCGAGCAGGCATAGGACACCGTACCTGCTGAACGGGTGAGATTAATTACACCGTCCTCTATAGGCTGACGGAGAATTTCAAGTGCCTGCTTGCTGAATTCCGGCAGCTCGTCAAGGAAAAGTACACCGTTGTGTGCAAGCGAAACATCACCAGGACGCGGCACAATGCTGCCGCCGCCTGCAAGACCCGCAGGCGAAACCGTATGGTGCGGCGAGCGGAAGGGACGGCTGCGTATAAGCGAAACACCGCTTGGCAGTGTACCTGCAACAGAGTGAACCTTTGTTGTTTCAAGAGCTTCTTCAAAGCTCATATCCGGCAGAATTGAGGGCAGCCGCTTTGCAAGCATGCTTTTACCCGAACCGGGTGGTCCAATCATCATAACATTGTGACCGCCTGCCGCAGCTACTTCAAGGGCAAACTTTGCTTCGAACTGACCCATTACATCGCAGAAATCCGGTGCATCGGGTTCAAGCAGCTGCTGCGTAAAATCCTCTTCCTTTGCCGGCAAAAGGGTTTTTGAACCGCGCAGATGACCGAGCAAGTCAAACACTGTTTTTACCGGATATACATTTATGCCCCTGACAACACAGCCCTCTGCCGCATTGTCAAAGGGAACAAAAATTTCTTCAATACCGTTTTTCTGCGCTTCCATAACCATAGGCAGCACACCGTTTATGCGGCGGATTTCACCGTTGAGCGAAAGCTCACCTATAAAAGCACTTGTTTTGATTTCAGCTTTAAGCTGACCGCTTGCACGAAGCAGAGCCACAAAAATCGGCAAATCGTAAAGCGGACCTGCCTTGCGTTTATCCGCAGGGGCAAGGTTCACCGTAATACGGCTGGCAGGGAAGGAAAGGCCTGTGTTCTTTATTGCGGAACGGACTCTGTCGCCCGATTCTTTTACCGCCGCGTCGGGCAGACCGACTATATCAAAACGCGGCAGACCCTGCGACACATCGGCTTCAACATTCACCATATACGATGCCATGCCGAATATGCCGACACTGTTAACCGATGTGAACACAAAATCCTCTCCCTTTTAATAATTGAAAATTGAAAGTGTAAAATGCAAAATTAAGGGTCGCTTCGCTCCGGATTATATATTTCGGGTGCGGGTGTCCCGCCATTAATTTTCCATTTACAATTCTACATTTTCCATTCATAAAAGTTCAGCAAAGCTGAACTTTTATTTATTCTTCTGCTTTGAGTACTTCTGCATATATACAAAGCGCATGATAATGCAATCGAGCTTGCTTATGTAGTTGGGGCTGCCAAAAGCACAGCCTGCAAGGTAGGACTTACAGTTTTTCTCCACAACCATCTGTATTGCGTTTGCATCGTACATATCCGGTCCGCAGCAAAGAACACTGCCGTCCTTCATGAATACTGCGTTTCTGCCCTTGAGTGCGCTGACTGCTTTATCACCCTTCATTTTGCGTACGGTTGCACCTGCAATCTGTGCATAGTCATCAAGCAGAGGCTTTAATTTGCCTACACACTTGTTTGCTGCGCCGAGTATATCGGGTGTTGCAGACTGTACAATCGCATTGATGTCGGGGCGGGCAGCATAAATATCCCTGTGTATTGCGGCAAGGGCAAAATTTTTGCCGTCAAGGTTGCCGTTAATCGGACATTCTATGCTTGAACCGTCGTCGCCTGAAAGAATAAGCTTTTCACCGTCGCGGATTGAGCTGTAGCAAACGGGCTTTTTATACTTATCGGGAGTTTTGTATTTTTTAAGAAGGTATACATTACAGGCGTCTTCAAGTGTGCTTGCAATAAGGAAAGCATTGGCATAGTCTGTGCCCATGCATACCGCACCGTGGTGTGACATAATTACAGCCTTGCTGTCGGGGTTGCCTTCGATTGCGGCATAAACGCCGTTCTTGAGCTTCTTTGTGCTGGGCATACCGTAGGCTGCCATTGGCACTTTGCTGCCGAGTACGCTTGCGTGCATTGCGCTTTCAACGGGCATATCTTTACCGAGTACGCTGACTACGGAAGCGTTGAGCTGGTGGGTGTGGATAACAAAATTACACTCGGGGCGCAGCTTGTACGCAGAAGCGTGAACTCCCTTTTCGGAGGAAGGCTTTACATCGCCTTCGTAAGAAAGGTCCTCAATTTTAACCTTTACTATTTCATCGGGGGTAAGGTTTTCATATGACCTGCCGCTGGGGGTGATAACAAATTCCGTATCGCTGATTCTACAGCTGACATTACCCCATGTTCTTGCGATAAGACCTGTTTTTACAAGGTTTTTACCGGCTTCAATAACAGCCAGCTTTGCCTGCATAATATCCATGTTTTTTTCCTGCCTTTCAGTATATACAATATTTTTATTAACCTAATAATGTATTTTCGGGCTGTGCCGAAGTGAACGAGCCCATTTCGTTGAAGTAATAATCGTAAACCTTTGCGGCAATCGGTGCAAGCGATGAACCGCTGCCTGCGCCCTCCGCAGCAATGCATATTGCAATCTGCGGATTGTCTGCCGGTGCATAGGTAATAAGGAAGCCATTGTTTGTTTTGACGGTTACGCCGTTGATTTTACGGTCAACCTGCGATGTACCCGTTTTAGCCGCCGCCTTTACCGGCAAATCCTTAAATGCATTTTTACAGTAGCCTATTGTACCAACCTGCTTCATACCTTCGCGCACAAGGCTGAGCGTTGAATTTGAAAAGCCTGTTTCAAGCACAACCTCCGCACCGTTTTCAAGCTCGGTTTCGGAGAAGTCAGCTGACTTTACGGTTTTGATAAAATGCGGTCTGTAGCGTGTGCCGCCGTTGGCAATAGTTGCACAGTAGTTTACAAGCTGTACGGGCGAAAACATGCTGCCGCCGTTACCGATGGCATTCTGCAAAGTAAAGCCGGGCATCCAGGTCTGACCGAGTGCGGCACGGTAATCGGGGCTGTCAAGCGTACCCGTGGCTTCGGGCAGCTCAATACCGGTTTTTGCACCCAGACCGTAAATTGAAGCGTATTCGTTGATTGTGTTTATATTAGTATGCTCTGCAACATTGTAGAAGAAAATGTTGCACGATTCATTAATTGCGGAAACAACATTGATGGACAGACTTTTATGTGTCTGCAAACACTGGAACTTGTGTTCAAGGTAGGTGTGGCTGCGTGTACAGCGGTAATAGGTATCCCGCGTGATAAGCCCTTCTTCAAGCGCGGCAGTTGCCGTACAGGGCTTGAAGGTTGAACCGGGTGAGTATGTACTCAACAGCGCACGGTTCCACAGCGGAGAATTCGGAGCATCTTTAAGCTTGTTGTAATCCTGCGAAAAGGTTGAAATATCGTAAGCCGGATATGAATAGCTTGCAAGAATTTCACCTGTGTTTACATCTTCAATAATTATCGCCCCTGCGGGGTCAACAAGGCTGTCCTCACGCAAAGCCTCCAAACCCGTAGAAAGCGCATCTTTGGCTACTCTTTGCAGGTTGCTGTCAATGGTAAGCACTACCGTACCGCCCTGCTCAGGCTCAATCTGATAATCGGTTGTTACATTACCGTCGGCATCGGTGGAAATTGTTTTAATTCCCCTTGTGCCGCGCAGATAGCTTTCCATTGCGCCCTCAATACCGTCCTTACCTATAGTTGCATTGAGTGCGTACTCTTCACCCGCTTGTTTTTTTGCGGCATATTCTTCAGCACTGATAAGACCGACTCTGCCGAGAATGTGCGGCAGCAGCTCACCATCGCTGTATTCGCGATATGGCTCAATTTCAACATCAACACCGATGAAGAAATTGTTGTTTTCCTTAATCTTTGCAACCGTATTTATAGGCACATCGTCCGCAAAGGTGTACGGAATTGCCGTACTGAACGAAATGCGTGTCATTTCATAGCGGACGGAAGCAATTTTGCGAGCCGTTTTCGGCTCATATTCCTGCAACGAATATTTTTCAATCAGCGCATCAAGGCAGTTTTGCGCGGTTGCATAGGAATTGAGCTTCAATATATCCGTGCGCATTTCTTCAATATCACGTTCCCTGTCCGCGGCAAAAACAAGCTCACCCGCCTTATTGTAAACCAATGGGATATTATCGTTCCATTCAAGACCCTCGGCTTCAAAAAGCTCAATAAGTGCCTTTATAATCTGGTTGCGCTTTGAATTTTCCTTTATGGACGGAAAATATGAATAGTCAAAAATAATTGAATTGCCCTGCCTGTTTGTAACAAGGGGCGAACCGTTACGGTCAAGTATTTCACCGCGCGGTCCTTCTACCTTAACGGTTTTTACGGTTATGGCGTTGCCGGCTTTTGCGTATTCGGCACCGTCAATAACCTGCAGCTTGAAAAGTGAGCCGAGGAAAACGGCAACTATAATCAGAAAAGCAAGCGTAACCGTAAGCCCGCGGGGGCTGAATTTTCTTTTTCTCTCCATCCGGCTCTCCTTTCAATAAAAATTAAACTTATAAATCAGAACGACAGTTCTTCATTTTCAAGGCTTAAAAAATATTTTTTGATATCACGCACAATGTAATAAAAAATCGGCATAAGCAGAATGTTCAGCAAAGCAGACGGTAAATGGAAGGTAAGCAGCAGCTTCCAGCCGCCGTCAACACCGCTGAAGCCAACGCTTAACAACCAGCTTACAACCGCATAAACAATGCCCCAGAAGCCTGTTAAAATATAGGCGGTTATGAGGTTGTTCATCATGAGATATGTCATAAGCAAACCGCAGACGAAGCCTGCAAGCGCAAACAGAAAAGCATAAGCACCGTCTGCCGTGGCGGTATTCATATCCCACAGTATGCCTGCAAGCAAGCCAAAGCTCAGACCGTAGGTTTCGCGCTCAAACATACCGACAGTTACCGTCAACGGCAAAAGCGGTAAAAACTTCAAACCGAAAAAATCGGGCAATACACCCGAATTCTGCAAAACACCGAAGCCGAGAATAAGAAAGAAGAAAACAATGCGCCGCATAATCTTCGGCTTATTTTCTTTCCACGCCTGCGGTATCATTTTCTTCCCTCCCTTCAAAAAATTTTATTACTGATAAGCATAAAACTGAGATAAAGACGATAAGATGGCGTGTTCTTTGCCCCCGAAGGAGTACAAAGGTACTTCGAGCGGGCAAAAACGCGGCATATTGCGGCTTTATCCGCAGTTTTAATTAATGTCGCCGACACCCATGCCCTTAAAATATGTTATTACAAAAACATCACGCAGCTGTGAAAAATCCACCTGCGTATCAATAACGGCATAGGAGGAAATGTTGGTGGTATCATCCTTTATTTCGCTTACTGTACCTATAATCAAATCGGCAGGGTAAACGCCGCCGACACCCGAGGTGCAGACTATGCCGCCAGGGGCAATTGCGGTAGAACGCACAAGACCCGACAGGCAGCATTGGTTGTTCTCTGCCAGCTCAACGGTTGTTGTTGAATAGCCGGTTTCCCTTGTGCGCACCTCATATGCACTTACATTTACTTCGGGGTTGAGAACGGTATTTACAACACAATAAGTCGGCGCAGTTTTAACTACCACACCGACAAGATATTTACCGTAAATAACAGGGTTGTTGACTGCAACACCGTCAAGCTCACCCTTATTAAGCGTAAAGGAACCGAACGCATCCGATGCGTCACTGCCGATAACGGATGCGCTTGCAAATTTAAAATCTTCGTTTTCTTCCTTGAGCTCCAGGAATTCTTCGTAAAGTGCAAGCTGCTGCTTTGCCTGCTCGTAGCCGACAAGGTTATTCTGTGCATCGGCAAGCTGCTTTTCAAGCTCTTTTACGCGCTTCTGGTACTGCGCCGAAGATCGGAAATAAACCGAAAAATCCTTCAGCGAGTTCGAAACGGAGCTTGAAACGCTTTGCAGAGGCGAAAACACTGTACCGAGTACGGTTGATGCGGGCGAAGAACCGCTTTCAATAACGGTAGAAACGATTATGCCCAGCAGCAGTATTGCAAATATGCCGAGGAAGCCCTTGAAGCGTGCGCTTTTAAAGAAGCTTCGCATTGTGGCTTACACCTTTTTCTTTTTACCGCTGAGCGTACCCAGCGCATCATGTTCAAGGCAGATACCTGTGCCGTCAACAACACAGTCAAGCGGATTTTCCGCAATGTGAACAGGCATTTTTGTTTCAATTTCAATAAGCTTGTCAAGCCCGCGGAGAAGTGCGCCGCCGCCTGTGAGCATAATGCCGTGGTCGATAATATCTGCAGCAAGCTCGGGCGGAGTCTTTTCAAGCGTTGAACGGATAGCGTCAATAATCTGGCTTACGGGGTCAGACAGCGCTTCACGGATTTCTTCGGAGGTTACTTCCACATTCTTGGGCAGACCGTCCATAAGGTTACGGCCCTTGACATTCATTGCGCCTTCGCCTTCGTACGGAAAGGCCGAACCGATGCGGATTTTGATTTCTTCTGCCGTGCGTTCACCGACAAGCAGGTTGTATTTCTTTTTGATGTAAGCAATAATTGCATCGTCAAAATCATCGCCGGCAACTCTTGCAGAGCGTGATGTAACGATATCGCCGAGTGAAAGCACGGCAACCTCTGCCGTACCGCCGCCGATATCGACAACCATGCTGCCTGTAGCTTCGCTTACGGGCAGACCTGCACCGATAGCGGCAGCCATGGGTTCTTCTATAAGGCTTACATATTTTGCACCTGCGGAGCGTGCGGCATCGTGAACGGCTCTGCGTTCAACCTCTGTAACGCCGGAGGGAATACAAATCATAACTCTTGCTCTGCTGAAAGGAGAGCTGCTGATGGCGCGCTTGATGAAAGCCTTGAGCATATCGGCCGTAACATCGAAATCGGCAATAACGCCGTCTTTAAGCGGACGAACTGCTGTAATTGAACCGGGTGTACGGCCAATCATTTCCTTTGCTTCTGCGCCGACTGCAACAACCTTAGGCGGCTGCGAGCGAACATCCACAGCGACAACGCTGGGTTCTCTGATAACAATACCCTTGCCTTTAACAAAAACGAGTGTGTTGGCAGTACCAAGGTCGATACCTATATCCTGTGAAAAAAGCATAAATGTTTTATCCTCCCTGAAAATCCGTGATTATATTCTGTATTCGATAGTGTCAAGAACAGCCTTGAAATCATACTTGCCGCCGTCTTCAGCCGGACAAGAGCAGGAGAAGGACATAACGCCGTTCGCCGTATCAATAAAGTAAACTTCAAGGTAAGCGTCTTTTTTGCCGCTGTTCTTACCGCTTGTTTTTATTACAATTTTTTTGGCATCTCTGCCGGAAACCTGAACATCTTCAACCTCAATTATTGCCGTACCGTCTTTAACAGAGGGCTGAAGCATTTCGTTGAGCGCCTGAACTCTGCCCTCCGCTGTGTTGACTTCGTCTTCCTTGTTCTCAAAGAAGGAATAGTCAATCTGTGCGCTGTCCTTTTCATTTTTGAGCATAACAGCGTTGTTGCTCTTCATCTTTTCCCAGCCGCGGGGCAGTTTAATTGAAAACTGCTGACAGGAAATTCTGTCCCCTTCGTTGAGAACTGCAGGGTATGAAACGGGGTGAGTCTGGTCCTCACCGTCAGCGTTTGTAACCTTCCACAGCAGATTGCCTTCGCTGTCAACAAGGGTTACGCCGTTTTTATCGGTTGCAAGTTCACGCGCAATATCGCCCTGCTGGGGACGGTAATAGATTTTGCCGCCTTCTTTATAAATCAGCTTGTCTTCGTTTTTTTCGCTTGAACAAGCAGCGAAAGCCGTAAGACATACAGCCAGACCCGAAAGCACGGCAGCAATTTTTAATGTGTTTTTTTTCATAAGTATTTTTCCTTCCTTCCGGTAGAAATATTCGATAATCATACACTATAAATATATCATCCGTACTGATAAAAGTCAATAAATATAATAAATAATAATGGGATTGTAAAATTACAGTTTGTCGAACCAATTAGGAATTAAGAATTCGGAATTAGGAATTAAAGGGTGGGCTTCGCCCACACCCATTTATATATTTATATTTTCGGGTGCGGGTGTCCCGCCATCAATTCCTAATTCCTAATTCATAATTCCTAATTCATAATTTTTATCAGACAGATAAACTATAATTTGCTAATTTTATCCGTCTTTCCCGTTTACAAAAAAATTTACATATGCTATATTGTATATCGTTTAAAGTTTGAGAATATCAGGTGCAGAAAAATGACTAAGACAAAATCTTCTCCACGGCAATATTTTATTGGCGACAAGGCGTTTTATTCACGCGTTTTTGCCATAGTTGTGCCGATTATTATTCAGAACACAATCACAAATGTAGTCAGCCTGCTTGACAATGTAATGGTCGGGCGCGTAGGCACGCTGCAGATGTCCGCTGTTGCAATTGACAACCAACTGCTTTTTGTATTCAACCTCTGCATTTTCGGCGGTCTTGCAGGTGCGGGCATATTCGCAACACAGTTTGCCGGAGCAAACGATAATGCAGGTGTGCGCAACTGCTTCAGAATAAAGCTTATGACGGGCTTTCTTATGCTTGCCGTCGCAATGGTTATGTTCCTTGCGTTTCCGCGGCAGCTGATTTCGCTTTACCTCGCAGAAGACACTGACCCGGCAGATGCCGCAGCTACACTCGGCTACGCACTTGATTATATCCACATAATGCTTGTGGGGCTTGTTCCGTTTACAATTTCGCAGGTTTATTCAAGCACTCTGCGCGAGGTTGGCGAAACAAAAATACCGATGAAGGCAAGTGTTATTTCCATTTTTGTAAACCTTGTATTTAACTATTTTCTTATTTTCGGTACCTTCGGCTTCCCGAAGCTCGGCGTTGCGGGCGCAGCGGTTGCAACTGTGCTTTCCCGCTTTGTTGAAGCGGTTATTATAATTGTTTACACTCATAAACACTCAAATAAATTCAGCTTTATTCAGGGTGTATACAAGAGCATGCATGTTCCTACCACATTGCTCAAAGATGTTGTTCGCCGCGGTTCGCCCCTGCTTATGAACGAATTTCTTTGGTCGCTCGGCTCGGCTACGCTTTCACAGTGCTATTCCGTGCGCGGGCTTGATGTTGTGGCGGCTTCAAATATTTCAACAACAGTTGCAAACCTTTTCAATGTTGTTTTCATTTCAATGGGCAACGCGGTTGCGATTATGGTCGGTCAGCACCTTGGTGCAAACGAAATAGAAAAAGCCAAGCAGACTGCCTGGCGGCTGATTGCTTTTACCGTTTTTGCAACAGTAATAATAAGCTGTATTATGTGCGCTTGCGCACCCTTCATTCCTAAAATTTACAACACGGAGGAACATGTCCGTCAGCTTGCCACTGATCTGCTGCTTGTTGTTGCAATTATTATGCCGGCGCAGGCGTTCGGACACGATTGCTACTTTACAATCCGCTCAGGCGGAAAAACCCTGCTGACCTTTGCTTTTGACAGCGGCTTCAGCTGGTGTGTCTCCGTACCGCTTGCATTCGTGCTTGCAAATTTCACAAGCATCGACATTATTCCGATGTTTTTCATAGTCCACTCGCTCGAAATTTTCAAATCAATTATCGGCGGTATACTTGTAAAAAAAGGCATCTGGATAAGAAACATTATAGCGTAAAAACAACGGCGGTCGCAAACGCCCACACCCAATAAGGAAGTATTTGTTTCTCGAGTAAAATTCCCCGTATCTTTGACAAAAGCCTCGCAAGGCGACAGCCTTGCTGCGTTTTTGGCTTCGATACAAAAATTTTATACTCTTACGAAACTGCGAAGCACTTTAAAATGAAATTTTAATATACAAGAAAAGGAAAATCCCACAGATAATGCTGGCGCATATCTGTGGGATTTGACGCATTATTGTGCTTAAAATTCACATTTTAAAGAA
>JAFQBE010000037.1 GCA_017416765.1 Clostridia bacterium
CCTGCGATATGATATAAATCCCCTGTACGCCGCAGCGTATATCGCATGCGAAGCATATATCGCACCGTTAGGTATATCGCAAATCCCGCAAGGGATTTATATCGCTACAGTTTATCTGCAGAGCAGATAAACTGTAATTTATACCGCTTTACTGCTCATTGTAAACACAAGCTCTCCGCCGTTCATAAGCTGTTCGTGGGTTACATAGAAGCCGTCAAGCTTTTTGCCGTTGAGCGTTACCGTGCTTACATATACATTCTTATCGCTCTGGTTTTCTGCTTTGATTTTAAGTACTTTACCGTTTGAAAGTGTAACCTCCGCACCGTTGAGGTTGGGAGAACCGAGCCAGTATTTATCCGTACCTGCAAGCGGATAGAAGCCCATCGAGGAAAAAACATACCATGCGCTGATTGTGCCACCGTCATCATTGCCGTCAAGTCCGTCAATATCGGTGCTGAAACGGTTTGCAAGAGTCCAGCGTACCCACTTTTGCGTAAGGTCGGGTCTGCCTGCGTTATTGAACAGGTAGGGTGTGTGAATATCGTGCTGGTTACCAATCCAGAAGCCTGCACCGGGATCAATTGCCGCACGGGTAAGGGAAGCATCCTTCATAAAGTCGTCAAGCTCGCTGACAAAGTATTCCTTGGAACCGAACAGTTCAATCATACCGTCGATATCGTGCAGGGCATTCCAACGCCATTGACGCGCGCTGCCCTCTGCATAGCAATCGGCAAACTTCTTTATCATAACCATATCGTAAAACGAGGTCATGCCGGGAGCAAAGTTCCATACAAAGCTTCCGTCGGCATTGCGTGCCTGGAAATACTTGGTTTTAGGATTGAAGGTGTTTTTATAGTACATGGATTTTGCGGTATACTTTTCAGCATCTGCTGTATTGCCAAGTTCAGCAGCAAGAGCAGCAATAGCCGCATCTTCCCATGAATATTCTATTGTAAAGCTGACAGATTCATCGCCACTCGGTGCAAGGTCATACGGAACATAACCGTATTCGTTGTACATATCAATACAGTTTCTTCCATCTTTGTTTACAGCATTTTCAGATGTATTTTTCATAGCTTCATAAAGAGTATTTACATCAAAATCGCGTATACCCTTGAGGTAGCTTTCAGCAATCATGATATTTGCGCTGTCGCCGAACATTGAACCTGTGTAGCCTGCGCCCTGCGGCCAGCGGGGAACAACATTCAAGCCGCCCTGCTTTGTCATTTCAACAAGGCTCTTGAGGCAGTCAAGCTGTACATCCTGCGCAATGAGAGTATACAGCGGATTTGTTGTACGAACGGTATCCCAAAGTGACATATCCGTACGGTAGGTGTATCCTTCGGCAATGTGAGCCTTTTTATCAAAGCCGAGGTATTCACCGTTGACATCCGTAAAATCGGAAGGCATAATCATTGTGTGATAAAGTGCTGTATAAAATATCTTTTTGGTTTCGTAATCGGCTGTGCTGATTTTGATAAGTGACAGCTTGTTTTCCCACTCTTCAACAGCCTTTTCACGAACTGAATCGAAATCAAGCCCGTCGGTTTCTGTCTTTAAATTCAGCAATGCATTTTCAGCGCTTACAAAGCTGATACCGATTTTAAGCTCAACGCTTTCATCCTTGATTGAGCCGAAGTTAAGGTCAATACCCATGCCGTTTTCATCGCCTGTAATATCGCAGGAAACTATTTTCCTATCGGCAACGGCGGCAAAGTATGTGGGCAAACCGTCATATCTGCCTGCAAACTGACCGGGAAGCAGACAGCCGCCGGTAATAATGCCTGTTTCCTCATCGTAATCGGCAAAGGCTTTGGCAGCTACTCTGTCTCCTGTAGAGCTTGTAACATCAATATAAAGGTGTGAATCACTGCTGTTTTTGAAGGTATAGCGGTGTACGCCCGTATGCACTGTGCTTGTCATTTCGGCAAGGCAGCCGACTGTAGGCAGATAAACCGCATAATAGCCTGCAGAAGCTACTTCATCATCGTGTGAATAAGCCATAGCGGCAGGCTTGTTATTACCCGCAACGGGAGTTACACGGAACATTGAATAATCTTCCGCACCCGTACCCGAAAGGCGGGAATGGCTGAAGCCTTTTATATGACCATGTTCATAATAATAGCCGGAAGTGTTTGTTTTTAAAAGATATCCGCCGCCGACAAAGCAGGTGTCCGGGCCGAGCCTTACCATGCCGAAGGGTGTAGTTGCCGCGGGGCTGAGCATCGCGCATACCCACGGTATACCGCCCGTACCTATAAACGGGTCAACATACTGCGTATACTGCTCAGTAACCGTTTCGGGCATTTCAACCGATTTGAGCTGCACACCGCTGAAGGTTGCAGTAAAAACGGTTTCGAATGCAACAAATAAAGAAACAAAAATTCTTATAAGCTTTATCATAACAAAACCTCCGTTTTAATAATAAAAGCTATTTTTATATTATCACAATAAAATAAAATCCACAACCGTATTTTACAAAACCGCAAGCCAAACTTTTTATGCTATAATTGTGTAATATTACAGATATTTTTTCGGTGTATATAGGTGAAAGGACCTTTCAAGCCTAAACAGACGAGGTGAAAAAGTGGAAGACGAAAGAATTATTGATTTATACTTTGAGCGAAACGAAAGCGCAATAGCCGAAACCGCAAATAAGTACGACGGCTACTGCCGCAGCATAGCAATGAACATTCTGCAAAATACGCAGGACAGCGAGGAATGCGTAAACGACACTTACATAAGCGCATGGAACACCATTCCTCCCAAAAGGCCGAACCGTTTACAGACATATCTCGGCAAGCTGACGAGAAACCGCTCGCTCAAAATGCTTGAAAAACGCGGTGCGCTGAAAAGGGGCGGCAGTCAGACTGCACTCGTTCTTGAAGAACTCGGTGAATGTATACCTGCCGCAGGCAACGAATTTGAAGAAAGTGAAATAAGCGAACTGCTGAACACTTTTCTGAATTCACTTTCGACAGATGCACGCAATATTTTCATACTGCGGTACTGGCATATGTATTCCGGCAAGGAAATTGCAAAGCACTGTAAAACGAATGAATCAAAAATAAATGTTACACTTTTCCGCACCCGACAAAAACTTAAAGCATTCCTTGAAAGGGAGGGAATAACAATATGAACGCAGAAAGACTGCTTTTTGCATTTACGGATATTGATGACTACTTTATAGAAGCGGCAAAAAAGTCACCCCAAAATCGCAGCAAAAAAAGAGCGGCAGTATGGGCATCACTTGCTGCATGCATAGCGGTAATAGTCGTGGGATTTTTTGTTTACAACAATCAGCCCGACAAAGAGCTGCCAATGCTCAGCGTAGCAGATTTTGACAGCAGCGGTATGGGCATGGAGGCATACTGGGCATACAGTATTGACGAGCTTATAAATAAAAATCCATGGACACCTGACAGCACACCTCAAACCTTGCCCGTATATAAAAATGAACTTTACAGCAGTATGTCAACAGGAAACTTTGAAAGCACCGACAGAAAAGAGCTTGAAAAGCTTTTGCTTGATGCCGCAAAAAAGCTGGGCATGGATACAGGCAAATTATCTCCGCTGTATGACAGCCGTACAAACACCCTTTATGTGGAAGATGAAAATTATCATGCAGAAATAACACCCGGATTAAATATTAATGTAACAGCAAAAAACAAGAGCGCATTGCCCGAAGGCTACACGCTCGGATACTATGAAAGCTATGATGAATACCATAAATCGGCTGAATATTTAATTGATAAGTTTTCTGATTTCCTCGAAATGGATAAGCCTGTTATAAACATCAACGGCGGCGATTATGACATCTACGGTCGGCGAAGCTTACACCTTGAAATATATGACGGTGAAGGCAATGCGAAAGAGCAAATCAAAGCATACAATTTTGAAAGTGTGCGTTTTTATACAGACGATGACGGTCTGCTGCACATTTCAAAAAGCTGCCGCGATTCGACATATTCTTCTTTAGGAAGCTATCCGATAATCAGCGCAGATAAAGCGCTTGATATGCTGCTGGACGGCAACTATGTTACAAGCGTATTTCAGGAAATCAAGGGCAAAGAAAAGGTAAAAAAGGTTGAACTTGTTTACCACACTTCCCTGCTCTCCGAAGCCTTTATGCCGTATTACAAATTCTATGTTGAAATCGAACACACGGGTGATATAGAAAAAGACTTCCCCGGCATAAAAATCTACGGCGCATATTATGTACCCGCAGTTGAAAGCAGATATATCAAGAATTTGCCCCAAAGGAACGGACATATAAATTAAACTACCAGTTCAGTAATTAAATTTTGTAAAGGGTTGAAAAATTATAACTAACAGAATATAATAAATTTAGATTTCATGATTTTCTCAAGGAGAATATATGAGCAAATCCAACCCAAAATTCATGCTTATAATCTCAATGGTTATCTTCGGCACGATAGGTTTATTTGTGCGAAACGTTGATTTGCCTTCGGGAGAATTGGCGCTGTACCGTGCAGTAATGGCGGCAGTACTTATTGGCTTTTACCTGCTTATTACAAAGCAGCGCATACCCTTTGGAAAAATAAAAAGATCAGTTCCGCTGTTGCTTTTTTCGGGCGCAGCAATGGGTATAAATTGGATACTGCTTTTTGAAGCATATAAGCACACAACCGTTTCCGTTGCAACGCTCAGCTACTATTTTGCGCCTGTCATAGTCACGGCAGTATGCCCGATAATATTCAAGGAAAAACTTAATTTTAAACAGATTATCTGCTTTATCATGTCAACCGTAGGACTTGTACTTATAACGGGACTTAGTGAAGCGAGCGGAAGCATAAAAGGCATACTTTTCGGACTGGGGGCAGCTGTATTTTACGCAACGGTAATACTGCTCAACAAATTTATCAAAGATGTTGACGGAATTCACCGCACATTTTTACAGTTCATTTCGGCAATAGCCGTACTTATACCTTATGTAGCTTTCTCTGGCGGAGTCACACTCGGCACACTCAACTCAAAGGGTTGGATATTTCTGCTGATAGTCGGTCTTTTCCATACGGGCATTACATACTGTCTGTATTTCTCATCGCTCAAGGAGTTACCCGGTCAAAAGGCCGCAATACTCAGCTACATAGATCCTCTTGTTGCTGTAATAGTTTCCGTAGCAATATTGCACGAAGCCATGACATCGTGGCAAGTAATAGGCGGTGTGCTGATATTAGGTTTTACCATGCTCAATGAAATTGATTTTAAAAAAGCTGAATAAAAACATTTACTCCTGCAAATCCGAAAAAGATTTTGCAGGAGTTTTTTATATTATTCTGTCTTTTAATTCCTCAAAAGCTTCTTTTTTGAACCAGCCTGTTGTGTGTACGCGCATAGTGTTTGATGAAAGAATAGAAAGGCTTATTCTGCCTATGCCGTGTATTTTGCTGATTGCGTTTGTGCTGAAATGCACGGTCTGAATATCACTATATTTGAAAAAGGCTGTTTTTTTCAAAAGTATGCCGGTAGAAAATGAAAATATATTTTCATCGCTGCTTACAGTTTTTGTGTTATGCCCCAGCACACCAAGTGCTGCGCCCGTTACAACAGCAACCGCACTTAAAAGCGGGTTCAGAAACCAGAGTGGTACTGCACACAGAAATGAAATAAACAAAGCCCTTACCACACTTGGCAACAAGCCTTTTTTATCAGCCTTTATTATTTCGCCGCTGCACTTGAAATCGGGCGCGCATAAATTTAAAATCCGTTCAAGCTCTGCTTTCTTTACAAGCAGACTTATCTGCGGTGTTTCTTCCTTGTCGTTACCAAAACCGATTACGGCAACCTCCGCGCTGTACAGTCCTGCGATACGAGCAAGCAAGGGGCGGCGCACAACAAGTGCATTGATTTTACTGCGCTCAAAGGAATATTTTTTCACCTTGAGTAGCCCCGAAGAAATATAGATGCTTTTTTCATCGCATTCAACGCAAAACCTGCAAACGGAAAGTATTTTCATTACTATGCCTAAAACCCATGCAATTACAATAAAGGCTACCGTCGGCAATATTACGGAAATATCCGCTGTCTGAAGCTGTGAAAAAAGGCTGATACCGAGCAAGGCTGCGGAAAACAGCAGCTGAACAACAGGCTGACTTAGCAGAACATGACGCACAGCCTGAACATTTGAAAAAGAATATACAGTTTCTTTTATGTCTGTTTCTTCTTCCGTTTTTTCGGTGGTTACGGTGTTTTTGGCTTCGAGTAAAATCCGCTCAAATTCCTTTGCCTTCGCAAGAGAAAGAACGAAGGTAAAATCAGTTTTATCCGCAGTTGCGGCGGAATTTATATCTATTTTTATTTTTGCTGTGCCGACCATTCTTTCAAAAACACTGCGTTCAAGGTTTACCGTTGCAAGCGAGGAAAACGGCAGGCGCGAAGCTTTTTTCATCAGCGTTCTGCGCTGACAGACAAGGTAACCGTCTTCAATATAAAAAACGGTTTTATACCAGCGTATTATAAGCCATATGAGCAGCACAACCGCAATAGCGGCAACAGCAAAGAAAGCCATACCCTGTTGCGGCAATATACCGTATTTAAGCGAACGGATTACCGCCTTTATACCGCCCGAGCTGACAAGCTGTTCACGCAAAACGGAAAACACAAAGGTTATTACTACAACCCCTGCCGCACCGAGCTGTTCAAAAATTATTGTTATGTGGTTTCTCGTCGGCTTATTGAACATCGCTGCCGCCTCCGAGTTTTTCGTTTACTTTATTATTCAGATACATTGCAATTTCGTTCGCCTTTTCTTCATTGAGAAAACGCATTACGGCAGTTGAGCCTGCGGTAATAACCTGAACCTTTGCCACGCCGAAGGCGGAATCAATCGGGCCTTTGCTGACACTAATCTGATGCACCCTGTCAATGGGAACAACGGTTCGCTTAATCCAGAATACACCTTCTATAACTTCTATTCTGTCGGGTGTAATCATGTAGCGGTAACGCTTGAAGCGTACCATAGGCACAAATATAACCCACAGCAGCGCAATAACCGCTGCGACAATTGCAGCTGAAAATAAAAGCTTTTCTTCACCGATAAACCAATACAAAGCGCCAAGCACCACAGCAGAAAAAGCAACAGCCTGAATCACAGCCGTCAGCAGCATTACTTTTTTTGCATTTTTTTCAAGTGGAGTATATTGCATTAACTATTCCTCCGTTGAGTTTTCTTCAACCTCAAGATTCTTCATAATTCCCTCTGCTATAGCCTGAGCATATTCATCGAGCTTTTCATCAAAAAGTTTATTATCTGCGGGCGTTGTTATAAAACCCATTTCAACAAGACAGCTCGGCATCTCGGTAGCAGAGTTTACAAGATAGTTTGCCGAAGAATCGCCCTGATAACCGCGCTTGACCCCTCTGTTTTTGCCAAAGCCTGCGGCATCAATTTTGTCAAGTATATCTTTTGCTAACCTTTCTTCATAAAGTGTTGCCGTGTTTTCAATCCATATTTCAACACCGCTTACATTGGCTGCTGCGCTGTTGCGGTGAATTGAAACAAAATATGTTGCCTTCTTTTTATTTGCGAATTCCGCACGCTCTTCGAGTTCCACTGTTTCATCTTCGGTGCGCGTGTATATAACCTTCACACCGTTTTCTTCAAGTATTTCGCCCACGGCAAGGGTAAGCTTCAGATTGTCGTCCTTTTCGTACCTGCCGTTATATTCTGCGCCTACATCACTGCCGCCGTGACCTGCATCAAGGCAGATTTTCGGCTTGCCCGAAAATTCAAAAACACCCATCTGCCAGCAGATAAGTCCCGCCGTTGCAACCGCAAGTACAGCCGCAGCAATGCGCATAATTCTATTCTTTCCCATTTTCCCTTATCCTTTTAATTTTGTATTGCCTTCATTACCTTGCTCGCAACAGGTATGGCTACACCCGAGCCGCTGCCGCCGTTTTCAACCACAACAACTATTGCATACGGAAAACTGCTTTTTGTTGAAAAGCCTATAAACCATGCGTGCGGGTCGCCGTCGGCAACCTCTGCAGTACCGGTTTTACCGCCGAAATCCATACCTGGGAACTTATTGTCGCCGTAGCTATTGGCAACATTGCTGCGCATCATATTTTTCAGCGTGTCGGCGGTAGCCTGCTGCACGAATGTGTTGGTTTTTATGCTGCTTGCAACGCCGCTTAAAGCCTCCTGAACAAAGTACGGTGCAGCTGTTGCGCCGCCGTTTGCAATGCTGCCTGCAAGCATCATCATATGAAGAGGATTTGCAAGTGTAGTATACTGACCGATTGATGCCCAGCCCAGGTCAATTTCAACAGCCTCGCTTAAATCAATGCGGCTTGCCTGCGTTTTAACACCGCTTACATCAAAGCGTTTGCCAAAGCCCAAATCTTTTGCGGTCTGCTCAATTTTTTTAGTGCCCAGCTCAATACCAAGCTCGGCAAAAACACAGTTACATGATTTTGTAAGAGCCGTATTGAAATCAAGCTTGCCATGGGTGGAATTACATATAACCTCACCACCCTGTGCGGTTTTAAGCGAGCCCTTGCATTCAAAGGTTCGGTTGAAAATATCCGGTATATTTTCTATGGCACAAACCGCCGTAACAGTTTTGAAGGTTGAACCCGGTGTGTATAATCCGGTTAGCAGTCTGTTCATGTAAACTGCTTCGTATTTAGGATTTGTTTCAATATCCTTTGGCTTATTCTGCGGGTCATAGCTGCCGCTTGAAACCATACAGATAATTTCGCCCGTTTTGTAGTTATATACACCTACAGTACCCTTTCTGCCGTTGAGTGCAGAATATGCCGCAGCGCATACATCGGCATCAATTGTCAGCTTTACATCGCTTCCCTCACCTGTATTTATAAGGTCATAAATTCCGTTGACAAAGCTGTAACCTGTCAGCTTATCGCGGCAGAGAGTATGCGCACCGTGGGCAATGTAGCCGTATGTATCGCCTACTGCATGAAGGGTTGAAATGCGAACTGTTTTGTTTGAGTTATATATTCGCTTGCCGTTTTTGCTTTCGGCAAGCACTACACCGTTTCTGTCCAGAATTTTACCTGCATTGGTAATCTGACCGTTTGAATAAAGGTGACCGTTGTGGCTGTCTGTCGCCCATGTACCGCCATTCATAAAAAAACTAACACCAAGCAGAACAAGACCCGCCATAAAAGCAATAATAAGCCCGAGCAAAACATACGCTCGCTTTGTAACGGTATTCATAATTCAACGCACCTGCCTTTACAAATTATGATTTAGCGATATATTTGCCTAACGGCAAATGCGATATAATTTCATAAATGAAATTGCGATATAGGCTCACTACATTCGCCTGCGATATGATATAAATCCCCTGTACGCCGCAGCGTATATCGCATGCGAAGCATATATCGCACCGTTAGGTATATCGCAAATCCCGCAAGGGATTTATATCGCTAC
>JAFQBE010000038.1 GCA_017416765.1 Clostridia bacterium
GTACATTTTTCTCCTTGCCATACGGCAGTATGCCTGCGGAGAATAAATATCCGACTGCACATAAAATATTGTATTTTAGATGTGAAACAGTTTTGAAAGAAAAATTTTTTGTCACAGCAAGGCGAAAAGTTGCAGAAATACAAGGCTATTTCAAGACTTTTCAACGCAGTTGTGGCGGAAAATTTTCTTTCAAAACCATATTAATTACTGTTTACAAAAGTATACATTTTGAAACAGTAATGGATACTTTTTAAAATATCATAAATTCAAGAATATGCCGGCAGCTTGAACGAAGCAGGCTGACGAACACCAAACCTTTACTCATTAATCCGAGCGAAGTTCCGTAGGCGGCAGATTCAGCTTTATAATTCAGATTAATTCTGAGAGCCGTTACGGCAGCAGAACAAAACTCTTTTTGTTCTGTCTGCTTCGCGGATTTGCTTTCGTCAGCCGTAGCGAAGTGTGTCAAACCTAAAAGTTTTTTTGGTTACTTTTGTAACGCTTGACAAAAGTAACATAACGCATTCTTTTAGGGTCGTCGCCTATGATAATTAAAACAATCGATGTTTCAAAATGTATAGCTCTTACATACGGCTGTTGCGCTGCCGCTGTTATCAAAATTAAGCTCAACAACAGCGGTTGCTTTTGAGCCGTCAATATATTCTGCCGTAAAGGTTATTGTGTCATTAAAGGCTGAAAACGGCAGATTAATATTTTTTTCAATTGCCTTTTCTGCGTCTTCTGTAATGCTCCAGTAAAATCCTGATTTTTCACAGTCGAAATCCTCTCCTCGGATTGTTATGCTGTGTCCGTGGTCGGGACTTTTAAATATAGGCTTATGCACATCATAAACCATTTCACCGTATTCCGAAGTGTTGCTTACCGTTACTGATTTTATGTTTTCGCGGTTTTCCAAATTCAGCCTGAATTCATTTACCGAACAGTAAGTAAGATAAAAATTATTCCCCTCACAGGTCATGCTTCTGCCCAAGGAAAAGCCGTTTTCCTTGCTGTACAGAAAAATTTCATCATTCAACTCTTTTAAGATTTCTGCTTTTTCTTCCTTTGAAAGCGAGCGGGTATCCGTAATTTTCAAATGAACTCCGTATGAATACTTCCGGTTGAGTTCAAGTGCCTGAATTGCGGGCTGCGTTTCTGCGGTTTCGTTTTCTGCTGCAGCAATAACAACAAAAGCCTTCATAAGTTCAGGCACAAATACCTGCGGCGAAGTTTGGGTGGCAGCATTGCTGTCTGTCTGCGGAGCGGCGAATAAACCTGCACCGAGAATAAGCGCAAAAGCAAGACAAAGCGCAACAACAATTTTCGGAATGTTTTTTGCTTTTTTTCTTTCGTTTCCTGCGGTAAAAATTTTTACTTTCAGCCGCGTTTTCATATGTATATCGGGCTGAATATTATCTATGGCCTGTATAAAATCTTCCCTTTTCAATTTTTGTAATCCTCCAATTCAAGCCTGAGCATTTCTCTGCCGCGCTGCAACCGCTTTTTTACGGCTGATTTGCTGATTTTAAGTATAGCTGAAATTTCTTCGGTAGTGCAGCTGCTGTAATAGTAAAGAATTATTACTGCTTTGTATTTCGGCGGCAACGCAAGGACACAGCGGACAACATCTTCCTGTGTTTCTTTTTCATTCGGTGCGGTAATACTTATTTCGTCTATATTTATGTTTTGCCTGTCGCGCTTTTTCATTATGTCAAGGCATTTGTTCTGCGTTACGCGTATGAACCAAGCCTTCTCATGCTCTGCATTGTTAAAGCTCTTTTGTGTGAAAAAATATTTTGCAAATACATCCTGTAAAGCATCTTCGGCGTCACATGCATTGCCAAGGTACAAAAACGCAATTTTATACAGCATACTGCCGTAGCGGTCATATTTTTCTTCAAATTTTTTTTCGGGTTCCCGTTTTTTCATGTTGCCCTCCTTTCACTTTAAAAACGAATGAGATTTTCAGTCGGTGACAACTTTTTTATTTTTCTTGAAAGTAATTTGTGTTTGTGATATGATTTTAACAGAAAAAAGTATTGCTTGGCAAATTGCAGTTTGTCTGTCTGTTGACAGACAAAAATTATGAATTAGGAATTTTGAATTAGGAATTGTTGGCGGGACACCCGCACCCGAATATAAATGGGTGTGGGCGAAGCCCACCCTTTAATTCCTAATTGGTTCGACAAACTTTATTTTTCCGAACAAGTTTTATAACAATGGAGTTGAAAAAATGAAATTCAACACGCTGAAAAGTACACTCATACGCGGCAATGTTACCGAAAAAACTCTGCGCGAATTCAAAGAAGAGTGCGGAAAGCTTTCGCGTTTTCAATGCTGTCAGCAGCTTTATACCACCGCTGTGCAGATGAAGCCTTCGCACCATATTCAGGCACTTGAGCTGATTGATTATGCAATGTCTATGTGTGAAGACTGGGCGGAGCTGATGCGCTGCCACCACAATAAAGGTGTAATATACGAAGGTACGGGAAATTGGTTTGACGCAATGCGCGAATACAAAAAATCGTTCGAGGTTATCCCCGACGATATGAAGCCGAATTATATTTCCGGTCCGTCAATGCATCTGCTGCGTGCTGAAATGCATTGCAATAATTTTGAATATACCGATGATTTGCAAAAATATTATGATGAGGCAATTGCAGACGGAACAAATCAGATTATTTTTACAAATCTTTTTTATCTGCGCCTTGCCGAGCTGATTATAAGCACACACAACAGCGATGAGCCTGCCTCAGCAAAAGCGTATTCGGAAGTAAAGGCTATGCTGCACCCGCAGTATGACGGAATTTACGCAAAAATAAAAGCCAAAGCGTTTTATGACGATGCTGTAGGCGCAACATACGCGGCAAAAAGGTATGTAGAAAACTGGGGAAAATAAATTTCAGCTTATCTGTCTGCGGCAGATAAGCTGATTTTGTGTAATACAACTCTTGACATAAAGCATTATTTTTAATATAATTAAGCGGTTGAAAACAACAAGAAAAATTCAACATAATAAATATCCGGGTGTAGTGGCTATGACCTTGCCGCCGCCAGTGGCGGAAAAAGGCAAGGGCATCAGCAGGAAGAAATACAGAGCAATGCGAAGCGCTCCAAGCGAGCAGTGCGACAATATTTCTGACCGATAGCTGGTAGCGCGTCTGCTTTGGGCATTGAGACCGACCGCCGCCGGTGGCGGATGCAGGTCGGGCGAAATGGCGTAGCGGTCAAAATTCTGCGAAGCGAAAAGCGAGCAAAGAATTTTGGGTACCGCAAGAGGGCGACCAAAGCGAAACAAACATACAACAAAATAACGGGGTGTAGCGCAGTTGGTAGCGCGCCTGCTTTGGGAGCAGGATGTCGGGGGTTCGAATCCCTCCACTCCGACCACCTAAGTACAATGGTTTTAATACAACTGTTGTACTTTTTTATTGTCAAAAATTTAAACCCTACAGGTAAATTCGCGAAAAAAACAAGTTATATGCTGAAACTCTTATTTACATATTCCGCGTTGTTTCGACAAATGGTATTTACTTCTATTGCTAAGAAGTATATAATATAGTGGTGTATCGTAGAATGTGTAATTCTTTGTAAGAAAGGAATGATTCTTATCAAAAAGAAATTGCTTGAGCTTTCTCCGTTAATCGTAGCGGTAGTTATTATCGCAACTATAATAGGACTTTTTTCAATTGGTGCTTTCAGTAAGCCAGAAGAAACTCTAATAACATCTTCCACCATAAAAGAAGTTATTCAAACAGCTAAACTTTCAACAGCAAAATATGTACAACATGGAATTGCAAAAGCACATATAGACGGAAAAAGTGACGGATATGTATTGTACTATGCAATCGTTAAGCCTCAAGTAGACATTGCTGAAATTACATATGATATTAACCATGAAAATCAAGAAGTGATTGTAATAATTCCTGATAAGTTCACTTTTGATGTTGAACTTTTAGAAGACGTAAATCATAAATTTTACTACTATCCAAAAGACCAGTCTGATTGGACAGGCAAAGATACATCTTACATTTGTAAAACAGATGCTAAACAAAAAGCCGAAGCAAATACAGAACTTACTGAAAAGGCACATGAAAGTTTAATCAATACAATTGAAACATTATTAGAACCGTTACTTAGTGAGTCTGGATATACACTTTCCTTTGAAAAAAGTGCTAATTTGGAGGTGTAAACTTTGGAAGAAATTCAAAACAATGTTATTGAGCATAACGATACAGAAGTAAAAAACCAAAAGAAAAAACTCAATCCATTTGTTAGGAATTTGCTAATTTCTTGTGGATTGTTGGCAATTACTGCTATTACACTGATTGCTTGGTTTAATTTTAGACCCGATAACAAAAAAGTAAATCATAACTTGTTTAATATTGAGATGATAAGTGAATTAACAACTATAGAGTGTCGTTATCACAATGTTGCTGTTTGTGATAATAAAGGCAATTTATTGAGCGTGGGAAAACAATATGTTTGGTTTGAATATGATGTTATTGTCAGTGTCGGAATCGATGTGAATGAGGTTATAATCGAAGAACCAACATCTAATGGTGTAGTGAAAGTTTATTTACCACCAGCAAAAATTCTTGGCGCAAAAGAAGATGAATCAACCATTTCTAAACCAGTCTGTGAACTCGGTGCATTCACAGAACTCACAGCAGATGAAGAAAGACAAATTATCAACGATGGAATACAAAAACTCAAAAACGATGCCAAAACCCAAGAAATCATATACCAAGCATATGTTAGTGCGAAAGACATTATAGAGCAATATGTGGTCAATATGGGTAAATTAGTTGGTGAGGATTATACTGTTGAGTGGATAAAAGTCCCTGAGAAAACACCAACGATAACTACCGAGCCAACAAGTTCTATCACAGAATAAGCTTGTTAGAAGGAGATAAAAAATGAGAAGAATATGTTTGTTATTCCTTGTTTTAATATTTTTACTTAGTTTAGTTGCTTGTAAATCTGAAACTGTTACACTTCATTGTGACAGGGAAAATTGTGATAACACAGTTGAGGTTAAAGTTGAAAAAGACAATGTTCCAGACGAGAGTTGGATAATTTTCTGTCAAGACTGTGCAGACAATGTTTTAGATGATTAAATTTTATTAGTCAATATAGTAATTGAGTTGCAATCTACTAAAACTATTTGCAACCTACCCTTATTTTGTATCAAAGGTAGAGTAGTTAGACACGGGAAAGGCTGATGAGAAATCGGTCTTTCTTTTTTGCTACAATCTGCTGCAACAAAGACCATGACTTGTTTTAAGCCATGGTCTTTTATGTTGCTTATTTTGTAAATTCGTATGTACCTTTTTCAACAATAGTATCGGTATTGCCGAAAATTATTCTTGCGGTTTTCGGTACTGTTACGGTGAGCTTATTTTCGTTTATTTCAACGCTTATTTCTTTGTGCGTTGCTTTTATCCAACTGAGTGCGGATACGGCTTTGGGAGCAATGGTTATGCCGTTTTCATCAATACATATGCCTGCTATGTGGCGGTAGAACCAGTAATCTACCTCACTGAACATATGGTGGTTGAGCGAATTATCCATTTCCCAGTTTTCGCAAAGTGCGGTCATACCCCAGTTAATCCAGTAAGCGTAGCTCGGCATGGTGGGGTTGGTTACCATTTTGTAAAGCACATCGTTGTAGCCGTTTTCCGCAAGGGCGGTAAAGATGTATTTGGTGCCGAGTATGCCGCAGTCAATGTGGAAATCCTTGTCTTCAACAAGCTTTGCAAGCTTCTGTGCCATTCCGGGAATTTCGTCAGGGTTGTACATCTGCTGATAAATACCGCAGGCGATGAAGGTCTGGCTCTTTTCAAGCTCGGTATCGCCGAGGAATTTGCTGCGGTATGCCTGTTTTATGTTTTCAGCAAGCTGTTCGTAAGTCGTCGGGTCTTCGCCCATAAGCTTTGCACATTCTGCCATAGTTCGTGCAAACTGTGCGTAGTAGGCAGTGTCAGTTACCGTGTTCGGACATTCTTTTATGACATCATCGGGCGGACACCAATCGCCAAGACCGTAGCCGACAATATAATCCTCCTGCATTGAGTTCATGTGACCCATATATTTTTTCATGTTTTCCCACATATCGGCAATGATGCTGCTGTCGCCCGTGTTCTGATAAACCTGCCAGGGAATGAGAATCAGCGCCGCGTCCCATGCAGGTCCGTCGCCCCATCTGAAGCCCCAGCCGCCCGTGGGTACAATACAGGGAACTGTGCCGTCGGCGCGCTGAACATCCTTGAAATCGCGCAGCCATTTTCTGTATGCCTTTGTCATGTCAAAGTTCATCAGTGCCTGCTGTGCGGAAATCTGTGCGTCACCAGTCCAGCCGTTCTGTTCACGCGCAGGGCAGTCTGTAGGTATGCCCATGAAGTTGGAAAGTGTTGCCTGACGCGTTGCGGAATGAATTTTGTTGAGCATATCGCAGGAGCATTCAAATGTGCCGACGGTCTGCAAATCTGTGTGAACAACGCAGCCCGTAAGCTCAAAACCTTCGGGTGCATTTTCTACACGCACATACTGAAAACCGTGGTAAACAAAGCGCGGCTGCCATTCTTCAACACCCTCACCCTTCATTATGTAGTAGTCGGTGTGGTGCTGCTCCCATGTGAAGGAGTTGATATTTGTGTTTTCAATATCAAGCCCGTATTTTTTGAGCTGTTCGGCGTATGTTATGCAGATTTCAGTTCCGCGTTTGCCGCTTGCTTTTATTCTGACCCAGCCCGAAAAATTCTCGCCGAAATCGTATACACCGTTGCCAAGGTGCTTTGCAGGCAGGGTGCGTACTATTCTTATCGGTGTCCAGTCAACGGGTTCGAGTATACCGCCGGGTGTACGGCAGACTATGGCATTCTGCCAGCCGCTGTCGTCAAAGCCGTTTTTGTTCCAGCCGGGCTGCTCAAGTGTTGCATCATAGGTTTCACCTTCGCGGACATGGTTGTATGTTACAGGTCCGTGGTCAAGCTTCCAGCTGCTGTTTGTAACAAAGGTTTCCGTTGTGCCGTCGGTATATTCAACATCAAGCTGCATAATCAGCTTGGGATAATGCCGCCATGTTGCTTTTTCATAGTCCCATGTTTTGCCTATATCGTTATACCAGCCGTTGCCCACAAATGCACCGAGTGTATTTGTGCCGACTGCTAAAAGCGCAGTTACATCATAGGTCTGATACAGTATGCGTGCGTCAAATCTTGTCAGAGGGGTGGTAAGCACATCGTCGGTAACATTTTCGCCGTTTACGGTGATTTCGCCCATACCGAGTGCCGATACGCACATTACAGCCCTTGCAATTTTATTTTTTAGCTCAATCTCTTTTCTGAAAAGCAGACTGCCGTTAAGTCTTTCCTTGTGAAGAGCTATCCATTTTGCATTTTCAAACATTGATGTCACTCACTTTCTATTGTATTAAGTATATATAAATTAAAGCATAATAATAATTTTCCGTCAACAGTTTAGCGTTGAGTTTCCGCAAATAAAGGTACTATTATAAGATTGATTTAACAAAACTTAAACAATTCTCTAATTTTTCAAAAACAACCGTGCGGTAAACTAAAGCCACAACGAAAGAAAACAACATAAAACAGCAATGAAAGAGGTAAATGAAAAATGAATAAAAACGACACAGAATTTCTCGTACAGAAAATCCGCACACAGTACACCGAAAAGGAAAACACAAAGCTTGATGAGCTTAAAGCGCTTGACCTGAAGGTTAAAAAGCCCGCGACTGTTTTCAGCATAGTTTTCGGCATAATCGGCGCACTTGTTATGGGCGCAGGCATGAGTTTGGTTATGACCGATATCGGCGAAATGCTCGGCATGGCAAGCACAATGGTTCCCGGAATCATCATCGGTATAGTCGGTATGATTATTGCGCTTATCAACTATCCTGTCTACAAAAAAATGCTGGATTCACGCCGCAAAAAGTATGCAAAGCAAGTCATCGCTTTAAGTGACAGTATACTAAAGTAAGGAGTATTAGGTATAGTGAGCGATTTTTTAAAGAAAGCATTTAACGATATGAAGGAAAGCGCAAAGGCACAGCATGAGGTTGACAAAGCTAACTTTGCCGCAGCAAAGGCTGAGTCGAAGGTACATTGGGAAAAAGCAAGGCAACGGGTAACCCTGAAAAGCGCAAAGCTGTAATGCAGGCTGAGCGTGATGAACATATTGCAGCCGCAAATGAAAGAATTGTCGCCGCACAAAAGCTCCTTGATGAGCTTAAATAAGCCAATCCCATTTCTCCGGTCAGAGGGATAGTGCATTTTGTATACCGAAAACAAAAATATTCTTTCCGCTATCCCTTTGATTATACTATGACAGGGCAGGATGCAGACTGTAACAATAGTCCGCATCCTGCTTTGCTTAACGAAACTTTAACATTTGTATGATATAGTAGCATTGGAATAATGAGGAGGAGTATGCTTCATGTTTAAAATTCTTATTGTTGAGGATGATGCTGCGCTCAACCGTTCGTTTTGTACTTTCTTAAACCAGAGCGGTTATGAGGCTACAGGCTGCCTTAATGCTGATTCGGCATACGATGCAATGTATGAAACGGTTTTTGACCTTATAGTTTCGGATATAATGATGCCGGACACAGACGGCTTTGAATTTGTTAAAACTGTGCGCTCAATAAATGAAAGCATACCTGTGCTTTTTGTAACGGCGCGCGAGGATTTTGCCGCCAAGCAGAGGGGCTTCAAGGTTGGCGTGGATGATTATATGGTTAAGCCGGTTGACCTTGATGAAATGTTTCTACGCATAGGTGCTTTGTTGCGCAGGGCAAAAATTGCATCGAGCCATGAAATAACAATTGATAATTTTACAATTAATGCAGATGAACATACTGCTTTGCTTAACGGCGAAGAAATACGATTTACGACAAGAGAATTTAATATTTTATATAAAATGCTGTCTTACCCGAAAAAGACCTTTACCCGCACACAACTTATGGATGAATTCTGGGATGCGGATACGGAGTCAGGACCGAGAACAGTTGATGTTTATATGGCAAAGCTACGCAGCAAAATAAGCAATTGCGACAGCTTTGAAATCAAAACTGTACACGGACTCGGCTATAAGGCGGTGATCAAGTGAAAGAAAAAAGTAAACTACGCACGGTGCTGATTTCACTCAACCGTTACCTTATATTATTCCTTTCTATGTCCTTTGTTTTAACCTGCTGCATGATGCTTTTTTTGAATGTATTAAGCAGTCAACTGAATTTGACCTTTACCCGTGAAAATATTGAGTTTGCGGCAGAATTCACTTTCGGAAATGTAATTTTTTTAAGTGTTCTGTTTACTGCAATTGATTTTATACGCAGAAAAATTACTTTCGACCGCCCCGTAAAACGCATTACACAAGCTGCACAGCAGATGATGCTGGGTGATTTCAGTGTAAGAATAAAGCCGATTGTTCCGCTTGACGGTGATGACAGGTTCAATGAAATTATACATTGCTTTAACAAGGTTGCGCAGGAGCTTTCTGCTAACCAGACCCTGCACAGCGATTTTATTGCAAACGTTTCGCATGAGCTGAAAACGCCGCTTAGCGTAATGCAAAATTACGCAACAATACTTCAGCAGCCGGATTTATCTCAAGCAGAGCGCATTCAATATGCCAAGGAAATAACTTCAGCTTCAAGGCGGCTAAGCAGCCTTGTAACAAATATATTAAAACTCAATAAGCTTGAAAATCAGCAGATTTTTCCTGTGAAAGAGGAATTCAACCTCAGTGAACAGCTGTGTGAATGCTTGCTTGCCTTTGAGGATACCTGGGAAAAGAACAGCATAGATATTCAGACGGATATAGACGATGAAATTTTAATTACTGCCGATAAAGAGCTGCTCAGCATAATTTGGAACAATTTGCTTTCAAATGCGTTCAAGTTTACAGGAAGCGGCGGTACGGTTTATGTTAGCCTTAAGAAAGAAAACGGAAAGGTTACCGTTTGCGTTGCCGATACAGGCTGCGGTATACCTAAGGAAACGGGCAAGCGGATTTTTGAAAAGTTTTATCAAGGCGATACCTCCCGCGCAACTCAGGGCAACGGACTCGGGCTTGCGCTTGTAAAACGAATCATTGATATTACAGGCAGCAGCATTTCGGTAGAAAGTGAACTCGGAAAGGGCAGCAAATTCACCGTAACAATGCGAGGCATCTGATATGGAAATAATTAAAAAAGTGCTTTTAAAGCTGCTGTTTCCGCATGTGGCTGTTGTGGCTGCGCTGGTGCCTGTGGCGGCTGCGCTGCTGATTTATGCATTTGCTGCGCCAAATGCAAATGAGGTGCTGGTTTATGCTTCATATGTTGTTTCGGCATACGCGCTTACTGTTGTTTGTACAAAAGCGCCTGCAATTTTTAAATTCTTAAAAAATTTAAAAAGCGAAAATAAATTTATCAGCCGCTATTATTCGGATGGTCAGCTGAGAATAAAGCTATCGCTTTATATGTCGGTTGCAATTAATTTGCTTTATGCGCTGCTTCAGCTTGGCATGGGCATATATTACCGCTCGGTTTGGTTTTATGCGCTTTTCGGTTATTATGCTCTGCTGGGATTGATGCGCTTTTTCCTGCTCAAGGAAACTGTTCAAAAAGAGCTTGGTAAAAATATTTTCAGGGAGCTTCTTCATTACCGCTTTTGCGGAATTCTGCTTTTACTGATGAATATTACTCTTGGCGTTATTGTAAGCTACATTGTTTTTCAGAACAGAGGTTTTGAGCATCACTATATAATTACAATCGCTATGGCGGCATATACGTTTATATCTGTTGCAATTGCCATACGCAATGTGGTAAAATACCGTTGCTTTAACAGCCCCGTGATGTCTGCGGCAAAGGCGATAAGTCTTGCGGCTGCTCTGGTTTCGGTGCTTTCGCTTGAAACGGCGATGCTTTCTGCCTTCGGCACGGATACCGATGAAAAATTCCGCCGGATAATAACAGCAGCTACCGGCTTAGCGGTATGTGCTGCGGTGCTTTCAATGGCAGTTTATATGATAATTTTTTCAACCAAAAAGTTAAACTTAATTAAAAAAGGGAATTAACATGGATAATAATGAATTTTTTCAGTTTTCTTACTCTGCGTCACAGCAGGAGGAAATAAAAAAAATAAGAAATAAATATTTGCCGGCTGAAGAGGACAAGATGAAGCAGCTGCGCAAGCTCGATGAGGGCGTAACCCGAAAATCATCTGCGGTTGCTCTTGCTGTAGGCATAATCGGCACATTGTTGTTGGGGCTTGGAATGGCTTGCTGCCTTGAATGGGCAGAAAAGCTTTTCATACCCGGCATAATTATAGGTATAATAGGTATCGCAGCTGTCGCCGCAGCTATGCCGATATATAATTTTGTTACAGCAAGGGAGCGCAAAAAGATTGCGCCGGAAATTATCCGCCTGACAGATGAGCTGTTGAAATAAAAATATGCAATAATGTTGAATTTAAAGGGCAGTTTCAAACTGCTCTTTTTGTTTTGTAGTATATCATTATGCTTAATCATATATTTATAAGTAAAGACGGGTTAAGGAGTTAAGGATATGGAATACCATGTATTAAGTATAAACGATGCGGTGCGCCGGCTTGAAACCGATGAGGTAAAAGGGCTTACCGAAGCGGCTGCAAAAAAACGGCTTGAAAAATACGGCGAAAACAGACTGAGAGAAAAACGGAAAACAAGTGTAGTATTGAAATTCTTTTTGCAGTTTAAGGACCCTATGGTTATCACGCTGATAATTGCCGCAGGAATTTCATTCTTTACTGCCTATGCCGAAAATGAGAGCTTTATTGACCCGATAATTATTCTGGGTATTGTTATTCTTAATGCTGTTGTTGGTGTAATTCAGGAAGCAAAGGCAGAGCAGGCGATAGAAAAACTAAAGCAGCTTTCAACTCCGAAGGCAACCGTTATGCGTGGCGGAAAAGAGGTCAGTATACCTGCCGCAGAAATTGTACCGGGCGATGTGCTTGTTTTGAACACCGGTGACAGAGTTGCTGCAGATGCGCGGTTGACGCAAAGCGTTGAGCTTACAACAGACGAAAGCTCGCTGACGGGTGAAGCACACCCCTGCGAAAAAAACGCGGCTGAAATTCTTGCGGAAAATATACCGCTTGCCGAGCAGAAAAACACTGTTTTTTCTTCGTCAACAGTGCTTACCGGACACGGCAGGGCAGTTGTTACCGCTACGGGCATGAACACACAGCTTGGCAGAATTGCCGATATGCTCGGTACGGAGCATTCGCCGCAGACTCCGTTGCAGCAGCGGCTTGATAAAATCAGCAAGGTGCTGGGCATAAGCGCTGTTGCAATATGTATGGTGATTTTTTTAATGGGTATGCTGCGGCATGATGGTTTACTGCCGAGCTTTATGCTTGCAATAAGCCTTGCCGTTGCCGCAATTCCAGAAGGCTTGCCTGCGGTTGTTACAATTGTGTTAAGCACAGGTCTTGGCAGAATGGCAAAGGCTAAAGCCATTGTGCGCAAGCTGACCGCCGTTGAAGCACTGGGAAGTGCAACCTATATCTGCTCGGATAAAACGGGTACTTTAACGCAGAACAAAATGACTGTCTGCAGGCTTTTTACCCCTGAAAATGAAACGGATTTTTCAAGGGAGCAGGCAAAGGAAATTTTAGGCTATGCAGCATTATGCTGTAATGCAACCGCTGAATCGGGCGAGCCTACCGAAAAGGCAATTGTTGCCGCCGCAAAAAAAGAAAGCGCGGAATTTTCCGCACACAGGCTCAGCGAAATTCCGTTCAACTCAACGGATAAAATGATGAGCGTTACCGTAAAAATGGGGAATACTCTTTTTGCTGTTACAAAGGGCGCGCCCGAAAAAATTTTTCCTCTGTGTACAAATTGCGGCAATGCAAAGTATTTTAACGATGCTGCTGCCGCAGAAGGCTTGCGTGTGCTTGCAGTTGCGGTAAGGGAAATGGATGAAGGCAATGAAAACATAAGAGAAAATCTTCGGCTGCTCGGTCTTATCTGTATTGAAGACCCTGAACGCAAGGAAGCAAAGCAGGCAGTAAAAATCTGCAAACAGGCAGGTATAACCCCTGTTATGATAACGGGTGACAACCCGAAGACAGCCTTTGCAATTGCAAAACGGCTTGGTATCGCCGAAGAAAAAACTCCGGTTATAACAGGCACACAGCTTGACAGATTAAGTGAAAAAGAATTACAGGAAAAGGTTAAGTCTGTCCGGGTTTTTGCGCGTGTAAGCCCTGAACACAAGGTGCGTATTGTAAAAGCGCTTCAGGCAAACGGCGAAGTTACCGCAATGACGGGCGATGGCGTTAACGATGCGCCCGCACTCAAGGCGGCGGATATAGGCTGCGCCATGGGCAGAAGCGGTACGGAGGTTGCAAAGGGTGCGGCAGATATAGTGCTTGCCGACGATAATTTTGCAACAATTGTGCGTGCCGTTGAGGAAGGCCGCGGAATTTATGACAACATTAAAAAAGTGGTACGCTTTCTTATAAGCAGTAATATCGGCGAAATTATGCTCATTTTTATTGCGGGGCTTATGCGCCTTGAAGCACCGATGCTGCCTATTCAGCTGCTATGGACAAATCTTGTTACGGATTCTCTGCCCGGTATGGCATTGGGAGTTGAAAAAAGAGAAAAGGATATTATGAAGCGCAAGCCCGTTAAGCCTGATGCAGGGCTGTTTACAAAGGGCGGCTGGTTTGATATTGTGCTTGAAGGTGTTTTAATCGGTGCGCCTGCGTTGTTGGGCTTTATCCTCGGCAACGGTTTCTGGGGAATTGATGTGGCGCGGAGTATTTGTTTTTGCATAATTAGCATTGCGGAGCTTCTCCATGCGCTCAATTCCCGCAGCGAAAATTCGCTGTTTAAAATCGGCTTGTTTTCAAATATAAAAATGGTCGGTGCGTTTTTAATCTGCCTTGGTCTGCAGGTGGCTGTGGTTACTGTTCCTGCGCTTTGCACCGTGTTCAAAACGGTTCCTTTAAACGGTGTGCAATGGCTTACGGTTGCTGCGCTGAGCCTTTTTGTTACCGCTTCGGTTGAGCTTTCAAAGCTGTTGACAAGCAGACGCAAATAACCTATAATCAATCCCGAATGAAAAATAAGGATTGATTATTTTGAATAAAGAATTCGTAAAAAAAGAACTGCTGCCGCTTTTGCTGCGGCTGGCTGTGCTGGCGGTGCTGTTTACCGCAGTTGCGTTAAATTACGACAGGCTTGTAAATATTGATGTGCGTGCGTTGGTTGACCTTGCGCCGGGTGAAATTGCGGCAATACTTGTTGGAATGGCAATATTTTTCCTCAAGGGTCTGACCTTTGTCATTCCCGCAATGCTGATTTATGTGAGCGTGGGTATGGCATTTGATTTGGGTACGGCTCTTTTTATAAGCCTTTGCGGAATTGCGGTTGAGGTTGCGGTAACATATTGGCTTGGAAGAATGCTCGGCGGCGAGTATGTAAACAGACTTTTGAAAAAGGCAAAGGGTGGCGAAAAGCTGCTTAATATGCAGGATAAATCGAAGTTTTCCTCTCTTTTTGTTATACGCTTGTTACCTGTATTCCCCATTGATTTTGCAAGCCTTTTTCTCGGCTCAATCAAATTGCCGTTCATAAAGTATATGTTTGTATCGGTACTTGGCATTGCGCCGCGTGTTATTGCGTTCACTCTTGTGGGCGACAGAATTTACGAAATATTCCCCATGGATTTACTGCTTAAAGCTGTGTTGGTGCTTGTACCTGTTATAGCGGTTGTGTTTATTGTAATGTGGGTAATAAAACAGAAGAAAAAGAAAAAAGAAGTACAGCCGTAACAGGTTGTACTTCTTTGAATTTATGCCTGCGTAATTTCAATTGTGTTGATTACAACATCTACTACGGGCTTGTCGCCTCTTGCGGTTTCTACGTTGGCAATAGCGTCAACAACATCCATGCCTTCAAAAACCTGACCGAAAACTGTGTGCTTGTAGTCAAGCCACGGTGTGCCGCCGACAGCGCGGTAGTTTTCTATTGTTTCTTCGGGGAAGCCTCTGTCTTTAAGGCTTTCCATCTGTTCAAGTAAATCGCGGCTTACTTCGTCTGCCTGAACAATGAAGAACTGGCTGCCGTTTGTACCGGGACCTGCATTAGCCATTGAAAGTGCGCCGCGAAGGTTGTGAAGGTCTACGCAGAATTCATCTTCAAACGGTCTGCCCCAGATGCTTTCGCCGCCGCAGCCTGTGCCCTCAGGATCGCCTCCCTGAATCATAAAATCGTTGATTACGCGGTGGAAAATGAGTCCGTCATAGTAGCCGTTCTTTGCGTGAGTGGTGAAGTTTTCAACGGTTTTGGGTGCTTCCGAGGGGAAAAGGCGGATTTTTATATCGCCCATGGAAGTTTTCATTGTTGCAATAAGTTCGCCTGCAACAGGCTTTTCAAGCTGTGAAATCATAATTAATATATCTCCTTAATTAATCAACTGTTTCAAATACATTGTAGGTGTAGAAGGTAAGCCTTACATTGTAGCTTTTTTCAAGGCCGTTTGCTTCGTAATATTCATCGCCGTACCAGAATGCGGCAAGATAAAGTCCGCGTCTGTTGCCGGACCATACAGCATTGTGTTTTCCTTCTGCAAGGCTTTCGGGCAGAACATCGGCTGTTGTAATTGTATCAAGCAGGGACTTTTTGTAAATGCCGAAGCCTGCTTTTTCAAGCTCTGCAATATAAGCCTTGAATTCGTCGTAGCTTACGCCGTTTGCGGCAAATTCATAGGTGTAGCCCTTATCGGTCTTGTTTTCGTTGTAGTATTCAAAGCTGTCCTTGATTCCGGGTACATCGCCGAAAAGAGCATTGTCCGGCCATGGGAAGCGCTTATCCTGCGGCAATACAACCGTAGTGGGCTGTGTAGTGGTTTCGTCGGGTTTGTCGTTTCCGCCGCATGCTGCAAGAGAAAACAGAACAGCAGCCGTAAGCAATAAACATAAAATCTTTTTCATTATTATAACCTTCCTTTATTTATTTTTAGGTTCACCTTATTATAAATGCAAAGCCGCCAAAATGCAAGTGCCGCAAAGCTTTTTTAAATAACAATTAATTTTTATAATAATTTTTTGCCATATTTCAAAAAACACTTGCAAAACACATAAACTTTGTTTATAATAATCCGGTAATGAAAATAAAATATTTGCTGGTGTGGCTCAATGGCAGAGCAGCTCATTCGTAATGAGCAGGTTGCAGGTTCGATTCCCGTCACCAGCTCCAGAAAAAGGCACATTGTCGCTGTACAATGTGCCTTTTGGTTATTTTGAAAATGTGAAGAAAAATCGCACAGTATGAATCAGTCTGATTTTCAGGCTGATATTTTTTTCTTTAAGGAAAGCTTTAAGGTGCTTTTTTCCGATTTGTTTGCAGGTTGCTTCGGCAAGGCTTTCAAAAGCTGTGCCTTTGTAAAGACGGCGTTTGTGGTTGATTTGATAAAAAACACTGCGCAGACAATATGCGCGGACATTTGCATTGGCAGAATTTTTTGTATAGTCACACATACGGTCATATGCGTTTACAATAGTCAGCTTATTTTCATTGAGTTCGGATTTTGTTGCCGAACCTTCTCTTCGGTAGTAATAATAGAGGGGAAGTTCGGCTATATAAACGCTGATATTTTCATTGAGAAGCTTTAGTATATAGCAACCGTCTTCACCCATTGCGATTCCTTCAAAAAATCTAAAACGCTTTGCAAGGCCGCTTTTTATAAGTTTTGCAACGGCACATTTTCCAAGCTTGTTTCCATGAAAATAAAGCTCATAAAAATCGGCGGAATGAAAGGCAAAATCATTAAAGAAATCATAAGATTCAGCTAATGTTTGTGTAATTTTGTAAACGGCACAAATCATATCGGCCTTTGTTTTTTCTGCGCAGTCAAGCAGCGTTTCTATCGTCTGCGGGTGAATATAATCATCACCGTCAAGAAAGAAAACATATTCGCCGGTTGCGTTTTCAAGCCCCTTGTTTCTTGCGCAGGAAACACCTGCATTGGGTTGATAAATATATTTTATACGGTTATCATTTTTGCAGTATTCTTTTATTTTCTGAGCGGAAAAATCTGTGCTTCCGTCATCTACGCAGATTATTTCAAGTGTTTCATAAGTTTGATTCCGTACGCTTGCAAGGCAGTTTTCTATATAATTTTCAATATTATATATAGGTATAATTATGCTTACGGTTGGTTGCAAATTTTTCACACTCCTTTAGGCTTTCCTATTTTAACATATTTAATGCTGAAAAAGCAAGGTAACCGAACGATTACCTTGCTTTTAAACTATGAGATATAGGGGTAGGGGTTTACTCGGTTGCCGTTGATGATAACTTCGAAGTGCAGGTGAGGACCTGTGCTGCGGCCTGTGTTACCGACGCGGCCTATAGCCTGTCCGCGGGTTACACGCTGACCGACGGATACGGAAATTGAGCCGGCAAGCATATGGGCATAGCGCGTTTTTACACCGCCGCCGTGGTTGATAAGCACCTGATAGCCATAGCCGTTTGAGGTGTACTGTGCAAGCTCAACAACACCATCATCGGCGGCGAGAACAAGCTTACCCGAAGCACTCGGACCGGAAATATCAATGCCCTTGTGGTTACCCATGCTGCGTATACCGAAGTGCGATGTAACAGTATAAAGTCCAGATACAGGCCAGACAAACCGACCCTTGGAAATAATTTCGTAGTTAGTACCGTATGCGTGGGTTTTCTTTGTACCTACCTTAACCTTTTCGCTTGTAGGTTCGGTAATAACAATTCTGTCGATTTCCTCGGCACTTACTTGCACACCGTCAATAAAGGTGGTGAGGTAAGTTACTTTGTCTGTTCCCTTTACACCCTTGCGGATAACGCGTTTGTCACCGCGGAAAAGGCTGTCGGACTGAATGGTTTCGGTTTTGTAGGGTGTCTGTTCGGTTTTTTCGATAATTCTGATTATCTTAACGCGGACAAAATCAACCTCTGCGGAAATTTTAAGCTCTGTACCCGTTTTGAATATGCTGAAATCAGCGTGCGGGTTGAGCGACATAAGCTCGGAAGTGGAAATATCAAAGCGCTGAGCAATGCCGGAGGGTGTATCGCCGTCCTTAACGGTGTAGTAAACTGCCTCGCTCTTTTTCTGCGTTGTGAGAACTTCATAAAGCTTTGATGCTTCCCACATATGCTTTTTATCTTCAGAATAAAGACCCTGTACGAATTCAACATCCTCTACAAAGTCTGCAAAAGAGTTTTCATCGTTCTGGTCAATTTTGTATTTTTCTGCCGTCTGGTCAAGCATACGGTTGAAAACGCTTCGCGCATCGGTTTCGTTCTTTATTGAGCAGATAAATTCTCCGTCAATATAAACGCCGCAGGCGCTGACAAGACCCGCATCGGAATTTTCAATCAGCTTATCGCTTATCGCATCGGCATCGCTGAGCTCGTTCAGCTTTACACGCGTGATTTTGTAGGTGGGGTTTGCTATCATTGTTTCGCCGTCGCCCGCAGCACCTGAATCTATACGGTCCTTGACTATGCTTCGTGCCTGCAGGAAAACGGATTCGTCGCTGATATAGCCGAGCGAACACTCTTCGCCGTTGTTGTTTACAACAACCTCAAGCGCATAGGTCGAGCCTGTCCAGTGACCTACCGTAACAATAAGCAGCGCAAGCGCAGCAAGGGGTACGGCGGTGTTGAACGCGGTACGGACAAAGTTGGGATGACGCTTTATAAGATCGCGTCGGTTTTTTATGATATGCTGCATGCGCTCTTTGGGAGAAAGGTGAGCCTTTGCCTTGACTTCGTTACGGGAGACCTTAGATGCATGGCGGAATTTTTTGAAATCCTGCACCGTATCGTGGAACGAACGCATTAATACTTTATCGAAAATAACAAAAATCAAGCTTGCAAAAACCGCAATCGCATGAATCGGGCGGTAGAAAAGGGATTTTACAATACTGCCGATTTTTCTTGTGCGGCGGATAATCTGTAAGCCGAAATAGTATATAAAATCGTATACTACACTTGTGCCGCGTTCTGTGAGTTCAATTACAGGCTTGGGTGCGGGCGCAGGCTTTTCTTCCTTTAAGGGTACTTCATATACTGCCTTTTCAATGGCAAATATGGGTGAGTCCGCAAGGAAAGAAAATATTCCGTATTCTTCGGCGGCATTTGCCGCAGCTGTTTCGGGCAGGTCAGCGGAAGATATATAATCCTGCATTTCTGTATTCTTTTCTGTCACGGCAAAGCCTCCTTTCAATAGGAATAACACATAATTATATACATTATAGCATATAATTGCTGTAATATAATTCTTTAAAAGAAATATTATTTTTCAGGGTATTTGAGCGTGTCAATACTGACTGATTTCATAACCTCAACCATGTGTTCAGCTTCCTTTTTTGCACCCTCAAGGTCATGCTCGCGGTAGTTGCCGCATTCTTCTGCACTTACTCCGGGAACCTCACCCTCAAAACCGGCAACAAAATCAAAGGCCTGCTTTGTAAGCTCAATTGCCTGCTCGTGCGAAATATCGCTGCTTCTTACAAGAAAATAGAAGCCTGTGCGGCAGCCCATGGGACCGAAATATATTACACCGTCGCTGAGTGCGGAATTGCGGACAAAGGTCGCAAAAAGGTGTTCAACGGTGTGAATTGCGCCGTTTTCAATAACAGGTTCAACATTGGGCTTGCGGCAGCGGATATCGTAGGTTACAATGTCGCCGTCAACGCGGGAAATGTACATACCGCAGGGGAGTATGGTGTGGTCAATTGTGAAGCTTGCAATTTTTTTCATTATTTATACCTCTTTTATTGGTTGAATATTTTTTTTGCTGCTCCGCTTTTGCTGAGCAGTATGCGCAGCGGAATACCAAGCACACAGCAAACGGCAAGTTCGCCTATACCTACCTGAAAAGCGGATATTGCAAAGCCTGCCCAGGTCAGTCCCTCAGGCAGAAAAACGGCGATTTCAAGCCCGATTATAACTGCGTTGAAAAGTGTTGAAAAAAGCGGAGCAAAAATATAGTTGAGCTTTGTGCCGACCTTACGCACGGCATAGGTAAAATACGCAGCAAGGAAGGTTGCCAGCGTGCCGAGAATAATATCCATAATTCCGAAGGGACTGCCGAGATTGCCGATAAAGCAGCCGATTGTAAGCCCGGGAATTGCCGCAGGAGTAAAGCAGGCAAGCACGGTAAGCGCCTCGGAAAAGCGGAACTGTATATTGCCGTAGGCTATACCGAAAACGGATGCGAAATAGGTAAGCCCCGCATAAAGGGAGGCAATAATCGCCGCCTGAGTTATATATAAAGTCAGCTTCTTGTTTTTAGATTTCATTGCTTTTGTTCCCTTTTTTAAATAACACTAAATTTTATTATATAAAAAATAATATATGTTTGTCAACTTTTGGGCATCATCTATACTTTTGTTAACAGTAATTAATGGGGTTTTAAATATCGTAAATCATGGATATGCTGTTAGTTTGAACGAAGCAGGCTGTATTATATGTTTATTATAATAAATTTATCTTCTGATGCGACACAGTATAAAGGAACAGAGAGCAAGTGGATAAAACCTGCTCTCTGTTTTTCTTATATTTTAAGCAACTCTTTGAATGCGGTGATGTAGCCTGCAGCTGTTGTTTTGTTATTGCTTTCGGCAAAGATGCGCAGCAGCGGCTCTGTGCCTGAAAAGCGGCAGATTACAAAATCGCCGTTTTTGAAGTAGACCTTACAGCCGTCCTCATAGTTGATTCTTTCAATTTCTGTACCGAAATCGGGAACCAGCTTTTCGGTGAAGACCATATCCATAATCTTCTGCTTGTATTCGGGTGCGAAATGAAGGTTATCTTCAACCATATCGTAGTGGCCGTATTCTTCTTCAAGCGCATTTATAAGCTGTGCAGGAGTTTTGCCAGTAACGCTTATCATTTCGGAGAAGAGCGATGCGGCATAGACAGAATCCTTGCCGTAAATATGACCTCTTACGGTAAGACCGCCCGAGGATTCGCCGCCGAGAACGGCATCAACCTCATCAATTTTTGAAGAAATATATTTGAAGCCAACGGGAACTTCGTAGCATTTTTCGCCGAAGCTTTCCGCAATTTTGTCAAGCATGTGAGTAGTTGCAAGGTTGCGTACAACTGCACCCTTCCAGCCCTTGTGTTTAACAAGGTAGTAATAAAGCATGCAGAGTATTTCGTTTGCATTTATGTATCTGCCTGTTTTGTCAACAATGCCGAGTCGGTCGCCATCGCCGTCCATAGCGATGCCGAAATCGTAATCGCCCTTTATAACCATATCTTTAAGTACGGCAAGGGTCTGCTCGGTCGGTGCAGGCATCATGCCGCCGAAATAAGCATCTTTATTGAGGTTTATTGTGTCGATGGTGCAGCGCGCTGTGTGAAAAATAACCTGCAGGGGGTATGAACCCGAACCGTGCATGGTATCGAAAAGCACGCGCAGTCCGCGGTCGCGCAGAGCCTGCATATCAAGCAGGTCAATAATATCGTCAAGGAAAGCGTTGAATGGGCTTTTGAGGTAAATTATTTTACCGGCTTCTACAGCGTCGGCAAAATTGCAGTATTCAACATTGGCTGTAGCTTCAATTATTTCTTCAAGTCTGCCCGTTGTGTCCAGGTCGGCATCTCTGCCCTCACTTGTAAAAATTTTGATGCCGTTGTAGTTTGCAGGGTTGTGGCTTGCGGTAATTTCAATACCGTAGTTAAGTCCGTTTTTCTTTACGGTGTGCATAATGAGCGGTGTGGGTGCGGAACGGTTCATAAACCATACGGTTATGCCGTTTTCTGCAAGCACTTCCGCTACCCATTTTGCCGCATTTTCGGATAAAAAGCGGCGGTCATAGCCAATGGGTATGGGCTTGTCAGCTTTGTTTTCTTCCTTTGCAAGCTTTACAATTGCCTGCGCTACAAGGCGGATATTGTCGCATATAAAATCTTCACCTATTACGGCTCTCCAGCCACCAGTGCCGAATTTAATCATATCTTTTACCTCCTTTAAACAAAAACAGCAGATGCATTCAGCACCTGCTGTTAAATTTTTATTCTGCCGTTTCTTCTGTTACAACCTTTTTAGGCTCAATTTTGCCGTAGCGGGTTGCGTTTGAAAGGTCGGAGCGGGGGCTGCGCGCAGGAGCTGCAGGTGCTGAGGATGCTGCGCTTCTGCTGCCGTTGCCTCTGCCGCGGTTGTAGCCGCCTTTGCCGCCGCGGTTGTAGCGGCCGCCTCGTGAATCGGGGTGGGTGGGCTTGAAGCCTTCTGCAAGGGTAATAACAACCTTGCGTTCGCTGTCTGAACCGACGGAGTGGGATTCAACACCCTCGATTTCCTGAATTGCTGTGTGGATAATTCTGCGCTCGTAGGGGTTCATCGGGTCAAGTACAACATTTCTGCCGTTGCGAAGAACCTTTGCTGCGTTGCGCTTTGCAAGCTCGCGGAGAGTTTCTGCTCTCTTTTCGCGGTAGTTGCCTATGTTGATGGATACGCGCTTGTAGTTTTCCTTACCCTTGTTGAGGTAAAGGCGTACAAGGTACTGAATTGCGTCAAGTGTTTCGCCGCGTCTGCCGATTACTACGCCGTAGTTTTCGCCGCAGTCAAGCTCGATTGCAATGCCTTCCTCTTCTTCGCAGAAGGAGATGCTGCATTCGTCAATGCCCAGACCCTTGAGAATGGAACGGATGTATTTTTCTGTTCCTGCAAATGCTTCGGGGTTGGCTACGGGCTTTTTGGGAGCGGGAGCAGCTTCTGCCTTGGGAGCAGCAGCCTTTGCCGGCTTTGTGGGAGCCTGCTTTACGGGCTTGGGTGCTTCAACGGGGTCGGGAGCTTCATAATATGCTCTGACCTTTGCGGGAGTTTCCTTGCCGAAAATACCGAGTGTCTTTTTCTTGGGCATTTCCAGAACTTCAAATTTAACGTCAGCTTCAAAAGGGGCGTTGAGAGTTGCCTTTGCATTTTCAAGGGCTTCCTCGGGTGTTTTGCCGACGCCGATTGCTTCCTTAATCAAATTATTTTACCACCTTAATATTATTCTTCGTTTTTCTTTGCCGCAATGAGCTTGGTGTTGGCTTCTTTTGAGCGGCGTGCAATGGTTTCTTCAACCATCTGTCTTGCAATAACTTTTTCGGGGCTGTAGAAGTGACCTACAATAAGGGTCTGAAGGAAAGAATATACGTTGTTGATAATCCAGTAAATACCGATGGCAGCCGGGAACATTGTAACGAAGTAAAGAGAGATGAGGGGCATACCAAAGGTCATACAGCCCATAGTGGGGTTGCTTGCCATAGCCGGATTGTTGCGCTTTGAGCGGATATGGCCGATGAATGATGTTGCAAGTGATGTGAGGCATGAAAGTATGGGGATAATTGTGAGCAGTGTAAGCGGCTTGAAAGAAGGATTCTGAGCAAGGGAGTAACCGAAGAAATTGAATTCGCCGGAAAATTCTTTGATTTGCTCAAGTATGCTTACGTCGATGCCTGCTTCAATTGCACTGTTCCAGATTTTGTCAATGTTATCGATTATAACAATTTCAATTGCTCTGCTGTTGTTTGTGGCTGTACCGCCGTCTGCAGTAACTACCTTGCTTACAAGCTCTGTAAGCGTTGCGATCGCTGTTGAGGAAATGCGCACAGCGTAGGTAAGGGGCTTGTAAACTGCGCCGTAAAGACCCATAATGATGGGGAACTGGATAAGAAGCGGAAGACAGCCCTGGTTCATCGGGTTGAAGCCTTCACGCTGGTAAAGAGCCTGCTGCTCTTCCTGAATTTTCTGCTGTGCGTTCTTGTCGCCCTTGTAGCGCTCCTGAATTCTGCGGAGCTTGGGCTGGAGTCTTGCCTGTCTGGCGGAACTCTTCTGCTGCTTGATTGCGCTGGGAAGAAGAATGAGCTTGAAAAAAAGCGCAAAAAGAACAAGGGCAACAAAATAGTTGCCTACGAAATTATAGAACTGTCCGAGCAGCCAGCCGAAAGGCACGGCAATTGCATCATAAAGTGCGGTCATTAATCGTCCTCCGATTGGTGTTTCTTAGGGGGTACCGGGTCGTACCCGCCGGGGAACAAAACATTGCACCTCAAAAGCCGGCGTATTGCCAGCAGACCGCCTAAAAACAAACCGTGCACCTCTATTGCCTCAATCGCGTATTGCGAACACGTGGGGTAGTAGCGGCACATCGGCGGCTTGTGCGGCGAAATTTTTTCACGGTAGAAGCGGATAATCCGCAGCACTGCTTTTTTCATCGGGTTATAACACCTGCCTGCTTCAGGTGAGTGAGCATAATTGCTTCAAGCTGAGTGCTTTTGAGGTATTTTGTTTTGCTTCTTGCGACAAAAACGATGTCCCACCCGCCGTTGATTTCGCTTTCAACTGCGCGGAACGCCGCCCTTATCACTCTTCGCGAGCGGTTGCGCTCAACTGCGTTGCCGATTTTTTTACTCGTTGTTATTCCGATACGACAAATACCTGCACGGTTTTTTGTTACATAAGAAACCAGTGCAGGGTTTGTGTAGACCTTACCGCGCCGATATGCGCGATGAAAATCAGCATTACGATTTAATGTTGTGAAAGTTATAGCCATAACCGTTCGCCTTGTGTCAGCTTAACTTAGTAGGAAAGCTGCTTTCTGCCCTTTGCTCTGCGGCGGGCAAGAACCTTGCGGCCGTTTCTGTCTGCCATTCTCTTGCGGAAGCCGTGTTCCATCTTGCGATGGCGCTTCTTAGGCTGGTACGTTCTCTTCATTGCTGCTTAACCTCCATTCAAGGTATGATTTGCGACCTAAGCGGAAAAAAGCATATCGGGCTTATACCCCACTTTAGACCTTACATCGGGGTATTATACAACAAAATTGCCCTTAATGTCAACCTTTTTTTATATAAATAGCTTTTGCGCTACATCTTGCGTATGGAAGCAGAGCAAGCCACAATATTGTGTCAGAAAAATTTTTCTGTTGTAATTTTTTCGGTACTGTGTTATTATTATATATAATATTCTTTTGAAAATTACGGGAGGCAGCAATGTCAAAATCCTCTAAAAATAAAATAGTAGCTGTATTGGCGGTTCTTCTAATCGGCGTGGCAGTTGCGCTGTCCGCACTTTTGCTAATGGACGAAAGCGAGCCCGCTCTTCCGTCGGATAACGATATTCCTCCGATTGAAGATATGTCCGACCTGCCCTCGTTCAACCCTCAGAATTCAGGCGGTGCAGTGCAGGTGGATTCGAAATACCTGTGGGAATACGGCGGTCAGCATATTTCCAACGAGCGTCCCAACGAACTTAATACAAAAAAGGAAACCACTACCTATAAATCCGCTCTGGAGATTTACACAGTTGTACAGCAGGTTACGGATGCGAACGGAGAAAATGTCACAGATGAGCAGGGCAACGCTGTTACGGAAGTGGGTACACTTTCCAATATTAAGTATTACCCGGAATATGTCACCGATGCAAGCGGTGAAAAGGTTACGGACGAAAACGGTGTACCTGTTACCGAAATGCGCTCCGAATACATTACAAAAGCTCCCGACCCGGTATATGTAACCGATGCAAACGGAGAAAAAATTACCGATGAAAACGGCGATTTTGTAACCGAAATTCCCACAACAGCTCCCCCTGTTGAGCAGGGTCCGACCACTGCGGCGGTAGGCAGTAAGCCCGAAGGCGCAAACATATGGGCGCAGGGAATGAGTGACGGCGAAAAATACACAACAATGAAAATATATATTGACGGTGAATATGATGTAAAATCAAGCAGTGTAATGACTCTTACGCTGCGCGAAAAGAGCGGGCTTGTAAATATACCCGATACCCTTACCTATAACCTTTCAAAGGGCACCTGCAATGTATCGCCCACAAAAAAACACAGCGATATGGCCTATGTTACAAAGAGCGGCGGTCAGACAATAGTCACCCTGATTATTCCCGAGGAATCACGTCCCTCGGTGGCAAGCACCACAACATTCCGCGCCAAATCAACACTCAGCACATTCAATAACGGCGGCGAATATCTTGACGAATTTACGGTATCCGTAAATCTTTCCTGATGCGGTGAACGGTATGCACGAAGGTCACAGAGAAAGAGTCAGGGAAAAATACAAGCTTCACGGTCTGCAGGGCTTTGCTGACCACGAGGTGCTGGAGCTGTTGCTGTTTTATGCCAACAAACGCGGCGATACAAACGAAACGGCACACAGGCTGCTGAATACCTTCGGTTCGCTTTCGGCTGTATTGGAAGCACCGTATGAGGAGCTTATTAAGGTTAAAGATGTAGGTGATGTTGCCGCAACGCTTATTACCTGCGTCCCCCAGCTTTTCAGACGATATACGCAGGACAAGGCCGCCGATATTAAGGAAATAACCTGTGCGTCGGAAGCGACCGAATATCTTGCACCGAAATTCTTCGGTTTACGCAACGAATGCGTCGGCGTAATAAGCCTTGATGTTCAGAGCAGAATAATCAACTTTTCTTTTGTTGCGGAAGGTACGGTGTCGCTTGCGCAGGTTGATGTGCGCAAAATAGTTGAAATTGCGCTGCGCAACAATGCACACAGTGTAATTCTTTCGCACAACCATCCCAGCGGTGTTGCTGCACCGTCGAAAGATGATGTTGTAACCACGCAGACAATAATAAACGCTTTCAGGGCTATCGGCATAGCTGTTTCCGACCATATAATTCTGTGCGATTCCGAGGCTTACGCAATGTCTTCCAAGGAACGCCTTGCAGATATGTTCGCATGAAATATAAAAAAGTATAAGCAGAGAAAAATCGGCTGTGATTCTTCTCTGCTTATTTTTAATTGTGTCTTTTTATTTGAGCAAATCGTCAAACAGTCTGATATTTGCGGCTTCGAATTTAAGTTCGCCCGCTTGCTCTTTCTTTATTACTTCAACAATTCTGTCATTAATCGGTGTGGGTATGCCACACTTTCTGCCCCATTCGCAAACAACGCCGTTGATAGCATCAACCTCGCAGGGCTTGCCGTTTTTAAGGTCCTGAAGCATGGAGGGTTCGATATCACGGTGTTTTTTCATTGCAATGGGAACAAGCAGCTGTGCAATTGTGCGCTTGATGGGGTTGGTGTAGTAGAACAGCTTTGTGATGTCCTTGCCCTGAACAGGTGCAAACTGAGCGCCTGCGGCATGACCTACATCAATACACTCCTTCATGCAGCGGACGGCTACCTTCTGTGCATCTTTGTTTTCGGAAACATCACCGAATCTGCCGCCTACAACAGTGCCGAGTCCGGAGAAGGTTGCGTTGATAAGCAGCTTTGACCAGCGTGCGCCGAGCAGGTTTTCTTCGGTGTGGACGGGACACATTTTTTCAAGCAGCTCTTTAACAAGGTTGAACTGCGAATCTGTTATACCGTCCATTTTACCCATGTGGAAGGAAAGGCTGTCGGGCTCGGAGGTGAGCGTGCATACACCGGGGGCTGTAAGTGCAGCGCCCCATTCAACAGTACAGCCCATTGTATGACCTGCGCCGACTATTTCGGCAATGCCCGGCTCGGGAATACCGTTCTGCAGGGTTACGATTACGCCGTCTTCGGTAAGGAAGGGCTTTAAGAAGGTGACAACTTCCTTGTTGAGAAGCTGCTTTGTCATAAGGAAAATTACATTGTATTCGCCACTCATTTCGTCGGGGGTAATGGCTTTTACGGGTACGGTCATTTCAACTGTGCCTGTAATATGTGCGCCCTTTTCATTGAGTGCTGCAACATGAGCCTTGTTGCGGTTGACAAGCTCAACGGGAACACCGTTTTTAGTCATATAAGCACCGAGTACCGTGCCGAGAGAACCTGCGCCGTAAATTGCACACTTCATGTCTTAATCGTCTCCTTTAAAGTTTTAAACATTAAATAGAAGCTCGCTGTATGTGGGGTAGGGCCAATGCTTGTCGGAAACAAGGGTTTCAAGTTCGTCTGCAACGCTACGCAGTGCGTTCATTGCGGGAACAAGTCTGTCGCGGCAGTAAGCGGAAGCTTCAAGGCTGTCTGCCGTGCGGTCCATGCCGTTGACTGTGCTGTCAAGCTCTGCAGTTTTGGCATAGAGCGTATCCGTAAGTACGGTGAGCTTTCTGCAAAGTGAAAGCGCGGCATCGTTTTCGGAGCAAACGCCGATTTCCTTGCGGAGCTTTACATTCTTTGCAACATCATTTGTGTAGCTGATAACGGCGGGCAGAATCTCCTTGCGTGCCATTTCAAGCATGGTAAGTGCTTCAATATGGAGCACCTTGCAGTAGTTTTCAAGCATGATTTCACAGCGCGATGTTATTTCACTCTTTGTGAAAATCTTATGCTTAGTGAACAGCTCAACATTCTTTTCGTTTACGAACAGCGGAACGGCATCGGCTGTTGTTTTAAGCTCATAAAGTCCTCTGCGGTGAGCTTCTTTTACCCATTCCTGAGTGTAGTTGTTGCCGTTATATATTATGCGCTTGTGTGCGGTAATTGTTTCACTCATCCACTTGTCAAGTTCTTTTTCAACATCGCCGCAGGCTTCGAGCCTGTCTGCAAGGCGGTCGAAAGAATCGGCAACAGCGGTGTTGAGTACGGTATTTACATCGGCAATTGAAAAGCTTGAACCGAGCATACGGAACTCAAACTTGTTACCGGTGAATGCAAGGGGAGATGTACGGTTGCGGTCGGTAGTGTCCTTTTTGAAATCGGGCAGCACTTCAACACCTGTAACAACGGTTTCCGCCTTCTTATTTTCGCCGTGTTCACCGCGTTCAATCGCGTCAAGTATTTCCGTAAGCTCATCGCCGAGGAACATTGAAATAATTGCGGGCGGAGCTTCCGCTGCACCGAGTCTGTGGTCGTTACCTGCGGAGGCAGAGGCAATGCGGAGCAAATCCTGGCTGCGGTCAACGGCTTCGATTACTGCGCAAAGGCAGACAAGGAAGGTTTTGTTGTCCTGCGGCTTTTTGCCGGGCTTGAAAAGGTTTTTGCCGTAGTTGGTGGAAAGCGACCAGTTGTTGTGCTTGCCGCTGCCGTTTACGCCGGCAAAGGGCTTTTCGTGCAGCAGGCAGGTAAGTCCGTGCTTGTCAGCAACCTTTTTCATAATTTCCATTGTAAGCTGGTTGTGGTCGGCAGCAATGTTTGCCGTTGCAAAAACGGGAGCAAGCTCGTGCTGTGCGGGGGCGGCTTCGTTATGCTCGGTTTTTGCGTAAACGCCGAGCTTCCACAGCTCAACGTTAAGCTCCTGCATAAATGCCATAACGCGGGGCTTGATAACGCCGAAATAGTGGTCGTCAAGCTCCTGACCCTTGGGCGGCTTTGCGCCGAAAAGGCTTCTGCCGGTAACTACAAGGTCGCGACGCTTTTTGTATGTTTCTTTATCTACAAGGAAATATTCCTGCTCAGGTCCTACGGTAGTGTTAACGCGGGTAACCTGCTCATCGCCCATTAATTTAAGCAGGCGCACAGCCTTCGCGTTTACAGCTTCCATTGAGCGCAGCAGCGGTGTTTTTTTGTCAAGCACTTCGCCGCCGAAGGAGCAGAAAATAGTCGGAATACAAAGGGAATCGTCTTTTATAAAAGCGTAAGATGTAGGGTCCCATGCCGTGTAACCGCGGGCTTCAAAGGTTTCGCGCAGACCGCCCGAAGGGAAAGAAGAAGCATCGGGCTCGCCTTTAATAAGCTCTTTGCCGGAAAATTCCATTATAACCCTTCCGTCTGACTGAGGGGAAAGGAAGCTGTCGTGCTTTTCGGCTGTTATGCCGGTGAGCGGCTGAAACCAGTGGGTATAGTGGGTTGCGCCCTTTTCAATTGCCCAGTCCTTCATGGCAGCGGCAACGGCGTTTGCAACCGTAATATCAAGCGATTTACCCTCTTCAATTGTTCTGTGGAGCGATTCGTAAATTTCTCTGGGCAGGCGTGCGCTCATAACATCGTCGTTGAACACAAGGCTGCCGAATATTTCCGGAACATCTCTCATTATAAAATCCACCAAACCTTTAGTAACAGATTTAAAACCCAAAATACGCATAGATTTTAACATAATTACCGCGGTATTTCAACAATAATTATATTTTCTGTCGGTTGCACAAGCAGCACCGCTACAAGTGGCAAAGTTTTGTGTTTTTTTACATACAAATTGCGGTAGGGGCGGCCATTGGCCGTCCGTTAAATCAGAACAAACCTGACAATGGATATTTCGTAGGGGCGATTCACGAATCGCCCTTAATTCACCATCGTATCTTTTTTACGGCGGACAATTCGTGAATTGTCCCTACAATATTTGAAAATCCCGACAAACTGCATCTTGAGCAGGTAATTCGGGAATTGCTCTACAGAAATTGTAAATTTTTTGTAAACTTTTTGGATTTTCGCTATTGGCAACCTGTTCAGATTTCGCGGATTTTACAAAAAACAGCCCGATTTTTTGGCATTAAAAATTCAAAAAAATACCGCGAAAATGTTGACACAGAGCCAAAAAACTGTTATAGTAAAACCGTATCATTATATATAATACTGTATATGGGCGTATTGCACCCATTTTGCCACAAGATGTTGAATTTGTGGTCTTTTCGGGTACGAAAAAACCAAGGCAGTAGTGTTTGTAATGGTGCAGTTTTAACTCTTTTTTCAATTGTTTATTTGCCCCGGGTTGTGGAGCAATCTGTCTGCGTGCGGTATTGCACGGAAAAGCAGAACGGTGTTCGGAGCGAAGGATTCTAATGCGCAAAGAATTCTTTAACCGCCGGTTTGCAGGTCCTTGCAGAGCGCAGGTTGGCAGAGCGTCCGCCGGGCAGCAGGCGCGTGTGCAAATTTTCCCATTCGCACTTTAGCAGCGTGTTTGCGGCACAGGCGGAATCGGAGCGCATCCGGCGGGTTGAAATTCAATCCGTGAAAACAATTGTCCATGCAAGGCGAAAGCCCGTACCGAATTTGGTCAGAATGGTGCGGCGCGGCCACGCAGATGAGTATCAGCAGATTGTCATTCTGAACGGAGTGAAGAATCTTAAAACCCAAAGATCCTTCGCTGCGCTCAGGATGATGCACCGGAGCTTTTCCGGTTTCTGTTGGTCATTTTTTCCTGCAGCTGCATTGGCGGTTGGGTGTGTTCCGCACTGAACTGGCACAAATAAAATTGATATAGATAGTTAGAAAAAATCTTGAAAAATTCCAGGAGGAATGAACCATGATTAAAGATTTCAAACGAGTAATATCTTTGATACTCGTAGTGGCTATGCTTGCGTCATTCGCAGGTATACCCGGTATTGCGGACTATGTGCCGACAATCGAGGCACAGGCTGCGGCAACTACTCCTGCAAGGCCGACTACACTCAGCCCTATCAAGTTAGAGTACGGTAACTCTGCCGAAAACGGCAGCAAGCCTTACGGTAGCTTTGCGGCAATAGCAGAGTACAGAGCAACGCTTGATGTGCCGCGTACGCTTTATACAAACGGTTCAAAAATTGTAAACAGCGTTACTTCAAAGTGGGAGTCAACTGGTGAAGAAAAGTCTATTACATTAGATACAACGCTTACTGTTATTGTTCCCGGTGCGTGCTACGATGCAGCCAGAGATATGAACGGCGATGGTGTGTTCAACGATGCATATGTGCGCCTTAACATTATAGACCAAAACGAAAATATACTTAAGGTATATAGCCTTGGTGGCGGTTTGGATCCGTATCCGAACGGTTTAAACGATTTAAACGGTAATGTTATTTACCCTGCTGTAGATTCACAGTCCGGTGCAGCAACAGCAAGCGGTTCTAACTGGGAAGTTACCTTTGATTTGGTTAATGAAACCAATATTGTAACAAGCAGTAGCCATAAAATGCTTTGCTATCGTATTGATTATATTGTCCCTCAAACCAAGTTTTTGACAAATACCGCAGTTGATGCGGATGGTATTGCCATGTCCGAACTTGGCAAAACATCGGAAAATGTTATGTATAGCCAGTTTGCAGCAAGTGCTGTTATAAAGATACCTAACTTCCGCGCAGGTTATATGATTCCTGCTTTTGGCTATTCTGTTAAAGGCGGTAGCGAAGGCGGTTCGGTTGACCAGAAGAATATTCTGCATTATCAGCAGGGTGCTGACTTCTCGTCAATGCTTGTTGATGGCGTTAAAGGTATTAATATTCAAACAACTTATCGTTCATGCAATAACTCCACAGGTGTGTGGAACTGGATGCGTGAAGGTACCTATACTATAGAGGCACGACATGCCGGCGGTTACAATAATCCGGGTAATAAAAGCGGTTATACATCTTCTACAATCTATGGTGGTACCACTAATTTATCTGATAATCGTGGTAGTGGTGGTTTTGGTGAAATCAGTACCGGCAGTTTGGCACAAGACCATATGGGCAATGCCAGTAACTCAAATGATGGTGTTACCAACACTATGGGCGCTACCATATATTACGATAAATATCATTATTCTTCAGGAAATACTCTTTCTTTCACTATTACAACAGACTTTCTGGGTGCAGTAGACGGTTATGCAACAAACTATGTTGACGAATACTATGAAATGTTTGTTGACAGTCCTGATGGTCCGCAGTACGAATTTTTCGGTAACAATGGTGCTACAAAAACTGGCTGGCAGTCTACGGGTTCAAACAGCCGAGGCGGATTAAATTATCAGGATCTGGATGATAATAAAAGACTTGACAATTTCTATGCATCAGCGGGTAGTTCTCTTAAAGGTCAGCCGGCAAGCGACCAGACCCGCACCTATACCGTTAAACTTACCGGTTCAAATGCTTCATATAACTTCTTAAATGCTCTTATGGCAGTTTACTTTGACGATAATGGTACAGCATATAATGAATGTAGTAACGTTGGTGTTGGTCTTGCTTACCATGTTGATGTTGTCGCAGTTGACCGTACAACATCTTACAACCTTATTACTACAGCTGTTAATAACAACTACATCAAGGCTGAAATGGATGCTGACTGGTGGAATAACTACCGTAATAATGTTATTTTCGCTTACTATAATACAGGTTATCTTTATAACACATCAGATCCGTTCCCGATCGACGATGACTATATGTATGCCCCTGTATTCAACGGCGCAAACTATGACACAATGATGGCAGCGCTGTACAATACACCGGCTTACGATGCAGGTACACTTGATACAGATGTTAAAGAAAACATCGCCCAGCACGGTGTCGCATGGAAGGCTCTCGGCTCAGACGAAAGCAAGCTCGGTGATTACTACTATACTGCTGATTCGTGGGCAACCTTCAAGGCTGCAAGAGATCATGTCTATAAGCTTGCTTTTGCCAACTACCGCAGCAGCAATAACTACGGCCATGGCTATATTCAGGATTTTGGTCTGCTTTATGATCCTCTTACAGACAGTTATATTGTAAAGAGTGAAACAAAATCACACTCTGCTCTTCACTGCTATCTGCAATATGAAATTGAGCAGGCTACAAATAATCTTGCTAATGCTCAGGCTGCGCTAAAACTCAAAACCGCTAATTACAGCGGTATGCTTACAGCTATAAACAATGCTACAGATAATGGTGCAAACGAATATATAACAAACCATAATAACGCAACATATAACAGCGAAAGCCTCAACTTCAAGGTATCAGGCAACGATTACACTGGTACATACTACGATTACGAAGGTAATGAAATTAATGTTTCCAGTGGCAGCGCTTTGTCGCAGAAGAACTTCTCAACAGACACAGCAGGTGCTTTGAGAACTGCTCTTCAGAAGCGTATGTTCGTTTACGACTGGACAGGTAAGGCAACAGCAAACGGAATAGGTGACGAACCGGTTGCTTTCAACTATGCCCATAATACAACGTTCAGTCCTGTTGCACCTAGCGATGGCTTTAATTCTGTTTTCACTACGGACTATGCAACCACTGAAAACGAAACAAAGCTTGCAGGCGGTGCAGCAACCTACTATCTTTCACGTCCATACCAGAGTGCGATTGATGTTGCAATAAGCAATATTAATACTGCGGCAGCTGCTCTGCGCCTGCGTGTAAACCCGCAGGCTCTCGGTACAGAGATTGAAAATGCAAGATATATTGACCTTGACGGTGACGATGTAAGAGAATCCTACCTCTTCGATCTTCAGACTAATAATGATACATACGATGATACTGACGTATATACCGATGAATCATTTGAAGCATATCTGCTTGCAATGAAGGTCAGCGCAACCGCTATTTACGGCGATGGCAATGCACATACCCTTGAAAAAGGCAAAACAACAATCGACTACTCATCTGACTTCTCGGCGAAGGATACTGACCTTGCCGGCGGCACTCCCGGTTATTACACATCAGACAGAACGATGAAAATAATTGATGCTTCCGGTAATGAGGTAACAGTAATTCCGGCAACCCGCCAGGAAGAATATAACTACGCACTTACCAATGCGCAGAATGCACAGCTTCTTCTTGTTAAGTACGCTGATTATTCAAAGGCTCTCGAAAGAATCAACGGCACAGCCTATATTCCCACTTATGACCAGAACGGCGCTCAGGCTGTTACAGGTTTCACAGGTGAAACATGGTATACAGACGAAACATGGACTCCATTTGTTAACGCACGTAATGCGCTTGCAAATATTCTTTATATCAATGGTGTGGCTAACTCAAGCGGATATAGCTATAGCGATGGTGTTGCTAATAAATATACTCGCGGCAGACTTACTGAACCTCAGGAAGAGACCACAAATACAATTGCATCTGCGGTTGCCGCTTTTGATGACGCGTATTCAAAACTTGTCCTCAAGACAATGGCAGAATATGTTGACGGCAGTAATAACACATTTGATGCTATCAACGCTCAGGTACAGACTAAGCTTGAAGAGCTCGGCGGCAGTTCACCTGTTTATACAATTGTTGACGGTGCGCTTGATAAAACAAGAACTACCGTTACAAACTACAGAAATTATAGTGAACTTGTTGCAACGGCTGATATTGTCAATGCAATAAAAGCAACAGATTATCTTGTAAGTAAAAAAGATGCATATGAATCAGCTGTTACAGCGTTCAATAACAAGTATAATGAAGTAAAAGCCGGCTATAGCCCAATAGATGAATCCGGTTGGCTTGATATCTTCGAGCATCTTTCGGTTCTTGCAGACGGTACAACTACAAGCGTTACCGCAGAAACCATACTTGATAAATTTAGCGAGCTTTATGTTGACAATGGCAAAGTTAAGCAAGCTATTTCAGACATTATTACAGAATACGGTAATGCGAAGAAGGGTACACATCTGCCTGAAGGCAGCGAAGTAACAGCTCTTAATACACAGGGCAAAATCAACGAACAGGTTGAAGCTCTTTATGAATTGCTGAACAAAGAAGAAAATGCTCTTCCCTCAGCAAGAATTCAGAACACAATTTCTGAAATCAGAGGCATAATGAGCGACAGCTTTACAGTTTACAACCCGTATGATTTTAGCAGATACGCAGGAAAGACAGACCTTGCAGAGGGTGATATTGATTACACCAATCCGCTCTACAGCTGGGGCGATGACAGCGCAACTGTTGAAGCAAACAAGCACAACGGTCTTTCTGCTATCAGCATTTATGATGATACAGAAAAAGGTGATGATTCAACCTACACAAAAATGGTAGGTTATCTCAATACTGCCGAAACGAACAATAATAATGGTCACACTCTTTGGACAACTTCTGCAACTGAATTTGAAAAGGTTGCTAATACCCTTCGTGTTCAGGCGGGTCTTGAAGTAACAGGTACAAACTACGAAGCAGGTACAACCAAGGTTCTTGAAAAATCCAAGGTTAAGCTTGATGTTTTACTTGGTGCACTTAAAGCTGCTAACCGCTCATACGGCTATGTCCAGAATGTTACTGCTGTTAACCCCGAAGAAAACGGCGAAAATTATGCATACAACAAATTTACTTCTGAATCTGTTGAAGAAATCAGAGGTGTGGTTCAGTATGTAGAAGAGTACCTTGTTGATAACAACATTGCTACAATCACAACAGCTGCAGATGGCACAAAAACATATACAGCTGTTGCATCAAGCGACAAACAGCTTGACGTTGATAAGCTTGTATTCTTTGTCCTCGATGAAATCGAAAATAAGGTTACAATGAATACCGTAACGGGTGAAACCGAAGAAAGATGGTTGCTTAGTGTTGAACCTACAGAAATGGTTGATGGTGTAAGTAAGGTTATTTATCACTTTACATGGACATACACCTATGACCAGAACGGCGTATGTACTGACGCAGTACCCACCCTTGATGAAACTAAATTTACAGGCAACTATTCATGGGAAAATCTTCTGCACAAGAAGATTGAAAAGGACGGCGGCGATAACGGTCTTGCTCTCTCCAACGCTTACTACGGCTTCCTCGATCAGCAGATCAACACTCCGTACAGCGAAGAGCTTGTTGGAGTTGTTTGGGCAAGAGCAGAAGACGGCACACTTAGCCTTATCACAGAGAAAGATACAGCTGTTGGTGCAATAACCTTTACTGATGCAACATGGAGCAACTATATAACAGCCCGTAACAACGCAAATGCATTTGCAAGAGATAAGAACTCAGCAGCTCAGGCTGATGTTGATGCTATTGCTCAGGCTCTTTATACAGCTCGTACCGGCTTGAAGCTGCGCAGCTTTGCTTCTAACACAACCGATTTTGCACAGGCACAGGAATGGTACTATAAGGACCTTCAGAAGTACGGCCTTACAACTCCGATTACACACTATGTTGTAAACGAAGACGGTTCAACATCGACTTATGATGAAAACGTATTTATCTATACCGGTGTTGACAATGTTCTTAATGAAGAAACCGGAGAATACGAGAAGGGTGCAGTCCTCAGCGCAATTGACGCTTACTGGGCACTTTATGCATCAAAAAATACAACAGCAGATTATGATTCAATTGATGCAGCTATAGCAAGCCGTAACGCTATAAGCGGTACATATGAAAACGGTGTACTTACAAAGAACGGTTTGCTTCAGGATAATAATGTAACGCTCAAGAAGAAGAACGATGCTTCTTTCCGCGCAGGTGCTGATGAACTTATTGCTAACTTCATAGCAGGTACATGGACAGACGGCAAATACGATTCAGATCTTATTGCCAAGACCGATGCAGACTGGGATACAGCTACATCTACATGGAAAGCAGGTTCACAGGGCTCGGAAATTCAGCGTATGCTGACCGCTATTGAAGCTATGTTTACTGCCGACGATGTTACTGTAGTATTTACAGACGATGTAGCTAATGTTGAAAACTGTAAATTCTCAACAACATTCGGTAATGATGTAGCTGTCAAGACAAATGAGCTTTACTACTACACAACCGGTCAGAATGGCAGCGAAGGCGTTTATGCTACAAATCTTCAGTTTGCAATTAATATGCGCGATAACGAGCTGTATAAATTCCTTGGCACAAAGGTTGGTGTAGGTTTCCAATCAGACAACCAGGCTAAGCTTGTCAGTTACTATTATGGTAATGATACAATAACTATTAACAATAAGAATTATAGTGACCAATATTTTGTATTTGACCAGGAATACATAGAAATCAATATTAAAAATCCGATTAATGATTATTTCAGCAAGCCGAGCAACTGGCCGCGTATCTATCAGGTAAACGGTTTGGTAGCAACTGCTGCTAAAACCAACGCAATTGCGACTGTTACAGGTTACACAGCTCCGTCAACAACGGACAAAACCGGTACATATGAATACACAGGAACAACTGTACCGGAAGAAGTTTCCGACAAGATTGTTGCAATACTTAACTATGTTGGTCCTAAGTCGCCAAGTTATGCTAAGGCACTTGAAAATGATGCGTTCAATACCTTCCGTACAGAGCATCTTCTTTGGCTGAGAGAGTCTGCATTCTACACAGACAGCAACGGCTATGAATATGTTCTTGCAGATGCTAATATTGCCGGCGGCGAAAAACCGGAAGCATATAGTATGGCTTGGTACAAAGAAGGCAAGGGTACCGGCTTTGACGGAAAACAGTATTATCTGTATAAGGGCGATCCTGAAAATGCACCTATTACAGGTAGCAGTTACGGTGGTTGGTTTACTGACGATAAGGTGAAGAATGTTACTACCGTACAAAATGCAACATTAAGTGCAATTAAACAGTTTGGTATACAAGATGTAGCTGATATTAACGGTATAAAAATTAATCAGCATACACAAACGAAAAACCAAATAACAAATACTATTGCAAAAAATGGTTGGATGCCGAATTATCAGACGAGCATTGAGAGTACAATAAATGGTGCCCAGAATGCAATTGATAAAAAAGCCGGAGCGGAATATGCAGCACTTCAAGGTTTAGAGCTTCTTCCCGCAACCGATGCATACAGAGAAGTTGTACAGCTGTATATGGAATCACAAAAGCAAAAGGTTGTTTATGGTGCTTCTTATCCGGGTATAAATCCTGAAGCGAAAGATAATGATACTGCAGAACCATTTAATGAAATCAAGGATCTTGATAAAGCAATTTTCTATAATGCAGATGCTAACTTTGTAACACGCTTGCAGGATAGAGATGCCGGAATGACTTATGAAACAGATAGTATAACCGGCTATTATAAGGGTTATACTGCAAACTTGCCGGCAGACTATAACAATTCAGATGCTGATGGCAATTATACAAAGTACCTGAATTTCTACACCAACTTGTTGAATGAATATGCCTCATTGACAACTCAGAAAACCATTGACTGCGCTGATGAAGTTAACGGACCATATACAAAAGAAAACCAGAGCCTCAAGGCACAGTTAATTGACCTTATAGCCAAGCTTGAACTTACGGCTCTAAACTATGAGAAACTGAACAGTTTGGTTAAAGCATTCTATAAGAACTACGAAACTGAAACAGAGAAATATGGTCTGAGCGCTAATGCAGCTGATTTCATTACTCTTCATGGCCTTTCCGGTTACACTTTCTACAAATATGAATGGTATACACCGGAATCACTTGAATTTGTCGTTGATACAATGCACGACAAAAATGTTATTACTGCAACTCTTCACTCTCAGTCTGAAGCTGATGATTATGAGTTTAAACTTGATTTCGACACAGACACAAATGAAACAGGTCACAGAGGTACAATTTATACCAGCGCTACATCAAACGAACAGATTGAAGAAGCATATCAGGCTGTAAAAGAAGCTATTATGGCTCTTAAGCTTAAAGATGCTGAATTGGATGCACTTGATGCAGCGGTAAACAGGGGATTGGCACAAGATCCTGATGATTATGATGTTGTATCAGAAACGGGTAAAGCAGCATGGGATGCACTTCAGGCAGCAATTAAAGCAGCACAGGATGCTTACTATTTACCCGGTGAGGATGGCGAAACATTAGTACTGAAAACCGGTCTTGATATCAGATCTCAGAACGATATTGATGCTAAAACAAAGGCTATCAATGATGCTATAGCTAACCTGAAATTCAAGGCTGATACTGCAGCACCCAAGATGACGGTTGACACAACACCTGAATCAATGAGGATGTACTACAATGTTGCTGCAATTGCTAATGCAGATGCTGCCGTTGCACAAGGTAGCTTACCTGAAACAGGTACATTTATAATGCCGGTTAAGTCGGGTTATTCGCTTGTAGTTTATACTAACGAGCTTAACCCCAGAATAGCTATTGATCTTCAGGATCTTGGCATTACAGGCAGTCCGCTTACATCAAAGCCTGAAAAACTTAGTGCAACCGCACAGCGTACAGCCGACGCTACAGCAAACATTATTACAGGTACAAAGTTTGTTTCAGAGAATAATGAAACGACATTTAATGGTATTGATAGCAGCGTTGTAACCTCATCAACGCAGCACAGTGCGCAGACATATAAAGATGCTTCGGCTTCGTCATATGATGAAAACTCATCGTTGTTTGCAATTCTTGCACCCACATTCTCTGCAACCGGTGATCAGAAGCAGGCTGTTCTGTATCAGCTTACAGTTTCAGACTCAGGCGCAAGTCAGAGTGTAGTTCAAGGTGATACAACTCCGACAGATAATAAGGTAAAAGAAATTACCTTTGCTAACGGTGAGGTTGTTAAGCTGACTAATGATGGCACAGCACCCAACACGGTTTCGGTTTATGTCTACTACAGAAACACAATGCCGGCTGACGGTAACGATGAGGGTATCGACCATACAGGCACTGCTCTCACCGCAGCACATGGCGGTAACGCTTCCTTTGTTACAAACAACATCGAAGGTCAGAAGGGTACATGGCAGAATATATTCGGTCTTCAGAGATCGTTCCCGAACATCAAGGCTTGGGAACTTATCGATGAAAACAAGGATGGCTTTGTAAACTGGATTTATCCCAACCACATAATCGGTGAAAGCACGACTGACGATGACAGCCTTACTAAGGGTCCGATTTACTATGACCCGAACTTCGGTCAGATGAACACCGGTAGCTTTGCTTATGTGCTTGATAGAGAAAAGGACAGTGAAGTTTACGAAGTTTATGAAGCAGGAAAATTAAATAATATTAAGGCTAAATATCCGGATTTAACCGAAGATCAGATCGTACTCAAGGATTGGTCAATGGATTATGCTGCAGCAACTCTTGCAAAGACAAAGCTGCTCACGACCATGACAGAAAAACATTTTGCTGAAATTAAAGAATACAGCAGTTTTGCACGCTTCGGTTCATATCAGTACTGGTCTCAGGGTCTTAACGGTGATTTTGAGAATGGTGACCTCGTGTTTGTTCACGTTGTTGACCGTTGGGGTAATGTATGTAACAGAATCATGGAAGTTACCAGTTATGACGGCAAGGCTCCTGAAGTTAATTCAAACGGTGCAGGTACGGCAACGATTGTTGAACAGGGCGGTTCAGGTCTTGAAACAGTCGGTATCTGGCAGAACGGTGAGCAGACTGCTTCTGTACAGACTAACAGCGCAGCAATTACCCTTAACGCTACGGACGATGTAACTGTTGAAGAAGGCACAGACCTTGTATTCGCTCAGGGCATTACCGTTAAGGAAAACAGCGATGTAAACGTTTACGAAAACGCTGACGGTGTCATGGTTGCACAGGTAAGCGGCAACAAGTTCACAGTTGACGGACTTGTACCCGGTAAGGAATACCAGGTTGGTGCTTGCGATACCGCAGGTAATGTAACCGCTCCCTCGGTTCTTGCCGATGCAAACGGTAATGTTGAAATTACAGTTGTTGAAGACGAAGAAGCAACCTTCTCACTTAACAGCGATATAGTAGTTACAATCAACACAGGCATCAGCTCATCTGTTATAGATGCTGAAGTTGAGGGCAATGTAATTGCTAACAAGTATATCGACCATATTATTGTCACAAAGGACAATGTTACTCAGATTAAGGTCGTTAACCTTGCAGACAATAAAGAAACCGTTTACAAACCCGCAAGTACAATTATGTACGATTATGAAGACGGTACAATTGGTTGGGAAACATACTATAAGCTTACCGAAGGCCAGCACAGCTACAAGGTATATGCAATGGTAGATGGCGCATACGAAGAAATGGGCGTTACATACACATTCGATGCAACACTCAAAACAGTTCCGCTGTCACTTTCGGTTGTAGGTAACGGCAAGATTGTATTGGAATACAGTGGTGCTGCACCTGCAAATGTTTCCAACTTCAAATTAGTTAATATCCCCTACGGTGCAAAGGTAACAATCAAGGCAACTTCACTTGATTCCAACTCCAAGTTCTACTACTGGCAGAATGATGTTACAAATAGAGTTCTTAATGTCAATGAAGAAATGAGCTTCACAGCAGTTGCTGCGGTTGATTACGACGCATACTTCACAAACAGCCTTTGCATGACATCTGAATACAAGTATGTAGTCTATGTCAACAACGCAGGTAACGTAATCAAGTCTGTTGAACTCAGAGATGGTAACAACGATTATATTGTACCGCTCGGTCCCTCACTTCCTGACCACGAGTTCAAGGGTTGGGCAATGAGCAAGGCAGAAGTTATTGCAAGTGAAGAAGATATTGTTGTTGTAAGACCGATTTACACACTCAACGCCGAATATACAGTTGAGCTTACCGAAGGTAACTACACTGTAAGCGGTGCAGGTACTTACACAGCAGTTGGCAACCAGAGACCGCTTGTAACAATTAACGCTTCTGCAATGAACGATGCAGGCGAAGATTTCCTTTACTGGATTGACGAAGAAACAAAGGATATCGTTTCTTACGACAGAGCATATGCATTCAACTGCATCAAGAATGTTGTTCTGACACCCGTTTACGGTGACGGTTCAAGCCTTGTTGTTGAGCCTGTAATCAGAATAGCTGATGTAAGATATGATGCTTCATCAGGTAAGGTAAGCTTCTACTCGCAGCGTTCAATCGGCGATGATTATATTCTTTACGAAACAGGTATAATTGTTACAAGAACACAGTCTATCGCTGCAAACGAAGATTCGTTTGTACTTGGCGGCGTTTCCACTGCAAAGGGTACTTCAACAAGCACAGCACCTTACGGTACATACAGTGTTAACGTTTCTGTTTCCGCTCAGGAAACAGTATGGGCAAGGGCATACGCTGTTGTAGAAACAGCTGACGGTGAAATCATCGAGGTTTACGGCGATATCGTACCTTACACAAACAAATAATCTACCTTAAACAAAACATTACAGCGTGTCGAATTTTCGGCACGCTGTATAGCTTTAGCTTTACTTCGTGAAAGTGAGGAATATAGAAACATGGAAGCAATTATTGCTTTTTTTACTTCAATTTATAACAAGATACTTGCAATAATTATCAGTATGTTGTTTTCTTTGCCTTTGCCGGCAAACATTTATAACGCACCCAAGGGCGAAACGCTTGATGTGAAAATTATGACCTACAATGTCTACATTGCAGGTGCGGGTGACAGCTCACCCGAAAACCGTACGGAAAGCGTTGTTAAAACAATTCGCAGCGAAATGCCCGATTCATTCGGTCTGCAGGAGGCGGATTACGCATGGGTTACAAGAATCAGCGAAGCCATGCCCGAATATGCCTATGTAGGTGTCGGCAGGGATGACGGCGAAAACGGCGGCGAATTTTCTCCCGTTTTCTATCTGAAGGATAAGTTCAATCTTATCGACAGCGGCACATTCTGGCTTTCCAAAACACCGGAAAAGCCCTCACGCGGTTGGGATGCGATGCTCAAGCGCATCTGCTCATGGGCTGTGCTTGAAGATAAGGAAAGCGGCAAACGCTACGCACACTTCAATGCGCATATGGACCATATCGGCAGCAACGCACGCAAAAACAGCGCAGAACTTATAGTTGAAAAGGCAAACGCAGTCGGCGATATTCCTGTAGTTGTTACGGGCGATTTCAACTGTGATGAAGGTACAAAGCCCTACAACGCTATGCGTGCAGGCGGCTTTAACGATACAAAGCGTATTGCAAAATCCACTATGGATATCGGAACATACCACAACTTTGGCATGAACGATGTTTATAACGGTAGGTCACCTATTGATTATATCTTCGTTTCAGACGGTGATGCATATGTAAAATCCTATAAGGTGCTTAACGGCAAGGTAGACGGAAAATATTCCTCCGACCACTATCCTGTTGTAAGCGAAATGAGCCTTTGCTATGAACAGCTTGAAGAACAGCTTCGTGTAATGTCCTACAATCTCCGCTTTAAGGAGCCGATTAAGCGTATTAAGGAGCTGACTGCGGTTATTGCCGATGTAAGCCCCGATATTATCGGCACACAGGAAGCTACACCCGAATGGATGCAGTACCTCAACATGGGCTTTGAAGGTGTGTATGATTACATCGGTGTCGGCAGAGATAACGGCAGTGACGAAGGTGAATACGCTGCAATTTTCTATAAGCCGGATAAATTCAATGTATTAGACAGCGGCACATTCTGGCTGTCGCTTACTCCCGATGTTCCTTCGAGCAACTGGGATTCTGCGTGCTACCGTATATGCACATGGGCTGTTTTTGAAAGAAAGAGCGACGGGAAAACCTTTGCCTTCCTCAACACACACCTCGACCATGTAAGCGAAGAAGCTCAGATAAATCAGGCAAAAATCGTTGTAGAAAAGGCACAGAGCTTTGATATCCCTGTAATTATAACAGGTGATATGAATGTAACTCCCGATTCGTCTGTCTACAGCACATATACAGATGCAGGCTATGCGGATACAAGAGTTACGGCTCCTGTAACAGATAATTCCCCGACATATACCGATTTTGAAAAGGTTACACCGGATATGCCGATTCTTGACTATATTTTCACAGACGGCTTTACTGCCCATAAGTTTGATGCGTACGAAAGCTATGCATCCGACCATTTCGCAGTCTGGACAGAGTTGGAATTTAACGGTGCAGCTGAATGAGCGATAGGTTGATTTTAGCTTCGGCTTCGCCGCGAAGGAAAGAGCTGCTTACTCTTGCAGGCTTTGAGTTTGATGTTGTGACTTCTTCTGTTGATGAGGTTATTGACCCTGAACTTAAACCGCATGAGCTGGTTATAAGCTTAGCCTCACAAAAGGCAAAAGCTGTTGCATTAAAGTATAACGGCAGAACAGTAGTCGGCGCGGATACCGTTGTTGTGCTTGACGGTAAAATTCTGGGCAAGCCCAAAAGTGAGCAGGATGCAGCCGATATGCTCAAAGCTCTTTCGGGAAACACGCATGAAGTTTATACAGGTGTTTATCTTGTGAACGGCGAAAAGGAAAAAGGCTTTTTCGAGTGTACAAAGGTGAATTTCTGTGAGCTTTCTGATGAACAGATTAATGCTTATGTTGCAACGCGTGAACCTATGGATAAGGCAGGCAGTTACGGCATTCAGGGCAAGGGCTGCGTTCTTGTTGAAGGAATTGAAGGCGACTACTTTAATGTTGTCGGTTTTCCGGTTTCGCGCTTTTGCCGTGAATTTGACAAATTCTGATTGACAAAGCAGAATAAAGTGATATAATAAACTACGATTTGAAATTGAGTTTCAGTTTCAAATCGTAGTTTTGTTTGTAAAGGATTAATTTTAATGACCGAATATAACACAAGACAGCGTGAAGCGTTGCTCCGCTTTTTTGAAAACAACGGCGATAGACATTTTACCGCCGCACAGATTGAAAACGAGCTTGCCATGATGGGTGAAAAGCTTGGCAAAGCTACGGTTTACCGCCGCCTTGACCGCTTGGTTGAGGAGGGGATGGTGCGCCGCTTTGTAGCGGACGACGGTAAGGTTTGCTGTTACCAATATGCCGGTGGAGAGAGCTGCAAAAACCACTTCCATTTAAAGTGTACCAAGTGCGGCGATTTGCTACATGTTGAGTGCGATTATCTTGATGAAATGCAGCACCATATTTTTGAACATCACGGCTTTACCGTTGAAACAGAAAAAATTACAATTTGCGGAGTGTGTGAAAAATGCAAAAGCTGATAAAAATTATAGCCGCTGTGCTTTGCGTATGCCTGTGCGTCGGTTTTAACGCGTGTAAGGTAGAAGAAAAGCCACAAAAAAATGGAAGCGGTTCGCTGAAAATTGTCTGCACACTATTTCCGCAGTACGATTTTGCCCGCGAAATAGCAGGAGATAAGGCAGAAATCGCTCTGCTCTTAACCCCCGGTACGGACAGCCACAGCTACGACCCGAGCCCTGTTGATATGGTTAAAATAAATGAATGTGATTTGTTTATTTATACCGGAGAGCTGATGGAAAGCTGGGCAAACGATGTTATTTCATCGCTTGAAGAAAATGTTACCGTACTCAATGTTTCTGAAGGGCTGGAGCTTTCCGCAGTTGAAAACGGACATAACCATGGCGGTGAACACTCTGTTGACCCCCATGTATGGACCGACCCTGTAAACGCAATGGCGATTACGCGTGAAATTTGCGCTGTTCTTTGCGAAATTGACCCTGAAAACGCATCTTTCTATGAAGCTAATGAAGAAACATATCTTGCAAAACTCGACGAATTAAACAAAAATATAGACGAAATAGCGGCATCGGCACAGCGTAAAAGAATAATAATGTGTGACCGTTTTGCCATGCATTATTTCTGCAAACGCTATGGCTTGGAGTATGTGGCGGCGTTCGATTCCTGCACGGCAGATACCGAGCCAAGCCCCGCAGTAATAGTAAAAATTACAAACGAAGTCAAGGAGAATAATATTCCCGCAGTATTCTGCGCAGAGCTTTCAAACCGCAAGGTTGCCGAAGCTGTGGCACAGCAGACGGGGGTAGAGGTGCTGGAGCTTCACTCCTGCCACAATCTTTCTGCAGATGATTTTAACTCCGGAGAAACCTACCTTTCGCTCATGGAAAAAAATGCAGAAAATTTAAAAGTTGCTTTGGGTGTTAAATAATGGAAAAGCTGATAGAAGTAAAAAATTTAACAATGAGCTATGAACGCATGGAAGTGCTGAAAAATGTAAGCTTTTCGCTTGAGCAGGGCGAATGGCTGAGCATTGTCGGCGAAAACGGCTCGGGCAAAACAACTCTGCTCAAAGGTATAGCAGGTTTGCTTGGGCTGAAAGAGGGCAGTATAGATTTCGGCTGCGGTGTAACGCGCAAAACCGTCGGCTACCTGCCGCAGCAGACTGCTGTACAGCGCGATTTTCCTGCCTGTGTGCATGAGGTTGTGCTTTCGGGTTGTACAGGCGGCAGAAAGCTATTCGGTATGTATTCGCGCGCAGATAAGAAAAAGGCACACGATGCAATACATGAGCTTGGTATTCAGGAAATTCACCACAGACCGTATTGCGATTTATCGGGCGGTCAGCAGCAGCGTGTGCTGCTTGCGCGCGCACTTTGTGCAACGCAGAAGCTGTTGCTGCTTGATGAACCGGTAACGGGTCTTGACCCGCTTGTTTCAAGCGAAATGTACGAATCAATACACGCGCTGAACAAAAACCGCGGTGTAGCAGTAATTATGGTATCGCACGATATTGCGGGTGCAGTAAAATATTCGGATAAAATTCTGCATATAGGCAGCTCGGTTGAATTTTTCGGTACAACCGAAGAATACCTTAAAAGCGAGCTTGGCAGAAGGTTTGCAGGTAAATAAAAGGGCGGTGAAGAATAAATGGCAAAGGAAATAATAGCCGATTATACCAAGGGCAGAATAAGCACACAGCTTTTAAAGTTTTCTGTGCCGTTTATGCTCTCAAACGGCTTACAGGTGCTTTATGCACTTATAGATATGATAGTTGTCGGCAAATATGTCGGCAGCGAAGGCTTGTCCGCCGTTTCAACCGCAAGCCAGATTTTTACCTTTATGACCATGCTTGCACTTGGTTTTTCAAACAGCGGTCAGGTGCTTATTGCGCAGTATATCGGTAAAAATGAGCGCGAAAAAATCGGCTCGGTTATATCAACACTTTTTGCAATAATTACGGGCTTTTCGGTTGTTATGTGCGTGGTTGGGCTTTTGCTTGGCAGAAATGTGCTTAATTTGCTCAACACTCCCGCAGAAGCATTTGAATATGCGTGGGATTATACGCTTGTGTGCAGTTTAGGTATATTCTTTTCCTACGGCTACAATATGGTTTCTGCCGTATTCAGGGGAATGGGCGACAGCAGACACCCGTTTATATTTGTGCTTATTGCTTCGGCAATTAATGTAGTGCTGGATATTTATTTTATCCGCAATCTTGGCTGGGGCACTATGGGTGCCGCACTTGCAACAATAATCGGTCAGGCGTTTTCGTTTGTTGCGGCGGTAGTTTTTCTTGTTGTGCGGCGCAATAATCTGGGCTTTGAAGTAAACACAAAAACGCTTAAACCGAGCGTGGAAAGTGCAAGGCTGCTGATAAAGCTGGGTATTCCCTATGCTTCACAGTCCTGCGCGGTAAACCTTTCCATGATGTTTGTAAACAGCCTTGTAAACGATGTAAGCGTTGCGGCCTCGGCAGTATTCGGCGTAGGTATAAAGGTTGACGATATTGTAAATAAAATTACGCAGGGCATAGCCTTTGCGTCCTCAACAATGTGTGCGCAGAATATAGCCGCAGGCAACAAAAAGCGCACGATTAAAATTTCGCTTACAACGGGTGGCTATTGCGCGGTATTCTATGCGCTGTTTGCCCTGCTTCTGCTTACCTGCCACGAGCAGATTTACGCAATATTTACCGATGACCCCGCTGTAATTGCGCTTTCCTCGGTGTTTGTTTCGGCAATTGTGTGGAGCTTCCCCGCAATGACGCTTATGCGTACAGGCTTTGGCTTCTTGCGTGGACTAGGAAACGCAAAAATAACCCTCGCCTTCGGTTTGACGGATGCACTTGTACTGCGTGTAGGCTTGAGCTACCTTTTCGGAATCGTAATGAATATGGGGCTTTACGGCTTCTTCCTCGGCTACGGTCTTGCTGCCTTCGGCACAGGCATACCGGCATGCATCTACCTGTTCTTCGGCAAATGGGAAAATTATAAATTGCTTAAATAAATCAAGCGGCACGCTTTTCAAAAGTGTGCCGCTGAATATTTTCGATTTTGTTATTATGCGTTACTTAATTCTGTATAAGCATCAATTATCCATTTGTGAGGCATTACCAACAGGTTGTTCTCAAATTGATATTTTATATAAGAGTAGCAAGCTTTATCCAAGGAATCTATAGTTCCGCTTTTTAATAAATCATCAAATAAAGGTGAAAAATTTGTATCCCAAGAAATTTTATCTGCAATGAATATTATCTTGTCATAAATACTTGAATTTTTCTTTAAAGTTGTGTGACATTCAACCGCGCCTAATATATCTAAATCGGTAATACCATATTCTTCTTGCACAATTATTTTTGAAACTCTTTGATGCAAAAGGGAGTGATATTTTTCTTCTGCAGGATCTATTTCTAAACCACGTGCTTTTGCAAATTTGTACATTTCTTGCGGAGTCATTATTGCACTAATATCGTGAAGAAGTGCAGCAAGTTTTATCTTTACAATATCCAGCTTGTATACTTTTGCTAACTTGACTGCAATATCTGCAACGTTTTCTACATGATGCAGTACATCTTCTTTATTATTGTTTAAATATTTATTTTTGATTAAATCAAATATGTCTTGATTCTGCATTAATATCACCTTAACGAATTTTTATTTTTAAAATAATTATATCATTAGGAAATAAAATTTGCAATAATGTCAGACTTCAAGGATTTTTGCAACTTCTTAATTTGCTTTTCATTTTATGTGTTGACATTATTTTTGTTTCCTTGATTTAAAGCAGCATTGGAAGTTGTTCTTTTGATTTGCCTATACAATACATCGTTTCCTGTGTGTTTTCAAACAAGTGACATCAACGAAGATTTACATAGAGCTTTGAGTGACTTTTGCATTGATTTCTGTGTACTGTTGTGGTATAGTGTGGATATTAGACAAAGAAATTTTTATAAATTACTCTTTAGGATGTGATTTTATTGCCGCTTGCGTACAAAACAGATATACTTGCTGCTTTAAAAGAAAAGGGATATAATACTACTCTGCTTAGAAAGAACAAACTCCTTGCAGAAGGTGTTATACAATCATTAAGAGAGAAAAAACCTATTTCATGGACAAATATTTCTAAGGTTTGCGAATTGTTGGAGTGTCAACCGGGTGACATTCTTGAATTTTTACATTAAAAAATAAGATAGAATAAAACCGATACGGAGGAATAAACATGGCTTTTACCGATAAATACCAATTAACACCGGAACAAAGCCTGTTTCTTGCAAAAAAGAAATGGGATGAAAATGTATATTGCGGAATGAAGATGGAAAACAGAGCCGTAACATTCCCGCAGACCAAAACCATATTAAACGGTGTAAATGTTCCGACTGTTCAGCTTGACGATATACAGGCAATTTTAAATATGCGTGATGCATGGAAGCATCTATTAAACACTATTAACGAACCTGTAACGCTCGAATATATGTGCAAACTCAATGAGTATATAGCACGAAATGAAGCGTTAGAATGGGGCAAACTCCGCACGGGAACTGTCTGCATCTCCGGCACTGACTATATGCCGCCTATACCACAGCAGGAACAAACAAAAAAAGAGCTTGAAGAAATCCTTACCGCTGATACAACAGCAACAGAAAAGGCTTTGAATGCTTTTGTGTGGGGCGCAAGAGGTCAGTTCTTTTGGGACGGAAACAAGCGTACAAGTTTAACGCTGGCTAACAAGATTCTGGTTGAAGCAGGAGCAGGCATATTAACCGTTACCGATAAATACATGGAGCAGTTTAATGTTCTACTGTTAGACTACTACAACACCGGCACAAGCGACACTATGAAGTTATTCTTGTACGAGAATGCAATACAAGGAATTAATATTTAGTTTCTTTTAGCTTCGTCACCGTTCATCAAAGCAAAAGAAAAATGGACAAGCTGTTGTATTCCAACAGTTTGTCCATTTTTTTATGTTAATTGGCTGGAGAATAGGGGTTTTTATCGCCTCACTGCGTTCGTTGCGACTCGGCAAACTCTCCACAGGAGAGTTTGTTCGCCTTACGGCGAATACCCTTCGCTGTTCGAATCCCTATTCTGTTTAACCACTAAAGATTGATAAAAAAATAAAAGCACCAACCTTTTGGTTGATGCCTTTTGGCTGGGGAATAGGGATTTTTATCGCCTCACTGCGTTCGTTGCGACTCGGCAAACTCTCCACCGGAGAGTTTGTTCGCCTTACAGCGAATACCCTTCGCTGTTCGAATCCCTATTCTGTTTAACCACTAAAGATTGATAAAAAAATAAAAGCACCAACCTTTTGGTTGATGCCTTTTGGCTGGGGAATAGGGATTCGAACCCCAACAAACAGAGTCAGAGTCTGTCGTGCTACCGTTACACTATTCCCCAACAACGAAAATTATTATATCCATTATGAGCGGAAAAGTCAAGTGTTTTTTTAAAATTTTTTAAAAAATTATGGCTGTGTTTTATAGAATGTTACACTGTAAAGGTTCGTATTAATTCAAACCGAAGCGACCCTTTATTTTTATCTTTCCGTTTTCAAATTATCACAACAAGCTATAATTTACAATTTCTTAACTTGCCATTGTTTATGGTATCATATATAATATTAACAAATGCGAATGCGGAGGAATTTATAATGATTTTATCGGATAAAACCATAATGAAAATGCTTGAAGAAAAGACGCTTGTTGTTTCTCCTGTTGAGCCGGAGCAGATTCAGCCCGCAAGTGTTGATGTGCGCCTTGGTAATACCTTCAGCATTGTTGAGGATTCTTCAACAGGCATTATAAATCTTGAAGAGAAGATTAATTACAAAACCATTCAGACAGATACATATATTCTTTTACCCGGTCAGTTTGTGCTTGCAACAACCATGGAATATTTTGAACTGCCCGATAACCTCACCGCTTTTGTTGAAGGCAGAAGCTCGCTTGGCAGGATGGGGCTTTTTATCCAGAATGCAGGCTGGGTTGACCCCGGCTTCAAGGGCGAAATTACACTTGAGCTTTTCAACGCAAACCGCTGTGCTATTGAGCTTAAAGCGGGTCGCAGAGTAGGTCAGCTCGTCTTTGCTGAAATGGATGACCATGCACTCAACCCTTACAACGGAAAATATCAGGGTCAGATGGGTGCAACAGGTTCAAGAGTATTTATGGATAGAGAAACAGAATAAAACCAAACGCTCACGAATTTTTGTCGTGAGCGTTTTTAATCGTTTATCAGCTTTTCGGGAACAACCGCTATGCATACGCAGCAAACATCTTTTGCGCCTGCTTTAATCAGCGCTTTACGGCATTCATAAAGTGTTGCACCGGTAGTTTTTATATCGTCGCACAGCAATACGGTTTTGCCCTTAATTTCAACGCTTTTGTTTACTTCAAAAACATCTTTAAGATTTTTAAGCCTTTCCTTGGCCTTTAGTTCGTGCTGGTCAGTTGTGTCGCGAGATTTTATGAGTGCATTTTCAAAAACTGTTCCGAGCAGATTTGCGCAGTCCTTAGCCAGAAGCTCGGACTGATTGTAGCCGCGTTTATTCCGCTTTTTCTTTGTAAGCGGAACACAGGTTACAAAATCAAACTTCTTTTCGGGGTATTCTTTTGAAACGGCAGCACACATTTCTTTAGCAAAATATTCGCTTAAAATTAATTCATCGTTGAATTTAAAGCGTCTTATAGCCAAAGCAAGGTCATCCTTGTAAACGAAAGGTGCAACAAGCTGCAGCTTAAAATCCGAACGCGAACACATACATTCGCTTTTTTCCCTGCCGCAACCCGGGCAGGGTTCTTCTATTCTTTCAACGGTTTTTTCACAAGCTTCGCAAAGGCGGCTGCGCCGTTGGGTAACTTCATCGCATACAGGACAGCGCGCAGGGAAAAGCAGACCGAAAAAATGAAAGAGAAAGTTACTTTTCAATTATTCAGCATCGCCGCCCATACACTTGACCATAACTGCCTTTTGTGCATGGAGTCTGTTTTCTGCTTCGTCAAAAATTTCGGCTGCATGCTCTTCAAATACCTTTGCGGTAATTTCTTCCTCACGGTGTGCGGGCAGGCAGTGGAGAACCATTGCTCCTTCGTGTGCCAGAGCCATAACAGCATCATTAATCTGGTAGTTTTTGAATATCTTCTTTCTTTCCTCTGCTTCGCCCTCCTGACCCATGGAAGCCCATACATCGGTATAAAGAACATCAGAATCCTTAACAGCCTTTTCAATATCGCTTGTGCAGCAGAATTCGCCGTTTTCGCTTGCCCACTTCATAAGCTCAGCGTCGGGCTGATATTCGTCCGGGCAGGCAATGCTTACCTTCATGCCCATTTTGATACAGCCTGCAATAAGGGAGTTAGCCATGTTGTTGCCGTCGCCGACATAACAAAGCTTCAGACCCTCAAGTGAGCCCTTGTGTTCGCGGATGGTCATAAGGTCTGCAAGCACCTGGCAGGGGTGGCAATAGTCTGTAAGACCGTTGATAATCGGAATTGAGCCGACCTTTGCAAGGGTTTCAACCTCTTCCTGGTCAAAGGTACGGATCATGATACCGTCAAGATAGCGGGAAAGAACGCGTGCAGTATCTTCAACAGGTTCGCCGCGGCCAATCTGTAAATCGCGTGAGCTTAAAAAGAGTGCGCTGCCGCCAAGGTCATACATACCTACCTCGAATGAAACGCGGGTTCTTGTAGAGGATTTCTGGAATATCATGCCGAGTGTTTTGCCGGCAAGGTATTTATGCTCAATGCCGTTTTTCTTGGCATATTTGAGCTGGTCAGCAAGGTCAAGAATTTCTGTGATTTCCTGCTTTGTAAGGTCGGAAAGTTTAAGTAAATGTTTCATGGATAGTTACTCCTTATATGTTGATTAAAGCAATTCTACGCTGTTTTCTTTACAGAGTGCAAGTGTTGTTTCGTCCCAGACGGAAACCTGAACCTCACCGACATGGGCTTTACCGAGCATAAGCATGCAAAGGCGTGACTGACCGATGCCGCCGCCCATTGTAAGGGGAAGCGTACCGTCAAGCAGCAGAGAATGGAACATAAGCTCTGCACGCTCGGGACAGCCCGCTTTGTCAAGCTGTTCACGCAACGAATCGGCATCGACACGAATACCCATTGATGAAATTTCTATAGCACAGCCGAGAACCTTATTGTAGAAAAGTATATCGCCGTTGAGCTTCCAATCGTCATAGTCGGGGGCTCTGCCGTCATGCTTTTCGCCGCTTTTAAGCAAATCGCCAATCTGCATGATGAAAACCGTGCCATATTTTTCTGCGGCGGCATTTTCGCGCTGTTTTGAAGTGAAATCGGGATACATTTCTTCAAGCTCGTAGGTTGTGATGAATTTTACTTCGCGGTTGAGTTCAACATCAATACCGGGGTACATATTCTTCACTTCGTCAAGCGTATCGCAGACCGCGCCTACAATTGCACAAACAGTTTCCTTGAGGTATTCAACATTGCGCTGTTCACGGGTGATAACCTTTTCCCAGTCCCACTGGTCAACATAAATTGAATGAAGGTTATCCATTTCCTCATCGCGGCGGATAGCATTCATATCCGTAACAATGCCTTCGCCGGGCTCAAAGCCGTATTTATATAACGCATAGCGCTTCCACTTTGCAAGTGAATGAACAACCTGCGCAATAGAACCGGTTTCCTTGATATCAAAAGCAACTGCACGCTCAACACCGCTCAGGTCATCGTTAAAGCCTGTTGATGCTTCAACAAACAGCGGCGCTGAAACGCGGCTGAGGTTGAGCGCTTTGCAGAGCTTTTTATTGAATGCGTACTTGATAAAGCCTATGGCTATCTGCGTATCGTGTACGGAAAGTGTTGATTTGTAGCCTGCAGGCAGGACTGATTTGCTCATAAATTTTGCTCCTTAATAAACTGAAAAAAGTTTCGCAATATTGAAAATTATAAAACTGAGAGTTTGTTTTGTCAATAATAGCAGATAATGTTTTTATTTGTATTAATGATCAAAACAATCAATATGGTCTAAAAAACTAGACGAATTTTTAAAAATCTCTTCCGAAAAATACGGATGAGTAAGCCAACGGTTTTTATATGCAAATATAAATTTATATAAATTTATA